>DASXIR010000063.1:0-29220 GCA_036497895.1 Vicinamibacterales bacterium | reverse complement strand
GAATCGTTGCGGCACGTAGAACGGCAAATCGACGTCCGAGAACGCGAACACGAACCACTGATTCGGATTGTCGCCGGTGCCGACCGGTGGCGCGAGCGTCGCGAGGAAATCGTTGTCGTTGCCCAGGAACAAGGTGTGCTTCGTCACCGACTGCTTGGTCGTGCCATCGACATACGTGACATCGGGGCCGAACGTGATGCCTTCGAGCTTGGCCGGAATCTGGGTCGGGTCGAAACCGCCATCGGTCGTCAACGCGTTCACCACGTCCAGAAACAGCGTTTTCGTCAGCGCAAACGGGGCGATGTTGGCGATCGGCGCGCTGGCGGTGCCCGTGAACCCGGTGATGTTGCTGACGTCGTGCCCGAACTGGATGTCAACGATATACAGCTTCTTGAAGCCGGCCTTCGAACCCACCGTGTCGGCGCGGCCCTTGCTGTCGCGCTCGTCCACGAGGAACTCGTGGTCGTTGATGGCGAGGATGTCGCTGATGGTCGTCTTGGTGGCGGTGTCGAGCTGGTACGCGTATTCCTTTGTCGCTCCGGTTCGGATGTCGATGGTGATGATCCGGGTGACGCCACCCTTGAGGTCGCCGCCATCCTGCAGGAGCGGACTCTGCATCGCGCCGACCAGCGTCTTGCCGTCCGGCGTAATCGCCAGACCTTCCATGCCCTTGTTGGTGACGCGGCCGGCGGTGTTGCCGCTGATCTCGAGGGCGCCCATCGCGTTCAGGTTCGATCGCGAACTTCGCCGGCAGCGTGAACGCCTTCGTGCGCTCGCCGCTGAGGCGAGGTAAGCCAGGCCCGAGCCGAGTCCACCGAACCGATTGCCCGGCACTCCGTTTTCGAGCAGCCCTGAGGTCTGGCTCGCAAAATCTTCGTAGAGTCCAGTGATGCTGCCGATCGCCACGAGCACCGGCTCTGCCGCATAGCCGGCCTGCACGCCACACAAAGAGACGGCCAGCGCGGCCGCTCCCACCTGTCGGAAATTCATGTCGGTCCCTCCGTTGTTGTGCTGGCACTTGCCAGACACAGGCAACAGCGGTGTAACGCCGGGGGATCGCTCCGGGTAAAAGATCGGCGTCACGCGGCGCTTTTTCGGAAGTTTTTTACCGTGCGGTGAATGATGGCGTTCGAAGGAGGCGGGCCGGGAGGCAACGTTCGCCTCCCGCGCTGAGGTGAGGGTTTGTCCGCTCCGCAGAACGCGCAGCGAGGAAGTGCTGCGACCTTGGAGAGCAAACGCTGCGCCAGGTTAATCCCGGGCTTTCTTACGGCTGAGACGTCCGGGGCGCCGTGCTCGGGCGGATGACGCCGACGTTCCCTTCGACCACGATCTTGGTGCCGAACGGTTCCGAGAGCTTCTGCAGCCTTGCGAGGATCCGCTGCGCGATCGGCGGCGGCGCCGTCATCGGCGTGCCGCGCCGCGAGATCGGACCGTCCTGGCGCGCCCAAATGGGATAGATCCTGACCTCCTGCAGCTGCCCCTTGTCGAACTTGCTGAGCGCGATCGCACTCTCGTAGTTGATTGGCTCGACCACACCGCGCGCCTCGAGTCCCCGGACCACGGTTTCGGCCTGAGTCAGATCGCCGTTCGGGCTGACGTTGCAGTCGCAGCTCCAGTCCCATTCGCGGAAGAACTCGCCGAGGTCGTAGAAAATCGGCTTCCCTTTGTAGATTTCGATGCCGCGAAGAATGTGCGGTCCGTGACCGACGAAGGTGTCGGCACCGCTGTCGATTGAGGCGTGCGCCAGTTCGACCAGGAAATCGGGCGGATGATCCTCGAACAGAAAAGACTGGAGAACGGAGTCGCCCTGATGCGCGTGAATCGTCGCAATCATGAAGTCCGCGTACTGCTTGCCGTTCTTGACGCTCTTGAGCGTGTCCTGCAGATCCCGCTGGTTCATCGAATAGGTCAACTCACCCGGCCGGCTGCCCGCCTTGTAGATCGTCCCGAAGAACTCCACCGTAGTGGACGAGTCGCCGGTCGCCGGCCGGACCGCGCTGGTGTACTCGTCGCGGCGCTCGTAGACAGCGTCCTTGATCTTCTTCAACAGGGCCAGGTGTTCACTGCTGACCGTAATCGCGCGCGTCAGGTTCAACGGGTTCAGGCCGGGCCTCCCTCCGGTGATGCCGACGCGATAGGTCGCGGCCAGGCGCGACTGGGCGCCGCCGGTTTCGCTGTACATGCCGACCAGCCCGATGCGTCCCTTCGGCGTGTCGGCGAAGCGCGGCGCTCGTGCTTCGTCGAGGTTCCGCCCCACGCCTCCATAGACCAGGCCGGCGTCGTCCATCAGGCGGACCGTTTCGAACAGCCCTTCCTCGCCGGCATCAACCAGGTGATTTCCAGCGCGGTTCATCAGCGTGAAACCCATCTTCCTGAGGTCGGCGGCGACTTCCTTGGTGCCGACCATGCTGCCGCCGAGCGGGCCCTTGAACGTCCGCTCGTCGCGAATCAGCGACTCGAAGTTGCCGAAGCCGACATCGGCGTCCTTGATGACCTTGATGGCGCTCTGCAGCCCGGGATCGGTGGATTGAGAGGCGGGCCTGATGATGATCACGTCGCCGACGCTTGCAAGCGTGAACGGCTCGGTGATTTTCATCGCCGCGTCCTGCGCCCAGTCGCGAGCTTTGGAGCGCTCGCCCTGCAGGCCGACCTGTCCGGTGAGGCGCATCGATCCCGCATAGACGGCGAACAGCGCGGCGACGAATACCACACGAGCTCTCATGATCTCCTCCGTAGGGCGACGCCTTTCAGGGTCGCCTGGCTCAGAACTTCACAACATACCGTCCGCGCGCGCCGCCTTTGAGCAGTGTCGCAAAGGCATCCGGCAGTTCACCCATCGTGATCTCGCGGGCCATGGTGCCGAGTGACGCCGGCTTCATGTCGGTTGCCAGCCGCTGCCAGACCTCGAGTCTCGTCTCCATCGGGCACATCACCGAGTCGATACCAAGGAGTTTGGCGCCACGCAGGATGAACGGCAGCACGGTCGTATGTAGATCCGTCCCGCCGGTCAGACCCGAGCAGGCAATCGCGCCGTTGTAGTTCATCGTCCTCGTCAACCAGGCGAGCGTCTCGCCGCCGACGCAGTCCACGGCGCCCGCCCATTGCGATTTCTCGAGCGGACGGGTGCCCATCTGCAAGGTCGTGCGCGACAGTACGTCGGCCGCGCCGAGCGAGCGCAAATAGTCGTGCTCCGCGTCCTTGCCCGTCAGCGCGGTGACACGATAGCCTCGCGCCGCCAGCAACTGGACCGCCATGCTGCCGACGCCGCCGGTGGCCCCGGTCACGATCACGGAGCCGGCACTGGCTTGCAGGCCGTTGCGTTCCAGCGCCGCAACCGACAGCGCCGCCGTGAAACCGGCAGTGCCGATCGCCATGACGTCGGCGAGCGAGAGCCCGGCCGGCACTTTCACCACCCACTCGGCGGGAACGCGCACGTACTCGGCATATCCGCCGTCGTGCGCCACACCGAGGTCGTAGCCGGTGACGAGGACCGCCTCGCCGTCGCTGAACCGAGCGTCAGTGCTAGACGCGACGATGCCGGACACGTCGATGCCACCGACCAGCGGAAAGCGGCGCATGATCTTGCCGGCGCCGGTCGCGGCGAGCGCGTCCTTGTAGTTCACGCTCGAGAATGCCGTCTTGATGACCACCGTCCCCTGGCTGAGGTCGTCCACCGACAGCGACACCAGCCGCCCGCTGATCTTGCCGTTCTCTTCGAACACGCGAAAGGCGTTGAACGAACCTTCGACCCGAGCACTCATCGGCGAAATCTCCGCTTTCATCTGCTGCCAAGCAAGCCGCGCCTCTTCCACTGAACCTTCGTCTTCGATGGTCGTGATGTCGCCGGGATCGCGGTTGAGGATCACCGCCTTCAGCACGCGCCGCATGATCTTGCCGCTGCGCGTCTTCGGCAGGTTGGTCACGAAATTCAGTTCGCCGACGACCGCCACCGGTCCCAGTTCGTGGCGAATGGTCTCGAGCAGTGCCTGCTTCAGGCTCATTGACGGGGACTGCCCGTTCTTCAGCAGCACGAACGCCGAGATCACTTCGCCGCGCGTGTCGTCGGGGCGCCCGACTACGCCGCACTCGGCGACGGCCGGATGGATAAGGCACGCGCTCTCGACCTCGATAGTGCCGATGCGGTGCCCGGCAATCTTGATGATCTCGTCCGCGCGGCCGCCGAACCAGATATAGCCGTCCTCGTCGATCGAGGTCGAGTCGCCGGTATAGTAGCGCCCGGGGATCTTCTCCCAGTAATCGCGGCCGTAGCGATCCGGCTCGCCCCACAGCGCGGCCGTCAGCCCGGGAAACGGACGCGCGATCACCATGATCCCTTTTTCGCCGGCGGCGCATGGCGTGCCGTCGAGGTTCACGACCTCGGCATCGATACCGGCAAGCGGAATGGTCGAGGAACCCGGTTTGATCGGCATCAAGCCGATGCCGTAAGGGTTACCGAATACGGGACCGCTCGTTTCGGTCTGCCACATGTGGTCGATGACCGGCACGCGCCCGTGCAGAATCGTGTTCTGCAGCCAGTCCCACGCCGGCCCGTTCAGCACCTCACCGGCGCAGACGACTCGTTTGAGACGGGTGTGGTCGACCGAACGCAGCGGCGCGTCACCGTACCGCATCAACGCTCGAATCGCCGTCGGCGACGTGAAGATGCCGGTGGCGCCGTACTCCTCGACCGCAGTGCGCCAGTTCGCCTCGGCGTGCGGATAATCGAGAGCGCCCTCGAACGCGATCGTCGTGCAGCCGGCGAGGAGCGGTCCGTACACCATGTAGCTGTGCCCGACGATCCAGCCGATGTCAGAGGTGGCCCACCACACATCGGCGGGTTCGAGTCCGAACACCCAGCGGCCCATCGCGTGCACATGTACCTGGTAGCCGCCGTGGGTGTGAATCGCCAGCTTCGGCTTCGCGGTCGTGCCGGAGGTCGCCAGAATGAACGCCGGCTCGTTCGCTTCCATCGGCACCCAGTCGCTGCTCTGGCCGTCGGCCAGTGCGAGAAACGACGGCCACGACAGTCGTCTCTCACCTGCCGGCTCCCGTTCGCGCGCCAGAGTGACGATACGCTCGACGCTCTGGCCGCCGGCGGCCACTGCTTCGTTCACAATCGGAGTCAGTGGAATGGTGCTGCCCTTGCGGTAAGTGAGATCGGCCGCGAACACGAACCGGGATCCGCTCGCCGCGATGCGATCGGCCAGTGCCGTGGCGCCGAATCCGGCAAACACGACCGAGTGCATCGCGCCGATGCGGACGGTCGCCAGCATCAGCGCGATCGACTCCGGACACGGCGGCATGTAGATCGTGATCCGGTCGCCTTTGCGCACGCCGAGGCCGCGCAGGGCCGCCGAGATCGTCTTCACCTGCTCCAACAGCTGTGTGTAGGTCAGCACGCTGCGGTCGCCGCGCTCGTTGAAATAGATCAGGGCGGCGCGATCGCCCGCGCCGGCCTGCACATGACGATCGACCGCGTTGTACGCCAGATTGGTTTCGCCGCCGATGAACCAGCGGAACGTCGGCGGACTCCATTCGAACACGCGATCCCAGGGCCGGAACCATGGCAGTTCTGCCGCGGCACGTGCCCAGAAGCCTTCAGGATCGCGTCGCCCGTCCTCGATCCAGCGCCTGACGGCCGGGTCCGCAAGCGGGCTGACCGAGGGAACAGCACCCGACACGCGCTAGCGGTCTCCCCGTGGCGCAGTGGGCTGCACTTCCGGCGCACGCTGCAATTCTTTCAGATCGAGCGTGTTCACGCCGTCGATGATCTTGGCGTACGCCCGCGTGATCGCTTCGAGGCCCGTCCAGGGCACGGTGTCGGCTGATTCGTGATCCGAGTGGAAGAAGACGTTGTAATCCGATCCCTGGACGCCGGGAAGATACGGCCAGAGCCGGCTCATTTCACCGCCCGGCGCCGCGCGCTCAGGCTCGGCGTAAGTCACGACCCCGAACTCGCGAAAGGCTTTGACCGCGATGTCCTGAAGTTTCGGCCGCTGCGGACCGCCGGCGTACCACAACAGCCCGGTGTGCATGTTGGCGTTCCGAATCGCTTCTCCGAGCAGATAGGTCTGCATCGTCGCCGTATGTTCGCAGTTGATGAAGAGTGCGGTCTTGGCGAACACTTCGTCGCGATGATCGAGCAGCCAGGTCCCGCTCATGTTCGCGCTGTTGTGATGACCGCTCGATCCCAGAAACACGATCGTGCGCCGGCGATTCGCTTTCGGAATCTTGGCGAAGTACTCGGCCAGGCCGAGCATCGTGGCGACGCCGGACGCATTGTCCGTGCCGGCCTCGAACCAGCCGTCCCGATGCGCCAGCACATAGACCGTTTCGTCGGTCGAGCCGGGAAGCGTTCCCCACACGGTGCCGGTCTTCCGCCCGGGCGTCATCGTCACATCGAGCTTGACGCGCAGACGCGTCGGCTGCTTCCCCATCAAATCGCGGACGGCGTAGCCGTCGTCCATCCCGAGTGAAAAGGTCGGAACGGTGGTTCCGGTCGGATAGAGCTGCGTCCGGATGTTGCCCGGCAGCGCGATGGCGATGATGATCGCCGCCGCCCCCTTATCCTGCGCGCGCCGGACCGCACCATCGGCGGTGGCGGTGTGACGCCACGAACCCGGCAGCGGCATGCTGAAGAGCACGACCGCTTTCCCTTTCACGTCGCGGCCGATGTAGTCCGCTTCGCTGCCGGTGCCGACGTAGACTGCCTCCAGATCGAGACCGTCGCCAGTCGTCCCGGGCGTTCCGTAAGCCGGCTGCGCCGCGTCCAGACGGATGGTCTTGCCGCCGCCGGCTGCCGTAATCTCCCACGATTGCGGCATCCACTGCGGCGCGAGATCGAAGGGTTGATCGTGTACCTCGGACAGCCCGATCGCCTTGAACTTCTCGAGCAGCCAACCGCGATCCTCCTCGTCTGCCGACGAGCCGATGATCCGTCCCCAGAACTGTGGGTGCCCCTGATCGCGGTACCGGCGCGAGATCGCGGTCTGATCCGAGACGTATTGATGGAGATGTTTGCCGTCGATCGCGCCATAGGCCTTGTCGTCCTGCGGGAGCGGCCAGTGGAGAAACGCGTCCTCGAGCTTGTAAAGAGCCGGCGCCGGCCCCTGGGCCCGGGCGGGCGCGGCCGGTGCGGCGGTCGCGCTCTGGGCTGAAAGCTGCGCCTCGCCCCGGCCTCGAAGCGACACCGCGAACAGGCACGCAAGGCCGGCGATTCCGACAATTGCCGCAGTTCTCTCTTGCATCGTCCCCACTCTCCGTGCCTGACCGGTGGCGTGCCGGACGATACCAAATGCGACCATGCACAGCAAGGCGCCGTTACAGAAGTTTTGCTTGTACTGAACAGCGATTTAGGGTGAACTCCGGCCTGGAACTGCCGATAGGTTCCTTAGGAGGCCGGGCCATGATGTATCCCGTCTCGCGCGTCGATCGACACGAGCCGCTGAACGTGCTCGTCGTGGTGGTAGCGTTGGTGATGGCCGCGGCCTTCGTCCGCTTCGTCATGTAACGGGGCGTTACAACAATGTGACGCGCGCCACGTAAACTGGAGGCTCCGGATGCCTCACGTGACGCGCATTTCGACCACCGCCGCTCCAGATCTGCGAACCCCGGCGCTTTACATCAACCGCGAACTAAGCTGGCTGGAATTCAACCAGCGCGTCCTCGATCAGGCAACCGCCGACTACCATCCGCTGCTCGAACGCGTAAAATTCCTCGCCATCACCGCCTCCAACCTCGACGAATTCTTTATGGTTCGCGTCGCGAACCTGCTGAAGAAACAACGCGCCGGCGCCGAGGATGTGTCGGTGGATGGGCTGACGGCGTCGGAGCAGTTGAAGGCCGTCCGACTACGCGCCGCGGCGCTGATGCGCGATCAGGCGGCCTGCTGGGAGACGCTGCTGCGTCCGGCGCTGGCCGAACAGGGCATCCGCTTCCTCGAAGTGCACGACTACACCGACGATACGCGGCGGTTCCTCGCGAGCTACTTCCGCACTGAGATCTTCCCGCTGCTGACACCGCTCGCTTTCGACCCCGGCCACCCGTTCCCGTTCATCTCCAACCGCAGCTGCAACTTCGCCGTCGTGGTCCGCGATCGGCGCCGCACGAAGTTCGCCCGCGTCAAGATGCCCGACGTGCTGCCGCGCTTCGTGCCGATCCGCCACGCGCCCGGAGACCCGTCGTTCACGTTTGGGTTCCTCGAGGACGTGATGCGGCTTTTCATGGGCGAGCTGTTCCCGGGCGTGGAGATTATCAGCACCAACCTGTTCCGGATCATCCGCGACAGCGACATGGAGCTGCGCGAGGACGCCGACGACCTGCTCGAGTCAGTGGACCGCAGCCTCAAGGAACAGCGCTACGGCCTTCCGGCGTTGCTGCACGTCGAGGCCGCCATGCCGCGCCGGGTCGTCACCACGCTGGTCGAAAACTTCGAGGTCCACGACGACGTGGTGATGCGGAGCAGCGCGCGCCTGGGCTTTTCCGACTGGATGGCGCTCTGCCGACTGCCACTGCCGGCACTGAAGGATCCGCCGCTGGTGCCGCGCACGCTCTGGAGTTCGACGCCGCATCAGGAACTGATGTTCGACGACATCCGCGAACAGGACTACCTCGTCCACCACCCGTTCGACTCGTTCACGGCGGTCGAAACCTTCCTCAAGCACGCCGCCAGCGACCCGCACGTCGTCGCGATCAAGATGACGCTCTACCGCATTGGCGCAAACTCGCCGCTCGTCGATCTCCTGATCGAGGCCGCCGAGGCCGGCAAGCAGGTCGCGGTGCTCGTGGAGCTGAAGGCGCGATTCGACGAGCGCAACAACATCAAGTGGGCGACACGGCTCGAGTCCGCCGGCGTCCACGTCGTCTACGGTGTCGAGAATCTCAAGACCCACTGCAAGCTGTGCCTGGTCGTGCGCCGCGAAGCCGACGATGTCCGGCGCTATGCGCACATCGGAACCGGCAACTACAACCGCGTCACCTCGCAGGTCTACACCGACTTCGGCCTGTTCACGTCCGATCCGGACATCATCGACGACATTGCGGAGGTCTTCAACTTCCTGACCGGGTACTCGCAGCGGAAGGAGTACAAGCGGTTGCTGGTGGCGCCGGTCAGTCTGCGCGCCGGATTCGTGGCGCTGACCGATCGCGAGATCGCGCACGCTCAGGCCGGCCGTCCGGCCCGCATCGTCATCAAGAACAACGCCGTCACCGATCCCGCCATCGTGCGCGCGCTGTATCGCGCCTCACAGGCTGGGGTGACGATCGACATGATCATTCGCGGCGTCTGCTGCCTCCGCACCGACGTCCCCGGCGTCAGCGAAACCATCCGCGTCCGATCCGTGGTCGGGCGGTTCCTGGAGCACTCGCGGGTGTACCTGTTCGCCAACGGCGGCGACGAGGAAATCTATCTTGGCAGCGCCGACCTGATGGAGCGCAACCTGGACCGGCGTGTTGAAGTTCTGTGTCCCGTGCGCTCTCCCGATCTCGCGTCACATATCAGAGACGTGGTACTCGACGCCTATCTGCGCGACACGGACCGAGCCACCGTCCTCAGCGGCGATCAGTACGTGCCGGCGCCGCGGGACCATTCTGAAGCTCGCGTCAACGCCCAGCAGCTGTTGCTCGCCTGGTACACCGCTGCGCCCCGTCTCGCCGATGAGAACTCCGACCTGCACGACTGAGGTTCGCTGAAGTCCGCCCGCACTCCTCTGCGAGGCCTCACCTGATCTCGTCCGCCGGTGCGTGCGCCTGGACGGCAGACTGCACGCGCACCGGCGATGGAGTCGTCACCGGCCCCGCGGCGGAGCGCGACCCGCGGCAGTGCGCGTAGGTCCAGGTGAATTCAGCGCCAAGCAGGAAAATCTGCGCGGAGTAAAACACCCAGACGAGCAGCACGACGATCGAGCCGGCAGCGCCGAACGATGACGCGACCCCGGCGGTCCCAAGATACAGTCCGATCGCGTACTTGCCGGCGGTGAACAGCAGCGCGGTCACCGCAGAACCCAGCCACACGTCCTGCCACCCCACGAACACCGTCGGCAGGATCCGGTACATCAGAGCGAACAGGATTGTGACGAAGCCGAAGCTCACTAGCTGATTCACGATCTGCAACGTCGCCGCCCACCCGGAGAACATCGGTCCCCACCAGTTTCCGAGCGCCGTCAAGCCCGCGCTGACGACCAGCGACACCAGCAGCAGGAAGCCGATCGACACAATCAGGCCGAAGGACAACAGCCGCGTGCGAATCAAGCCGACGATGCCGTTCGGCCGGCGCGTTTCGGGCACTCGCCAGATCCGATCGAGGTCGCTTTGCAGCTCGGCGAAGATTGATGTGGCGCCGATGACGAGCGTGATGCCCCCGACGATCGACGCGACGACGCTTCGGCCTGGATGATGGGCACTCTTGAGCAGATCGGCAATAGCGCTGGCGCCCTCAGTCCCCAGCAGGCTACTGAGCTGCTCCTGGATCTGGCCCAGAGCCGCATCGGCGCCGAATACGATGCCCGCGATCGAGATCACCAGCAGGAGAAACGGCGCCAGTGAGAAGAGTGTGTAGTACGCGAGGGCGGCTCCCATGCTGGGCGCAAAATCGTCAATCCACGCCTCCACCGCCGACTCCACCAGACTGACCAGGCTGTAAGATTGACTCACGGCAGGCTTAGTGCAAGGCCAGTTCCGAGCCTGAAATCGCCGGCGTGCCGATACTGCATAGCTGGCACGTGCCGCCGCTCCTATCCTGATGAGCCGTACACATGCGGTTCCACTTTCTGCGGAGTCACTGATATGAAGAGATGGTCGCCATTGACAGCGTTCGCAGCCATTCTCGCGGCGATGTGGCTGCTCGGTTCCCCTGTGACAGACGCACAGACCAAGGCGCCCGAGAAGCCGATGCCCTCCCCGCAAATGTCGTTGCCGGCTCCGATCCGGTTGAACGCCTTCGGCGTCAACATGAGCAACATCGGCACGGGCGCGACCGGCATGATCGACATCCGGATCAACCGCTGGTCCACCGCCGCGGAGCGCGAGAAAATCATCACGACGATGGTGGACGAGGGGCAGGACAAGCTTGTGAGTCTGCTTCAGGGTTTGCCGTCGAAAGGCCGACTCAGCTTTCCCGGGCATCTGGGACCTGACCCCAACAACATGCGGCTCGGCTGGGACCTCCGGTATGCGTGGACCACTCCCACTCCGGAAGGCGGTCACCGCATCGTCGTTGCCCTCGATCGGTATATGTCGTTCTGGGAAATCCGTAACCAGCCGCGAACGGTCGACTACCCGTTCACGCTCATCCAGATTCAGATGAACAAGGATGGCAAGGGCGAAGGCAGGATGGCGTATGCCACCAAGATCACCTTCGACAAGAAGAAGAAGAACATCGAGCTCGAAAACTACTCCACTGAGCCGGTGCGGCTGAACGAAGTCACCTACGTGAAGTAGGCTTCGCCCGCGCCGACCTCGTCGGCGCGGGTTCCTAGAACTGATACGCGATCGAATAGATGAGGCCGATGGTGCGAAGGTTGAGATCCGTCGTCACCGTCTGGCCGCTCAGCAGGTTGCGGAGCTTCTGATTGTTCGCGGTGCCGCCCGTGTCGTTGACTCCCACCGAGAACAGGAACTTCTTGATCGACCCGCTGACGCCCAGCGTCCACGAGAGCAGATCCGACCGGGTGAAGATCTCATCGGCTTCACCCACCGGCGAGTTATTGGCGGCAATGCTGCCGTGCAGTAGCAGCGTTCGGCCCTTGAACAGAAGCAGTTGTCCGCCTGCGCCAACATTGGTCACGCCAACTGACTGTGTCTTGAAACCGGGGAACGGCTTGGCCACGACCGAAGGTGGTCCGTTAGTTCCATTGTCGCCGTAGACGACGATGGGGTTAGCGGTCGAGGCCATCGCGTAGGCGGCAACCGGCGTGTACCCGCTCACGTCCACTTCCAACTGAGCGCGATCGCCGACATACGCCACTCCAGCCTGAAATTCCCACGGCAGGTGGTAAGCGAGCGCTGCATTCGCGTCGAAGACGGAGGCGCCTTGCGAGCTCGCGCCTGAGTCGAGCAAGCCATCCTGCGTGATCGTCGCGCTCTTCCACATCGTCAGCCCCGGCGTCCGGATCGTCCCGCCGAGGCGCCAGTGCGGGGCAAGATCGTACTGAAGACCGCCCTGAGCACGCACATCAACCGCATCACCGAGCAGCCGCGACGTCACGAGCAGCGAATTCAGACCGGTCGGGCCGGCGACGCGATCGCTGACGCTCTGAACCAGTCGCAGGTCCATCAACATGAACGACAGTCCGCCACCCACTCGCAGTTTCCCGCCGCCGTAATAACCGGCGGACAAAGCGAACTCACGTTGCACAAAACTGGAATCGCCGGAATAAGCAAACCGCTCGACCGCCAAGCCGGTCGGAAGGACGATCTGCGAATCGGTCTCCTGAACCCACGAATTCGTCGTCAGCAGTGCGGCACCGAGCGTCAGCTTTTTTGCCTTGATGGTGAACCCGACGAAGTTCGGCAGCTGCTCGAAAGACGCGCTCTGGTTCGGCAACGCGTTGAGGGTCACAGAGGTGTACTGGTAGACCCCGGCGCTCCCGCTGATCTGCGCGCCATCCTCGCGGGTCAAACCTGCCGGGTTGAACCAGGCGGCCGAGGGATCGCTCACGCGGGCCGCGACCGACGAACCTTCGAGACCACCGAACGGGCCCACCGGGACCGAGGCGTAGTTGTTGAGCACAAGACTCGGCGGCGGCGTGACAACCTGCTCCTGCGCGGCGGCAGGGCTCACGCCCGCGAGTACGGCGAGTACGAAAAGGCCTGGAGTTTTCATCGATCCGAGTGCCGGCGGGAAGGTTTGCCGCTCAGCTGTCCAAGATGATGTGAGGAAGGATGAGATCGCGACTATGCAGATTCGGCAGTCCCCTCTGACCCAAGCTCGGGATTAGCATCTGGCGTGCGCCTTGCTCCTGAGGATCGCATGAGCGGTTGTCCACCGAGGCATTTTTAGAAAGGCATGGCGGGACAGACACGCCACGCACGCCCACTCGCCCGCGTCGAACGGTCGCTTCGGAAGGGTCCGAACCGTCCCGAACACCCTCCGCCGTACCAGCTCATGGTCGAGCAGATGGGTGAAGGCGCACTGACGCTCTCTGCGGGCGGCACCATCCTCTACGCCAACGCCCGTTTTGCGGAGATGCTGGAGCGCAGCCCCATCGACCTCATCGACCATCCACTGGCGTCCTTCGTCGCGAACGACGACCGGGCGCTCGTGCGGTCGCTGCTCGATGCGGAGTCCTGCCGGGAAGAGTTGCGCCTGGTTACCCAGCGCGGAACCGAGCTTCCCGTAAAGTTGTCTTCCACCGCGCTTGTGGTGGAGGGCGGCCGGACCATTGCCGTGATGGTCAGCGAGCTGACTCGCGAGCGCCTCAACAAGGCGATCTACGAGGCCAACCTCCTCAAGGACGAGTTTCTCGCCACCCTGTCCCACGAACTGCGAACGCCGCTGAACATTATCCTCGGCTGGACGCGCATGCTGCTCACCGGTCAACTCTCTCCCGACGCGACGAAGCACGCGCTCGAACTGGTCGACAAGAACGCGCGAACCCAATCGCAGCTGGTGAGCGACCTGGTTGACATGTCGCGGGTCGCGACGGGGACGCTTCGCGTCGAGCTCCAGGTGTTGCCGATCGTCCCCGCGCTCGAAGCCGCGATCGACAGCGTGCGTCTGCCGGCGGAGGCAAAGGAGATCGCCATCGACCGTGCGTGGCTGGTGGAGAACGCCAGGGTGCTCGCGGACCCCGTCCGGCTGCAACAGATCCTGTGGAACCTGCTCTCGAACGCCGTCAAGTTCACTCCAGTCGGTGGACACGTCGGGGTGAGCGCCATGCCGGTGGCCGATGCGGTCAAAATCGAGATTGCCGACTCGGGCATCGGCATCGATCGCCAGTTCGTGTCGTACGTCTTCGATCGCTTCAGTCAAGCGGAGGCAGGTCCAACGCGCGGCTATGGCGGCCTGGGTCTGGGCCTGGCGATCGTCCGCGATCTGGTCCGCCTTCACCACGGCGTCGTCGCCGCCCATAGCGCCGGCCCTGGCCGCGGCGCGACCTTCTCCGTCACGCTGCCGTCGGCGGGAAGTCTCGCCCCACGAACGTCAGGCCCGCCCACACCGCAATAGACAGCCGTCGGCGCACGCGATCGACGGTCAGCCGCTATTGCGCAGGGCGGTGGCGACCGCGTTGATCGACATCTGGATCCCGTCGCGGACGCGCGCGTCGGTCTCGCCGCCCCGATGACGCTTCAATAACTCGACCTGCAGCAGGTTCAGCGGCTCGACATACGGCAGGCGCAGGCGGATCGAGGCATCCAGCGCCGGATTCTTCTCGAGCAGGCGCGTCTGTCCGGTCACCCGTAGCAGCGCATCGTGGGTGCCGCTCCAGGCGTCACGGATGCGGCCGAAGATCCGCTCGCCGAGCGCGCGATCCTCGACCAGCGTCGCGTAGCGGGCCGCGATCGCCATGTCCGATTTGGCCAGCACCATCTCGAGGTTGGCGAGCGTCGCCTGGAAGAACGGCCACACCGCCACCATTTCGCGCAGCAGCGACTGGTCCGGAAACAGTTCGAGTGCGTGGCCGACGCCGTACCAACCAGGCAGCATGACACGCGCCTGGGCCCAACTGAAGACCCACGGGATGGCGCGCAAATCCTCGATTCGATCCGACGCAGTGCGCGAGGCCGGACGCGATCCGATCTTGAGGTCGGTGATCTCGGCGAGCGGCGTCATCTGGCGGAACACGGTATTGAAGCCTTCTGTCTCGTAGACCAGCGCGCGATAGCTTCGAAACGCCGCCTTCGACAACGTGTCCATCGCCGAGGCGTAGCGGCCGGCATCTGTGGGTGAAGCGGCCGCATGCTCGAGTGACGCAAGCAGTGTCGCTGACGTCATCGCTTCGAGACTGGCGGCCGCGCTGTCGCGCGTGCCGTACTTGGCGGCGATCACCTCGCCTTGTTCAGTGATGCGAATGCGGCCCTGGACTGTACCGTCCGGCTGCGCACGAATCCCGGCAAACGACGAACCGCCGCCGCGCCCGACCGACCCGCCGCGGCCGTGAAAGATCTGCATCGTGACGTTCGCATCCGCGAACACCGCGGCGAGCGACCGCGTCGCCTGATCGACACTCCACACCGACGTCAGATAGCCGCCGTCCTTGTTCGAGTCGGAATACCCGACCATCACTTCCTGATAACCGCGCGTCCGCGCCGCCTCGCGCACCTCGTCGAGCGCAAGCCAGTCGCGCATCACCAGGTGCGCATGCGCCAGATCGTCGATCGTTTCGAACAGTGGCACCGCCATGATCGACACCGCTGCGGCCTGGCGGGGACGATAGAGTCCGCCCTCCTTGAGCAGAAGGTTGACCTCGAGCAGATCCGAAATAGTCTGCGTTTTCGAGACGATATAGCTGGTGATTGCCGCCGGGCCGTACAGCGCCTGCGCTGCAGCGGCGGCGTGAACAATCGCGAGTTCGGCGATGGTGTCCGGCTCGTAGTCGGCAAACGGACTGGCCAGCAACCGCTCGCTCGCGAGTTCGCGCCGCAGCACCGCGACACGGGACGCCTCGTCGAGCGACAGGTAGTCGTCGACCACACCGGCCACCCGCAGGAGGTCGGCCACGACGCGTTCGTGCACGTCGGCGTTTTGTCGAAGGTCGAGGGTCGCCAGATGGAAACCGCAGGTCTCGACACCGCGGATCAGCCTGCCCAGCGCACCGCCGGTGCCGAGCAGACCCGAACCGGGATCACCGAGCGAGTGCGCGATCGCCACGAGGTCGGCACGGAGTTCCTGCGCCGTCGCGTACGGTGCAGCGGCGACTGATGGTGGTCGAGGCGCCGTCTGCCCCGTCACCACGGCATAGGTCGCCGCCAGCCGTGCGTAAATGCCGGTAATGGCGCGACGATAGGGCTCGTCGCGCCTGGCCGCGTAGCTGTCGCCGCTCTCTTCCGCCAGCTGCGCCACCGCATCCGTGGTCGTCGCCAGCTCAGTCGAAATCGACAGTTCCGCACCGAGCGCGTGCAGTTGTTCAAGATAGCTCGCGAGCACGGCTTGAGACGCGCGCTTGAGAGCGAGACGCAATGAATCGGCGTCGACGTTCGGATTGCCATCGCGGTCGCCGCCAATCCAGCTCCCAAGACGCAGGAAACTGCGGGGACGGTGGGAGAGCAGGCGTTCCCAGCGCGCGTAGAGTGCGGGAACGACCGGCAGGATCGCATCGCGCAGGTAGGCCAGGGCGATGTCGACTTCGTCCGCGACGTACAGTCGCTCGCGGCGAAGCGGCCGCGTCTGCCACAGGAGTGCAATCTGCCGGAGAATCGCCTGCTCGATTAATTCGCCGTCAGGCGTCTCGGTACGTCCCCGGTCGCGCAGCCGCATCAGCGCCGCGATCCGCGCGCGGTGATCGATCATGCTCTTGCGCATCACCTCGGTCGGGTGCGCCGTGAGGACCGGCACGATCAAGGCGCGATCGAGAAGCGACGACGCGCGATCGATGCTGACACCGGCCGCGGCCAACCGCTTCAATGCGTCCGCGACGTTGTCGGCGGAGTGGTGCGCCGCGCCTTGACGATCTTCGGCCAGATTCGCCAGCATCGAGAACAGCATGAAGCCGCGGACGAACGCGAGCGTGTCGTCGAGGCTGAGGGCGTCGAGGCCCCGATCGACCGTCGTCGCACCGGCGACACCGCGATAGCGATCGACCGAGGTCGCGCGGATGTACTCGATGCGCTGGAACAGCCTGTCCCCGCCGTATGCGCGGATGACGTCGCCGAGCAGCTTGCCCAGGTAACGGATGTCCGCGTTCTGCGTGATCGCGGTCGGCGGCGGCAACGGTCAGCTCCTGTCGTCCATTAAATCGCGACTGGCGTACGACTGGACAACGCGGCCAGCAGGCAGACGCTGACGACGGCGCTTTGTCGCGCGGATGGGAGCATGCTCCGCATCATATTCTGCTCCTCAACATTTCTCGTTCAAAACATCGCCAGCGCAGGTTCTCGTCCGGATCGCTTCCCGTGCACGCCGCCAGCCGTGCGGCAAAGGCCACCGGTCCGGTCGTGTAAGTGGTCACATAGCTGCGGTACTGGTTGATGTACTTGACGGTCGCCTCGGCATGCGGCACCAGCGCCTCGTCTTCGAGGCGTTGAACCGCCCGGACGAACTCGAGCCGGCCATCGAGATAGCGGCGCGCGACGTCGGCCTGGACCATCTGCAGTTCGGTCGCCAGCCGCTCCACCGCGATGTGCTGCGCGACAACGTCCACCTGCAGGCCGGCCAGCGGAAACAGCCGCTCCCGCTCGACCCGTTCGCGCTCCGCGCTTGAAAATGCGACTTGCGCTGCGAGCATCGCCGACGCCTCAGACACGAGACCGTCCGGCGAAAACATCAACTGCACCAGCCGTTCCTGGTGCGCAGGCTCGGCACTGTTCGCTCTGAGTATGCTGCGCGTGTGATGACCCGGATAGGTCTCGTGGCAGGCCACCTCCAGCGCCTGATCCACGGTGAACCTGAAGTCGGAATTCACCTGAAGGCGGCTCCGGCCAGCTCCCAGATAGCGGGAGAACGCGCTCCAGGGTTTGTCATGAACAAACTCGAGCGCCACCCCTTCTCCTGGCGGGAGTGCGACATGGCTCACGGTGTGGCGGCGGCACTCGTCCACCGCCGCCTGCATGACCACCGGAAGTTTCGCCGGCGGCACGACGACGCGCGCGGCGAACTCGGAGTACCGATCCGCGAGCCGCCCATTCGATCCGACGATCGCGGCAATCCGGGCACGAAGGGTGGCCATGTGCTCTTGATCGATTGGTTGGGGCGCGAGCCCGAAGAATGCCAGGCTTTCCTCGTCGTACGGCAGGCTTCGTCCCATCAACAGCCCGGCACGAACGTCAATCGCCTTCAAATTGGCGACGAGATCGCGGGAGCGCTCGGGATCAGGAGACGTGTCGGCTGCGATTGTCGAGGACAGCTGCGCGGCCTCAGTCCTGAGCTCGGCAAGCGACGGCGGCGTGCGACGCACATCCGCGACCGTGTCATCCGGCCCGACGTAATAGTCGAGTGAGTCAGGGTCGCGCTCGCCGAGCGCCACCGCGAGCCGCACGTAACTTCGGACGTGGGCATCCTGAGGCGATGGACCGCGGTCCCGACAACCAATCGCGGCCGATGCAAGCACGAACACCGCAATCGCCAGGCGATGGCAATCAGCGGGGAAACGGTACATCGATGAAGTACGGGTTTCCGCGGGCGGTGTAGGCGATGCGCGCGGTCGCGGTCGGATCCTCGACGGCGCGGCCCTGCCCAGTCCAGCTTTCGCCGGTGTCGTCGATGTGTAAGGCGACGGTTTCGGCAGGCCCGGACTTGCGCGTAACGGTCACGGTCACGCCGGACGCGGTCGCCGCGGGCAGCTCAGCGCGGACGGCATCGCTGAAAAATACCCGATACGACCCGTCACGATGCATCACGACCTCGAAATGGAGATCGCCGTTCATGAGGACCAGGCCGCCGAACTTCGGATTGTGATCGCCGTGCGGAATCGCGCTGATTGCATCCGCTGCGGCGCCGCCGGACGTTGTGGCTGCCGCGGTCGCGGCCCTGGCTTCCTGTGCGGCGGCTACCGAGGTCGCGCCGGGAGTCCGGCTTTCGCATCCTGCGGCGAGGACCGCGAAAGCAATTCCAGCAACCGCGCTGCGCATCACTCGTACCGCAGGGCGTCGATTGGGTCGAGCCTGGACGCACGACGCGCGGGATAAAAGCCGAAGAAGACTCCGACCGCGGCCGCAATACCGAACGCCAGCGCGACCGCCCCTGGCGAGACTGCCGCGGGCCACTCGAGCACGCGGGTCACGACCGCAGCCGCGACGAAGCCGAGCACGATGCCAGCCAGACCACCGCAGCAACTCAGCGCCACCGCCTCGACCAGGAACTGCAGCATCACGTCACGCTTGCGCGCTCCGACAGCGCGGCGCAACCCGATTTCGCGGGTGCGCTCGCTGACCGAGACCAGCATCACGTTCATGATGCCGATGCCTCCGACCACCAGCGAGATCGCGGCGATGGCGGCAAGCAGCGCGGTCATCGTCGTGCCGGCCCGCTGCAGCGTGCCGCTCATCTCCTCGAGGTTCACCTGATCGACTTTCGGCATGTTCGCGAGCACAAAGGCGGCAACCGAGGTGTACAGGCCCTTGGTCAGCGCTTCGGCTGCCTGGGTCTTGACCGTGAAATCATCCGGCACTCCGAAGCTGGTCCCGGGCGCCTGATTGCCGAGCAGCCCGCCCTTGCGCAGCCTGGCGAGCGCCGCATCGCCGTCGAGATGGTGGCGTTCCCGCAGGAGCGGCCTGATCTCCTCTGCGACGCGGGTGGCATCGCCAGCCTGCGCGGCCGCCACCATTACGGCATGGATGTTCTCGATGCCCAGGATCTTCTGCAGCGATGTAATCGGTACGAAGACCATGTCCATCTGGTCATCGTCGCCGCCCGACACGACAGCGACGACCTTGAATGCGACGTCCCGGATCTGCAGGTCGTGCCCGACCGGGTTGACATCTGGTCCGAACAGCTTGTCGCGAGCGCCGGCTCCAAGAACTGCCACCGGGCCGGCAGCGCTCACATCAGCGGCCTGAAAGAACTTTCCGCGAACGGTCCGCCAGCCATACAACTGCAGATATGAGGCCTCGGTGCCAAGCACCTGCAGGTACTCCCGCGTGGATCCGTTGGCCACGAATCCTCGGAGCTTGACCACGGGTGATACGTACTTGACGCCGTTCATCGCACCCAGCGCTGCTGCGTCAGAAAGCGTCAAAGTGGAGGCCGATCCAAGGCCGGTCGCGATCTTCGACTCTTCCCCGCCGCGGGTGAAGTTACCGGCGTCCACACGAATCAGGTTGGTACCGGCCGACCTGACGTCGTCGGCGACCGTCTCCTGCGCGCCGGTGCCGAGCGCGACCATCGTGATGACCGCCGCGACACCGATCGTCATACCCAGGGTGGTGAGCGCAGTCCGCAGCTTGTGACGTCCGAGCGCGCGCAGCGCGGTTCGCAGTGTCTGGGGCATCACTCGTAACGAAGCGAATCGATGGGATCGAGGCGCGACGCCTGCCGGGCCGGGTAGTAGCCGAAGAAGACGCCGACAATCGCGGCGACCGCGAACGACAACGCGACCGACGCCGGTGAAATCGACGTCGACCAGCGCAGCATCTGGGCGATCATGCCGGAGGCGGCGGCGCCCAGCACGATTCCGGCGATGCCGCCGATGACGCTGAGCGCGATCGCCTCGGCAAGGAACTGCAGCAGGACGTCGCCTGCCCGCGCGCCGACTGCCCGACGGATGCCGATTTCCCGCGTTCGCTCGGTCACCGACAACAGCATGATGTTCATGATGCCGATGCCGCCGACCACCAGCGAGACGGCGGCAATGCTGCCGAGCAGCGCGGTCATCGTCTTGGTCGCCCGGTCGAGCGTGCGGCCGAGTTGCTCGAGCGTCACTTTCTCCAGGCCACCGACATTGCCGACGACGGCGCGCGCCACCTCCGGCCGCAGGCCACCTCGGGCCAGCGATTGCCGTGCCTGCGTATTGACCGTGAAATCGTCCGCCATCTTGGCGCCGATGCCGTGTCGCTGCCGCAGCAACTCGGTGACGTCCTTCGACACCCGCGAGACCTCCCCGGTAGACGCCGCCGTCACGGTGATGTCGGTGAGTTTCGAGAGGTTCAACAGTTGATGGATGGTGGTGAATGGAACGTAGATCGCGTCGAACTGATCGTCACCCGCGGACGGAGTCACCATCCAGCTGCCGCTGGAGACGACGCCCACGACCTCGAACGGCTGCTTGAAGAGCAGAACCTGCTGACCGACCGGGTTGCGATCGCCGAACAGCTTCTCCGCGGCAAACGCCCCGAGTACCACCACCGGTGCGAGCCGCGCCTGTTCCCGCGCCGTGAAGAAGCGACCAGCGGTGAACGTCCACGACCGCCGGATGTTCGGGAGCTCGACATCCCCGCCGTGCATGCGCGTAAACCAGCGTTTATCGCCCGCAACCGCATGAACATTCTCGTGAATGCCTTCGGAAACGAACTGCACGCCTTTGACGCCGCGGATCGCGGCGGCGTCTGCCGGCGTCAGCGTCGCCGCGGCGCCCAGGCCCGCTTCCGAGTCGCCCAGCCGCTGCCTCGACGTCGGATGATCGTGCTTTTCCATCGGGTCGTCTTCGGGATGGAAAGCCGCCAGGACGACGTCCGGGTGTCGTCGGCGCGGAGCACGCACCGCGAGGTCGCCGGGCGAAGCAAGCTTCGCCCCTGCGTCACCATAAGGAGCGGGACTGGCCCCGGTGTCGATTCGAGCCTGATGATCGACGACGCCGCCGCCATCGTCTTCGGTCTTCGGCTTGTAGTTGCCGGCGGTGATGACGATGAGGTTCATGCCGGCTGCGCGGACCTGTTGCTCGATGGCGGTCTCGGCGCCGGTGCCGAGGGCAATCATCGTCAGGACGGTCGCGACGCCGATCGTCATGCCGATTGTGGTCAGCGCCGTCTGCAGTTTGTTGC
The DNA here is from genome assembly GCA_036497895.1 of Vicinamibacterales bacterium. Classification (GTDB taxonomy): domain Bacteria; phylum Acidobacteriota; class Vicinamibacteria; order Vicinamibacterales; family CAVVIG01; genus CAVQFC01. The sequence goes on along the minus strand of DASXIR010000063.1, from coordinate 7,650 downwards.
GGGACAGCGCGCGCAGCGCGATTCTGAGGCTCGATCCGATCGACATGTCCTACCCCGCCGGCAGCATGGCCAGCTCGCCCATCGCCAGTCGCTGGCGGTCGTTGGCGGCGTCGGACAGCACCTGCCCGTCCTTGAATGCAATAATCCGCGACCCGTACTCCGCGACCTGCTGCTCGTGGGTGATCAGCACGATGGTGATACCGCGATCGTCCTTGAGCCGCTGGAAAATGTCCATGACCTCGACGCTGGTCCGACTGTCGAGGTTGCCGGTCGGTTCGTCCGCGAAAAGGATTGACGGATTGTTCAACAGCGCCCGCGCGATCGCGACGCGCTGCTGCTGTCCGCCCGACAGCTGATTTGGATGGTGCTCGGCGCGATCGGCGAGCCCGACCGCATCGAGCGCTGCGAGCGCGCGCTTGCGCCGTTCGGCCGCCGGGACTTTGCCGGCGACGTACAGCAGCGGCAGCTCGACGTTTTCCACCGCCGATGTCCGGGACAACAGGTTGAAGCCCTGGAACACGAACCCAATCTGGCGGTTGCGAATCGCCGACAGCTCGTCGTCGTTGAGCTGCGAGACGTCTCGTCCCTCGAGCCAGTATTGACCCGAGGTTGGCCGATCGAGACAACCGAGGATGTGCATGAACGTCGACTTGCCGGATCCGGACGGCCCGATGACCGCCACGAATTCGCCCGGCTCGACGTCGAGGGTGACGCCGCGCAGCGCGCGCACGGCGACGTCACCGACCTGGTATGTCTTGACGAGATCGCGGACCCGAAGCAACGGCATCAGTTGGTCGCTTTTGCCGTCGGCAGCTGATTCTTTCCCGCGAAGTTGTAGATGATCGTCGCCGCGACCTTCTCTGCGCCGGCGATGCCGTAGACCTTACCGGCGCCCTCGATCACGTAGTACTCGTTCGCGGCGTGCGCATTGCCGCCGTGGCCGGCGCCGCCCATACCGATCGGCAACGACACCGGCGCGATTTTCTGTCCGGCTTCCTGATTGGTGAACAGGTAGGCAGGCCAGTAGCCGCCGAGAATCGACGCGTAATGCGCCGGCTCGCCGTGCGGAATGTTGAACTGGGTGTAGGCGTCGGTCATGGCGCGGGCGATGTCGGTGTCGTAGGACATCTTCGACCATGGCACGTCGCCGATCACCTTCATCTCGACGTCCTTGTAGCCGTTGCGATCGAGCTGCTCGCGGATGCGCTTGGTCATCTCGATGCCGTTCATCTTCGGCACGTAGCGCATGTTGTGCTTCGACGTGATTTTGTTCGGCAGAATCGCGCCGGCGCCCCCCGCGTACATGTTGCCGCCCCAGATGCCGTCCAGATTGAACGACAGGCCGTAGCGCGCCATCTGCGTCATCTTAAATGGATCGTCGGAGATGAACCGCGCGACGCCGAGGTTTTCGGCCGCCACCTTCAGATCCACCTTTTCGGCGCCCTTCTTCATTGCCGCGGTTTCCTCAGGCGACATCGGCTCCATGCCGTCGGTGAATCCCTTGATCAGCGGAGTATTGCCATCGGGAGATACCAGCGACGCCAGCATCTTGATGTGGCGCCAGGCCGGGCTGTCCACCGCGCGTTTGTTCGCGCCGTGAATGTCGGACTGTACGGGCCCACGGCCCCAGGCCTTGCCGCTGGTCGTCAGCTCGATGTAGACGCAGCCTTCCGAACCGCCGCCGACGCCGGCGCCGCCGCTCGGCGACTGGCCGCCGCCTTCGCCGATCAGCGCGTCGGCACCGGCGATGAGATCCGGGTGATCCTTGACGAATTTGCGGAGGCCGATATCCATCCGTTCCTCGTCGCCTTCGGCGATGAAGATCAGGTTGACCGGCATCGTGCCCGTCACCGCCTTGATCGACATCAGCGCGTTCCAGTACGCCAGTTCCGGCCCCTTGGAGTTGGTGGCGCCGCGGCCAATCAGGACTTTCTTATACGGCGCCTGTTCGACCAGCCGCGCTTCGAAGGGCGGTTCCTTCCACGCGTCCGGTTGCGTGACCGGCATCGTGTCGTACTGCCAGTAGATCGCAATCGTCCGCGGTGCGCCGTAATCGCACTTGGCGTACACCACCGGGTTGCCCGGCGCGCCCCATTCGGTCATGCCGACGTCGAAGACCCTGGCCGTCTGGCAGCCGAGCTGCTCGTAGAAGCCCTTCACCATCTCGGCGGTCTCGGGAATACCTTCACCGCTGTTGGAGATGCTCGGCTGGCGGATCCACTTCTGGAGATTCTCGACGTGCTCGTCGACGTGCTCGTCGATGTAGGAATAGACCTTCTTGAGCTCGTCGGACGACACCTTGGTGAGGTCCGGCTGGATTTCGGTATCGCCTGCGGGCCGAATCCCGAGCTTGGGTTTCGCTTGCGCTTTCGGCGGCGCGGCCTGCGCCCTGGCCGAGGGTGACGAGCAACCGGCAGCGAGGCCGATCGCGGCAGCGGCAAGCACGAGCAGTGAACAGTTCTTCATCGTCATGGCAACCTGCTGGGGAAGAGAGTGACGCGTGTGAGGGTATTAATACTCCTGACGCGCGTCAGCGGTGTCACCGTCTGTAAACGTGGTCTACCAATCGAACTTGACGCCGATGCGCGCGAGCCGCGGCCCGATAATCGTCGAGGGTGTCAGATACGTCGCGCCAGAGCTCCAGTTGATGTTGGTCGCGGCGTTGCTGTTGCTCAGATTGTAGCCGTCAATGAACCCCGACAGCGTCTGACTTCCCAGCTTAATGGCTTTTTCAACCCGGACATCGAGAATCGTGACGTTGTCCTGTCGATGGGTGTCGATCGGCTCGACCAGGATGCGCGCGGTGCCGTAGTTGATGCCGTTCGCCGCCGCGGCGCTGATGGTGCGGCCGTATGGCTGACCGGACTGGTTGCGCAGCGACGGCGTGATGCGAATGCCGTATTTCGCCTCGTAGGTGCCGTTGACCTTGAATGCCCAGGTCGTGAAGTTATAGCGTCCGTTGTCCGTGTTGATGAGATCGTTCGGCGTCGCCACGTCTTGCAGCCCGCGCAGGCTGTTGCCAAAGTAGCTGGCCGAGTTGTCCTGGTTCCAGCGGTAGGAGAACGAGCCGCTCAACGACCAGCGGCCGGTCGCCCGCTTGCTGGCGCTGAATTCGAGCGTGTAGAAGTCGTCTTTGCCACTCGTGTTCTGCAGTTCGTTCAGCACCGGCAGCGCCAGAGCCGCCGCGCTCAGGTTATAGCCCGCGATCGACGCCCCGTCGTCCGCCGTCTTCAGCACGCCGTCAGGACCCGGATCGAGAATCGTCGTCGGTACGGTGAACGCCGAGAACGGCCGGTTGGCGTTGTTCAACTGCACAAGACCGGAGATGCGGCGCCAGACAAAGCCCGCGTGGATGCCGACGTTCGGCACCAGTTCGTGCTCGACCCACGCCGCTGCTTCACGTGTCAGCGTGTCGTTCAGTCCAGCGGGATCGAGAATCGCGCTGCCGACGCCGCCGCGAGATGCCGTCAACAGACCCTGTTCGCCCGCATCCCAGACGCCGTTGCCGTTCTTGTCCGCCCAGTTGTAACGGTTGTACCAGTCGACCGGATTGTTGTTGACGTTCTCGGCAATGACCGCCGTTCCCGGATTCCAGTAGTACTGCGCGTAGTTGCCCTTGAGCACGGTCTTGCCGGTGCCGAGCAGGTCGTAGGTGAAGCCGAGCCGCGGCGCCGGCAGATTCCACGTCAGCAGATTGTCGATGGCGGCGAAGTTGACCTGCGTCGTGTTGAACGGTCCGACCGGCGGACCCGCCTGCGCCGGCAGATACGAGCGGTAGCGATCGAAGCGCAGACCGAGACTGAGCGTCAGCTTGCTGCTGGCCCGCCACGTGTCGGTGATGTACAGGCCGAAGGTGCGCAGGCCGTCGAGCGAATCGACCGGCGATTGGAACAGCAGGACCTCGCTCGGCACCCCGTTGCGCAACACCTGCAACACGTCGCCCGGCACGTTGCCGACGCCGCCGTCACCGCGCTTGTATTCCGTGGCTTCATCGAACACTTCTCCGCCCATCTTGAAGTTGTGCGATCCGGCCCACCCGTCCTTGAACACGCTCAGCGTGCCGAAGACCTGATTCCGTCGCCGGTTGGTCCACCACCCGTCCTGATTGCCACCGCTGACGACGTTGGTGCTGAGGTCCTGAAACGCCGGCGAATTGCTGTAACGCGTGTAGGGCCAGTCATAGCCGAACTGGCCGCCGTGTACTTCGAAGAACACGTGGTCGGACACGATGCTGTCCCACTCCGCCTTGTAGGTATGGCCCCAGTACTTCTGCAGCAGCGTGGAGTCGGCGCTGTTGTGAATCGCGCTCGTAGCCGCGATGAGATAGGTATCGAGTCGATTCGGCTGATATTTCCGGCCCCACATGCCGTAGCCGACGAGCTTGTTGTTCTTGTTCAGCGCGTAGGTGACTTTCGCGGACGCGTTGCGCAAGCCTGTTTCGAACGGCTTGACGGGAAAGTTGGGCAGCAGCGTCTGGATGTCCTGACTGCGCAGCGAGCCGTACCACCACACCGTGTCGCGCTTCAGGAACCCGCCGATGTCGCCGTTGAGGTCGTAGTAGCTGTGCATCTTGTTGAGATCGCTTGCCGGCAGGCTCGCGCTGCCCTTCAGACCGAGCGCAATCTGCGCCGCGTCGATGTTGGTGGACTGCACGTTCGGACTCTCGTAGTCGGCATAGAGCCGTCCGTGATACGTGTTGCCGCCGGACTTCGAGACGAACTGCGACAGCACGCCGGGCCACGGCATCTCGGCGCTGGACGTGCCGGTGCCGACTGACACTTCGTCGAACGCGCCGTAGTCGTAGTAGAAACCCGCCGCGCTGGTCCCTTCCGTGTTGACGATGCCCTCGATCATCGGCCGATGCTGATCGGCTTTCGTGTCGTAGGCGGAGTAGCCCGTCTGCGTGCCGGCGGTACTGCCGCCGACATCGATGCGCTGCACCTGCATCGCCGGCGTCTGCGCCATGATCGACCAGAAATCACGCGCGTTTGGCAGCGCCTCGAGCTGTTTGGACTCGAAGATGGTCGCCGTCCTGGTCGACGTGACGTCGACGACCGGCGACGCGCCGCTGACGGTGACGGTTTCCTGCAGCGACGCCAGTTTCAACTCCACGTTCACGCTCGCGGTGAAGCCGACGCCGATGTTAATCCCTTCGCGAACCACGACGCCGAAGGCCGCCAGTTCGTATTGCACCGTGTAGACACCCGGTGGCAGACCGATGAACCGGTACGTGCCCTCCTCGTTGGTCACGCCCGTTCGCGGGCCCTGCAGCGCGGGACTCGTCGCGGTCACCGTCACTCCCGGCAACAGCGCCGCGCTCGCATCAACCACCCGGCCGTTCAGCGCACCGGTTGTTGCGCTGACCGACTGCGCGGTCGCGGTCGCAGTGGTCAGGATCAGAGCCGCCAGCACCCAGGTTCCGATACGTGCACCGACGCGTCTGCTCATTCCGCCTCCTGTTCTGGACGTCGCAAGGTTGGTGAGCCGGAACCAGCAAGACAAAGACCATAAGGGAGCCGTCGGCACTCATAAGAAAACCGACGATTCCCGAACAAAAGCGGCGATCAGCTGGTAATCGGTCCATCGCGCATCCGATCGCTTCGTACCGCGATGTCGGAACAATCAGCGATGCCGACATTCGTGTCGGTATTCAGCGGCGCGCTCTTCTGCGACACTACTGCGCATGAAATCGCGCTCGTGGATTCCCGCGTTCGTCGCACTCCTCCTGATCGCTCAATACACGCAGACGCTCGCGAGGGCGCCGATCGACTTCGACGCGCTGACCATTGTCGATCTCAATCACGCCTTCGACAGCGGCTCGCTCACCTCCGAGAAGCTGGTGCAGCTCTGCCTCGCCCGGATTCAGGCCTACGACCGCCAGGGACCGTCGCTGCACGCGGTGATGGCGCTCAACCCGAAGGCCCTCGAGACGGCGCGTGCGCTCGACGCCGAGCGCAAAGCCAAGGGTCCCAGATCGCCGCTGCACGGCGTGCCGGTCGTGCTGAAGGACAACTACAACACCTTCGACATGGCGACGACGGGCGGCTCGGTGCTGCTTGAAGGATCAATTCCGCCCGCCGATGCGTTCGTCGTGAAGAAGCTGCGCGACGCCGGCGCCATCATCCTCGCCAAACTGAACATGTCGGAGTTCGCGTCCGGCGGCACGCACAGTTCGCTGGGCGGCCAGTCGCTCAACCCGCACGATCTGACACGCACGCCGTCAGGGTCGTCGGGCGGCACGGGCGTCGCGATCGCCGCGGCCTACGCGCCGCTCGGCATGGGCACTGACACCGGTGGTTCGATTCGCGGTCCCTCAACCTCGAACGGCATCGTCGGTCTCAAGCCGACACATGGCTTGCTGAGCCGGAGCGGGATCATCCCGCTGTCTTTGAGTTTCGACACCGGCGGTCCGATGGCGCGCAGCGTCACCGACGTCGCGATCGTCCTCGGCGCGATGACCGGCGTCGATCCGGCTGACGCCGCGACGAAAAAGAGCGACGGACAATTCCAGACCGACTACGCGAAGTATCTGAAAGCCGACGCGCTGAAGGGAGCACGGATCGGCGTGGCGCGCGACTTCCTCGGCGCCGACGCCGACGTGGATTGGGTGATGGACGCGTCGATCGCCGCGATGAAGAAGGCCGGCGCCACTGTCGTCGACGTCCGCTATCCGAAGTGGCTGCTCGACGCCAAGGAAGAGTTCTACAACGCGATCCGGCGCCCGGAGTTCACCGTCGAGATCGCCGAATACCTGGCGACGCTCGGACCGACGTATCCCAAGACCCTGGCCGAGATGATCGAACGCGCCGAGCACTTCAACAGCGTGCGCGCTGACGGCGCCGGCCCGAACCCGAGCCGATGGACGCTGTTCCGCCGGGAACTCGAAAGCGGTTCGCTCGACAGCTACAAGTACGTCTCTGTGCACGACTACGGCCTGCCGATGGTTCGCGCGGCAGTTGAAGGGATCATGGCCACCGAAAAACTGGACGCGATCGTCTACCCGACATCCTCGCGACGCCCTGGCCTGATTGCGGACACCGGCGCACCTGGCGCGGGCGGTGGTGCGCCGTCGGCCACGAACATCGCCAACCTGACTGGTTTTCCTGACCTCATCGTGCCCGCCGGATTCACCGGCGACAACCTGCCGGTCGGCATCTCGTTCTTCGGTCCGGCGTTCAGCGAGCCGAAGTTGCTGGCACTCGGATTCAGCTTCGAGCAGGCGACGCACGCTCGTCGCCTGCCGGTCCACACGCCGGCACGGCCAGGCGAATCGATTCCGATGCCGTAGACGCAATCGACCTCGCGTGCGGCCAATGTAGGGGCCGAGCTTGCTCGGCCCAAGGAGCTCCTCAATGTCCATTCTCGACGAAAACAGACGACGGTTCATGGCGACGTTTGCCGGTGTCGGACTCGCGTCAACGCTCGCGCCGGGCATCGTGTGGGCGCGCATGCAGGACGCCGGCACGCAGACCATCACGCTCGCGATGGTCACCGATGCGCTGAAGCTCTCCGGCATCGAGATGTCGGAGGACGAACAGAAGGCGCTGGTCGACACTGCCAACCAGAATCTGAAGCGCTACAACGATCTGCGCAAGATTCACATCCCGAACGACGTCTCGCCGCCGTTTCACTTCAGCCCGGTCACGCCGG
>DASXIR010000062.1:0-7140 GCA_036497895.1 Vicinamibacterales bacterium | reverse complement strand
GTCGAGTACGCGGCGATGAAGCCCGAATCGCGGCCCATGAGCTTCACGAGTCCGATCCCGTTAGGCGAGGCTTCGGCTTCGGTGTTGGCCGCATACGTCGCTCGCCGGCCCTCGGTGACCGCGGTCTCGAAGCCAAACGTTCGCTGCACGAAAGAGATGTCGTTGTCGATCGTCTTCGGGACGCCGATGACGCTGATCTTCAAGCCGCGCCGCGCGGCTGCCTCGCCAATCTTCTGCGCCCCTCGAAGCGTCCCGTCGCCGCCGATGGCGAACAGAATCCCGACCTTCAGGTCGCTCAAATACTCGGCCATTTCCGCCGGGTCCTGTGGACCTCTGGACGATCCGAGGATCGTTCCACCGCTCTCGTGGATCCGGTGGACGGACTCCGGCGTCAATTCGAACGGCTCGTGTCCGATCCGGGGCACGAGCCCTTCGTAGCCGAAGCGGAAGCCGTAAACCTGCTTCACGCCGTAGTGGTGGTGCAGGGTCATGACGACCGCGCGGATCACGTCGTTCAATCCGGGGCAGAGCCCACCGCATGTGACGATCCCGCATACCACGTTCGCCGGATCGAAGAACAGCATCTGCCTCGGGCCGGCGGACTCCATCGCCGGAGGCGCCGCGCCTCGGCCAGATCTGTCCAGCCAAGCTTGAATCCCGTCGAGAGTGGCGTGATAGAGCACCCGCTCCTCGTCGCGCGTGAACCGGACGCCGGAGATCGGCGACGGGATGCGGCACTCGCCGAGCCTGGCTATCGTGAAATCGAGATCGTCGTCGCGCATGCCTTCCTCGCTGTCACTCATGGCTTCGTCGTTCATCACCTTTACTGAACACCGCACATTTGGCAAGATCGACCTGCACCCGCCAATATTGAGGCTGGCGCGCTTGGCAAGTGCCGCGATGGATGGACGCTGCGGCGGCAGCCGGCGCTGCGCCACTTGCCTCCTGCGTGCGGCCGTCGATGAAAGGGACCACCCCATGCCGGACCGCGATCCGCTCGACCAGCTCGGTAGCGGGCAGATGAAGTTCTTCGGCAGCAGCGACGCGCTGTACGAACGGCATCTGACCGTCGACCAAGTCATTCCGGTCGGCGCCGCCACGCCGCGCGACAAATTCGAAGCCGTGGCTCGCTCAGTCCGCGACCTGCTGTCGCAGCGCTGGATCGAGACCGAGCAGAATTACCAGACACGGAATGCGAAACGGGTCTATTACCTGTCGCTCGAATTTCTGATGGGCCGCTCGCTGGCGAACAACATCACTAACCTGATGTGCCAACCGCTCTGGATGGAGTTCTGCAAGAAGCGCAAGGTCGATCCGCTCGAGATCATCGAGCAGGAGCCGGACGCGGGTCTCGGGAACGGCGGGCTCGGCCGGCTGGCGGCCTGCTTCCTCGATTCGATGGCCACCCTTGGCGTTCCTGGTATGGGTTCCGGTCTGCGCTACGAGTACGGCATCTTCAAGCAGACTGTGCGCGACGGCTGGCAGCATGAGCAGCCGGATCACTGGCTCGCCCGGCCGGACCCGTGGGAAGTCCAGTGGCCGGGCGAAGCCGTCGCCGTGCAGCTGGCCTGCTCGTTCGACATTCAGGCGGGAGCGCTGCGAACCGTCCAGGGCCGGCCATCGACACTCATCGGGATTCCCTACGACCGCCCGGTGGTTGGCTACGGTGGAAGAACCATCAACACGCTGCGCCTGTGGTCCGCCGCCACACCGGACTACTTCGACTTCCAGCAGTTCAGCGGCGGAGACTTCGTCGGCGCCCTGGCCGAGACGCTCACAGCCGAGACGCTGACCCGCGTACTCTACCCTGACGATTCGACAACGGAAGGAAAAGGGCTGCGCTTCCTGCAACAGTACTTCCTTGTCGCGTGCACGCTTGCCGACGCGATTCGCCGTTTCCGCGCTGCCGGAAACCACTGGTCCGCGCTGCCCGACAAAGTCGCGTTGCAGCTCAACGACACGCATCCGACGCTTGCGGTCCCCGAACTGATGCGGATTCTCCTCGACGAAGGAGGATTGGGATGGGATGAGGCCTGGAATCTCACTCGGCGCACGCTCGCCTACACGAACCATACGCTGCTTCCCGAAGCGCTGGAGAAGTGGCCGCTGCCATGGTTCGAGATGATCCTGCCGCGTCAACTCGAGATCATCTACGAGATCAACCGCCGCTTCCTTGACGATGTGCGAACCCGGTTCCCCGATGATGACGGACGGATCGCGCGCGTGAGCCTCGTGGAGGATGGCGAGCCGAAGAAGATCCGGATGGCGCACCTCGCCATCGTCGGTTCGCACAGCACCAACGGCGTGGCGGCGATTCATACAGAACTGCTCAAGCGGTCGGTCGTGCCGGACTTCGCCGCGCTGTTCCCCGGCCGGTTCAACAACAAGACGAATGGCGTCACTCAGCGGCGCTTTCTCCTGCTCGCGAATCCGCCGCTCGCCAAGGTGATCACCGACGCCATTGGCGACGGCTGGATCATGGATCTCGACGAGCTCGAGAAGCTCACGCCGCTGGCCGCCGACAAGGTGTTCCGTGCCGCGATTCGCAAAGCCAAGCGCAAGGCCAAAGTGCGGTTCGCCGCCTGGCTCAAGTCAGCGACCGGCCAGGTACTCGACCCCGACGCGATCTTCGATACGCAGATCAAGCGGATTCACGAGTACAAGCGCCAGCTCCTGAACGCGCTCCACATCGTCGTGCTCTACAACCGGTTGCGCGAGAACCCGGCGTGCGACATGCCGCCGCGCACATTTTTCTTTTCTGGCAAGGCGGCACCGTCGTACACCTTCGCCAAACTGATCATCAAGTTCATCAACAACCTCGGCGCCACCATCGACGGCGATCCGGCGATGAAAGGACGGTTGAAGGTAGTGTTCGTGCCCGACTACAGCGTCTCCATCGCCGAGCGGCTGATTCCCGCGAGCGACGTGTCGGAGCAGATTTCGACTGCCGGGTACGAAGCGAGCGGCACCGGCAACATGAAGCTGATGATGAACGGCGCGCTCACCATCGGTACCCGCGACGGCGCGACGATCGAGATGGCTGCAGCGGCGGGCGAGGAGAATTTCTTCCTCTTCGGCCTGAGCGCCGAAGAGGTGGCCAACAGCCGCGGCACCTACAACCCCCGGTGGCACTACGACAACGAGCCCGAGACGCGCGCCGCGCTCGACCTCATCGCCGGTAACCGTTTCAGTCAGGACGAACCTGGCGTGTTCGCGCCGATCCTGGACGTTCTGATTCGCGACGGCGACCGTTACCTGCACCTCGCCGACCTCAAGAGCTACAGCGAGGCCCACACGCGTATGGGCGAGTTGTATGGGGACCGCGAGCAGTGGTCGCTCAAGGCCGTCCTCAATATCGCGGCGTCCCGGACGTTCTCGAGCGACCGGACCATCGCGGAGTACGCCAGGGACATCTGGCACGTCGAGCCGCGTCCGGTGCAATGAGAAACGCGTGACCGCAGGAGAGCGCGCGGCAGCGATCTCGAATCGCCGGTCACCAGGCCCGATGCCCGAGGGAAGTCCATGGCCGTTCGGGGTCCAGTGGGTGGCGGCCGAGGACTCGTTCAATTTTTCCATCTATTCGAGGCACGCAACCGGCGTCACCCTGTTGTGCTACACAGAGGCGGACCCGGCCACACCGGTCTTCGAATTCCGTTTCCGCCATCCGGCTCACAAGACCGGGAACGTCTGGCACTGCCGGGTCCCGGCGACCGAGCTTCTCGGCGCGACACTCTACGCCTATCGCGTCGAAGGGCTATACGAACCTGATCACGGGCAGCGCTTCGACCCGCAGAAGGTCTTGTTCGATCCGTACGCGCCATCGCTGTTTTTCCCGCCGGAGTTCAGCCGCGACGCGTGTGCCCATGAGGGTCAGACCGATGGACGCGCGCCGCTGGGCCGTCTGCCACCCAAGGCGGCCGTTGCCGTGGCATCCGAAACGGCCCCGCGATACACCGGCAGGGACGCCATCGTCTACGAGCTTCACGTCAAAGGGTTCACCGCGCGCGCGAACTCCGGGGTTACGCCTGCCAAGCGCGGCACGTTTGCCGGCGTGGCCGAGAAGATTCCCTACCTCAAGGATCTCGGCGTCACGATCGTCGAGCTGTTGCCCATCCACCAGTTCGATCCGCAGGAGCACAACTATTGGGGCTATATGACGCTGCACTTCTTTTCGCCCCACCAGTCGTACGCGCACGGCGAGCCTCACGAAGAATTCCGGACAATGGTGCAGGCCTTCCACGCGGCGGGCATCGAAGTGTGGCTCGACGTCGTCTACAACCACACAGCCGAAGGTGACAAGGCCGGGCCCACCTACAGTTACCGCGGCGTGGACAACAGCAGCTATTACCTGCTCACGCCGGACCGACGGCAGTACGTCAACGATGCCGGTTGCGGCAACACGATGCGCACCGGGCATCCGGGAACACGCGTCCTCATACTCGAAAGCCTCCGCTTCTGGGCGCGCGCGATGGGCGTGGATGGATTTCGCTTCGATCTTGCGTCGATTTTTTCACGCGCTGCCGACGGCACGATGAACGTCCATGAAGCCTCCCTGGTGTCGGAGCTCAGCTTGTTCGCGCGTCTGTTCAACGTCCGGCTCGTCGCCGAGGCATGGGACGTCGGCAGCTATCAACTCGGTCGTGGGTTCCCGGGCATCGGGTGGATGCAGTGGAACGGCAAGTTTCGCGACGACGTGCGTTCGTTCGTGCGCGGCGAGCCTGGCAAGGTGGGAGCCCTGATGCAGCGGCTCTATGGGAGCGACGACCTTTTCCCCGACGGCCTCCACGAGACGTGTCGCCCTCACCAGAGCGTCAACTTCGTCACTGCGCACGACGGGTTCTGCCTCTACGACCTGGTGGCGTATGACCGAAAACACAACGAAGCCAACGGCCACGGCAACACGGACGGCACCAATGACAACCTGAGCTGGAACTGCGGCATCGAGGGCGACGCCAACGCACCCGACGCCGTGCTGGCACTGCGCCGCCAGCAGGCGAAGAACTTTTGTGCGCTGCTGATGCTCGCCAACGGGCTCCCGATGGTTACGGCCGGCGATGAGTTCCTGAACACGCAGCGCGGCAACAACAATCCTTACAACCAGGACAACGACATCACGTGGCTCGATTGGTCGCGACTGGAAGACAATCGTGAAGTCTTCCGCTTCTTCCGTCTCATGATCGCGTTCCGCAAGACACACCCGTGCATTGGCCGGTCCACATTCTGGCGTCAGGATGTCTCGTGGCACGGAGCCAACGGGCCGGTGGACTTTCGGGACGAGTCGCGGTGTCTGGCCTACTTGCTTCACGGAGCCTCGGTTGGCGATGGCGATTTGTACGTAATGGTCAACGGGCACTGGGAAGACCACGACTTCACGGTGTTCGATGCCCGGCCCTCTACATGGCGGCGCGTCGTTGACACCTCCCGGCCGAGTCCCGACGACATCGTGGAAGCCGGGACCGAGCCAACGCTGGAGATGGCGAACTACACGGTACGTGCGCGTTCTGTCGTGGTGCTGCGCCGCGAGCGCCCTACTGTGCCCGCCTCTGATTCAGTCTCGCGAACCAGTTGATGACGCCAGCGCGGCGAATCTTGCCGCTCTCGAGGAGTCGCGGATTGTGTTTCCTAAAATCCGAGCAGATTAAAAAGCTGGGCGCCAATTATGCCGCCCACGAGCGGGCCGGCGATCGGGACCCATGCGTACCCCCAGTCCGAATCCCGCTTCCCCGGGATCGGCAGGATGGAATGCGCGATGCGCGGTCCCAGGTCTCGTGCCGGATTGATCGCATATCCCGTCGGGCCGCCGAACGACAGGCCGACGCCGAGCACCAGCGCCCCGACGAGCAGCGGCTGCAAGCCGCTACTGAAGACGACGGATAAGTTGATGTCGCCAGGCTTGGCGAGGGTTTGTGCGTCGGCGCCGATGCCGAGCAGGCCGAACACGAACGCCGCCGTTGCAATGGTCTCGGTGAGGAAGTTCGCCAACGGTCTGCGGATCGCAGGCCCGGTGCAGAACACTGCGAGCTTCAGGTCGGCATCCTGGGTCACCGCCCAGTGTGGAAAATACATCGCCCACACCAGCCCGGCGCCGACGATTGCTCCGACCGTCTGCGCCGCGATGTAGCCCGGAACACTGGTCCACGGAAAAGCGCCGACCGAGGCGAGCGCCACGGTCACGGCCGGGTTGAGGTGTGCGCCGCTCAAACGTCCGACGGTGTACACAGCAACCATCACCGCAATCCCCAACCCCAACGTGATGACGATCCATCCGCTGTTCTCACCCTTCGAACGCGCCAGCAGCACATTGGCCACCACGCCGTCGCCAAACAGAATGAGCATGGCAGTGCCGAACGCCTCCGCGATGTACTTGGTCATGGCTGCATGCCCTCCAGTAGAATGCCGTCCGGCCGATCAATCGTGATGATTGCGGAGGCTGCATCATGCCATACATCCTCGCGCTCGATCAGGGCACCACGAGCTCGCGCGCCATTGTGTTCGACCACGATGCCAATATCGTGGCTGTCGGCCAGCGCGAGTTCCCGCAGATCTTTCCGCGTCCCGGCTGGGTCGAACACGATCCCAATGAGATCTGGGCGACGCAAATCGGTGTCGCGACCGAGGCGCTCGGACGCGCGCACCTGCGACCGCGCGACCTCGCGGCCATCGGCATCACTAACCAGCGCGAAACGACCGTCATCTGGGATCGCGAGACCGGCTTGCCCGTCTACAACGCGATCGTCTGGCAGGATCGTCGCACCGCCGACTACTGCGATCGACTGAAGCGAGACGGACACGAGGACCTGATCCGTGAACGCACCGGCCTCGTCGTCGATGCCTATTTCTCAGGCAGCAAGGTCGCGTGGATTCTCGACAACGTCCCGGGCGCCCGCGAAAAAGCCGAAGCCGGCAAGCTGGCGTTCGGGACCATCGACAGCTGGCTGGTGTGGAAGTTGACAAGCGATTCGACGCACGTCACCGACATGACCAACGCGTCACGCACGATGATGTTCAACCTCAACACGCGGCAGTGGGATCAGGACCTGCTGAAGCTGTTGCGAGTGCCGGCCAGCATGCTGCCGCAGGTCCGTCAATCGAGCGAAGTCTACGGTCGCGTGTCGACAACGCTCGGTATTGCGGACGTGC
>DASXIR010000061.1:0-13682 GCA_036497895.1 Vicinamibacterales bacterium | reverse complement strand
TCTCGGGTCGAACCTGGCACGCGCCGCGATCGGTTTTGGCCTGTCTCTGGTGCTGGCGCGCGGCCTCGGCGCCGAGCGATTCGGCCGATGGGTGCTCTGCACCACCTGCGCTTCGACGTTGACTGTCATCGCTGATCTTGGATTCGGCGTGCTGTTGACACGTGACGGCGCCCGCTTCGGCACAGACGGCACCCAGGCGTGGCATGAAGTGTTCGGGGCGCTCTGGCTCCGCCTCATCGTCGTCGTACCGCTTGGCGCCGGACTGTTCGTCGCGGCATCGCACTTTGGCGGAGCGGAAGAAACGGTGACCGGAATGCGGGTCGGGGTGCTGCTCGGTGCCCTCGGCGCAGTCTACGGCTGTTTCGGCGCGATGTTCCGATCGCAGCCACGATGGTTGCCGACAGTACTGGGAATAGAGACCGCGTGGCTGGGCGTGCAACTCTGTTTCGCGTGGTGGCTGGTTCGTCATGGCGCCGGCGTCGGCATGCTGATGGCGCTCGCGGCAGCGATCCAGCTGACCCAGCTCGCATCGGCGGCGATCCTTTGGCGGCCCGTCTTCGGCGCCCACGGTTCCATTCGCATCCCATACCGATCGCTGACACGGTTGATACGGCGGTCGCTGCCATTCGCCGCGACCGGTCTGGTTGCGAATCTGGAGTCGCGAATCGGCCCGCTCATGCTCGGCTATCTCGCCACGCCATCGGCCGTCGGATTGTTCGCAGCGGCGGCACGAGTCGGCCGGGTAACACGCCTGGTCCCGCAGGCAGTGTTTGCGGGAGCACTACCGGTGCTGTCACACGACTACAGTCGCGATCCCGAAGCTGCCGGCCATGTCTTTCGGACGTTCCACCGCATGATCCTCCTGTTAGCAACGCTTTCCGCCGCGGCCTGCGTACTGCTGGCGGCGCCTCTCCTCGCTCTGGTGTACGGCACTGAGTTTTCGAAAGCGTCGCCCGTGCTCGTGTGGATCGGCATCGGATTGATCCCTACGTTGAGCAATTCGGCACGGAAGATATTGCTCTACGCGGCCGGCGGCGAAGCGCGCGTGGTTGGCTGGAGCACCGTGGCCTTGCTGGTTCAAGCCGCAGCTGCGGCCGCGCTGATTCCGGCATTCGGTGCGACCGGTGCCGCGATTGGTTTGACCATCAGCGAGGCAGTCATCTGGGTGCCGCTGAGGCGTGCGTTACCCGATCGGCCCGATCCGGCGCTTCACTTCGAGCGCGCAGCTTCCGCGTAAAGCGCTTCGAACTGCCAGGCGGTCCAGTCCGCGTCGTGCGCCAGCGTCCAATCGCGCGCGGCGGCGGCGATCCGCTCACGTCGAGGCCAATCAGACAACAAATCCACAATCGCGTCCGCAAGCGCTTGTGGTGCCTGCGGCGCCACGGCGACTCCACGTTCGGGTAACGATGCGGAAACGTCAGACCAGTCGGACAGGTGACCTACGGCCGATCCGATCGACATCAACCCGGCGGAAGCCGCCTCCAGCATGACCACGCCGGCGCCCTCGTGTCGCGAGGGCGACACGTGGAGGTGGGCGCGAGCGTAAAAACCGGCGAGTCGATCGGTCGGCTGGAATCCGTGAAATGCGACGTGCGCCTCGAGGCCAAGCGTCCGGGTCAGCTCCTGAATCGCGCCGTTCATCGTATCCTCGCCGACGATGTCGAGCTGGACGTCGAGTCCACGGCGAACGATCGACCCAAGCGCGAGTAAGAGCGTTGGATAGTCCTTGACCGGATTGAGGCTTGCCACCCGCAGCAGCCGCCAGGGTGGACCTTCTGTTCGGGATGTCAGCGGAAAAACGCGCGGGTCGATGCCGAGCGGGATGACGCGGGTACGAACGCCGTGTGCGGCTGCGAGATTGGCCATGAACGCCGTGTCCACGGTGACGCGCGTCGCTGCCGCCGTCGCCCGCGCCAGCGTGGAGCGATCGACCCAGCGCCTTTGCATGCCGTAGCCGATGTCTTCGAGCGCGACGAATTCGCCGCTGGCCAGCGACAAAACGGTCGGTATGCCGAGTCGCTGCGCGATCGGCGACACGATCGCCGAAGGCACGCCGAGATAGGCGTGAAGCACGTCGAACGGACCGTGCGCGCGGATGGCGGCCGCGAGCAGCCGGCGCACGCGGACGCGGCGCAGCCCCGGCGGCCCTGTTACGCGCCCGATGTCATGGACGATGGCGCCGAGCAGCGGATAATCGCAAGGTTCGCGATAATAGTCGATGACGAACACGTGCACCTGGTGATGGCGCGCGAGGCGCTCAACCAGCCACAGCAGGGTAGGCACGACGCGCTCCCGGCCGCTGCGATCGAAGCCGCCGGTGACGACCAGGCCAATGCGCATTCACGTCAAGCATCTCACGAGGGGGCGGTGTGACACTGACTGAGGCGGGCCGAGTGATACGACCAACCGCGATCACCGATCGTGCGGTGCTGGTGGCGCTGATGCTGGCGCTGGCGTTGACCATCGCACCAGTGTTCGCAGCCCGGCCGCTCGACATTTATTTCATCGACGTCGAGGGCGGTCAGTCCACGCTGATCGTCACGCCGGCCGGTGAATCACTGCTGGTGGATGCCGGCTTCCCTGGTGACGGCACATTCGCCTCGCTGCCGGGCGATCCGCGTCAGGCACGAGACCCTCGCCGCATTCTCGCGGCGATCAAGGACGCCGGCCTCAAACGCATTGACTACCTGCTGATCACGCATTTTCACGCCGATCACGACGGTGGTGTCGTGGAGCTGGCACAGCAGATTCCGATCGGCACATTCATCGATCACGGGAGCGTGCTGCCGGAGGCGGAGAACGTCGAAGGCACACTGGATGCGTTCAAGCGGTACGAAGCAGTGCGCGCGAAAGGGCATCACCTCGAGCCTGCCCCAGGCGACAGATTGCCGTTGAAAGGCGTCGATGCGATCGTGGTCAGCGCGGCGGGGCGCACGCTGACGCGGGCACTGAGCGGAGCGGGGAAGCCGAACAGCGCCTGCACCGGGCCGGCGCCGGCCGCGCAGGAGCGCAACGAAAACCCGCGCTCGACCGGCATCCGTCTCGAGTTCGGCCGCTTTCGATTCCTCGACGTCGGCGATCTGTCGGGACCGCCGCTGTACGCATTGGCCTGTCCGAACGATCTGGTCGGCCCAATCGATCTGTACCTGGTCGCGCATCACGGTGGTCCCGATGCCGCCATCCCCGCCGTCTTCGCGGCATTTCGTCCGCGTGTGGCGGTGGTCAACAACGGTCCGGCAAAGGGCGGAGCGCCCGAACTGCTCGGAGCGCTACGTGAGGTTCCCGGTCTCGAGGATTCCTGGCAGCTCCACCGCGCGACATCGGCCGGAGCGCCGAACGTCGCCGACGAACGCATCGCGAATCTGGACGAGAGCGCCAGTCACTGGATCAAGACGAGCGCTCAGGCCGACGGATCGTTCACCGTCACGAACGCACGAACGGGCCGGACAAAAAAATACCCGGCCCGTTGACCAGAGGCCGACGGGATTCAGTGTGTGAGCGAGTAGATGAGGGTATTGACCCCGAACGCGTAGCCGGCGCCGGCAAATGCCTCGAAGTATTCGTGGTTGTCGCCCTCCCGCTCGAAGGCGTCGCCGAAATCGGTGTTGTGGGTCATCACGACGAGCAGGCGACCGGAGCGATCGGCGATGGCGCGGACGTGCGGTTCGGCACTGGCCGGCCCGCGCTCTGACGTGCGGCCGCCCGTAGCCAGCCAATAACTGATCCCCGGGATCTGCGGGATCTTCTTGACGTCGTAGAGCATGTGAAACAACGTGTGGTCGAGCGGGACGTCGAGCAGCGGGTAGTCGCTCGACGGCAGCGCCTTGCGGATCTCGTTCACCCAATGCTCGAACGCGTAGTCGCCCCAGAAATCGTCGGCCCAGAGAAAGCCTCCCTTCTCCAGGTACTTCCGTAATCCGGCGGCTTCGTCATCATCGAAATAGGCGCCGCCCGGCTCGGTCATCATGATGAACGGGCACCGCGCCATCGTGTCGGCGTCCGTGAGCCGCATCAGCGCGTGGTTGAAGTCGCCGTTCGCCGCGCGGCTGACCGACGTGCGGGTCAGTTCTGAAAAGCGGAACGACAGGTTCTCGTCCGCACGCGGCCAGTCCACGGACCAGCCCGCGCCGTCACCATTGGAGGCGTTGCGAAACATGATCCGGCAGAACATGAACGCGCCGTCATAGCTCGGGTTGGGAGGAATGCCGCCGAAGCCCCGTCCACCGCGGCGGCCGCCGAACTGCGCCGCGGCCACGGTTGCGAGCGCACTGATCCCGACCGCGACCAGCAGCTCGACGGTGATGCGACGGTTGAATGACGTCATAGAAGTGCCTAACGGTAATAGACCGCGTCGGGCGGGATTTTGGAGCCCTGATAGTCGTGATCCTTGAACGGGTAGGCCGGCCGCGGCTGGGAGGTGATGAATGCCGCCACTTCCTGAGCTTCCTGATCGGTCAGACTGGCGGGGTTCAGATACGGCATCGTGTAGCGGATGATGCCTGCGAGTGTGTAGACGCGTGAGGCGCCGGCGCCATCGTTCCACGAGTCAGGCCCCCACAGCGGCCCCGCTTTCTTGTCGCCAATCTGGACGCCCTGACCCTCGGGGCCGTGACACGAGGTGCAGCGTTCGTTGAAGATCGCCGCGCCTCGTCGTTTATCGATTTGCGCGATCGGCAGCAGCTTGTCGGCTGCGATTGCATTCTTCCCACGCCACGCCGGATTCGAGCCGACCGGGTAGCCGCGCGACAGCCACGACAGGTACGCAGTCACAGCCAGCACTTCTTTTGAGGTCGGCAACGGCAAGGCGTCCGTACTGCGGCCGGTTGCGTTTTCGCTGCGCAGGAAACAGTCGACAACGCGATCGGGCAGGCTGATCAGACGCGCGGCGCGGTTGTTGTACTCGGGAAACATCCCGGCGATGCCGACCACCGGCAGCGCCCGCTCGCGCTGCCCGGCGTTCAAATGGCAATTCACGCACGAGACCTTGCCGCCGGTGAACTGCGGTGCTTCGTTCGGCGTGTCGGTGAAGATCCGGTAGCCCAACTTGATGGGGTCCGCGAGCTTGGGGTCTACCAGGGTCTTGTCGATGCGCGGGTCGCGAGGGATCTGCCAGGCAGTGACCATCGTCGTCTCCGCGGACACCAGCGGCGGTGCCGGTGCGGGCCGTGCGCAGGCCGCCATGGCCGCCGAGAGTGTCAATGCCGCGATCGCCCGAGTGCAGTGCGTCACGCCATGAATTCTATTACCATTGCGCGCATGACGACCCGACGCTCCTTCGTGACGGCGCTGACCTCGTTCGCCGGCCTTTCGGTCACCGGCTTCGCCGCGCAGCCACCAGCGACGCCAGGCGCCGGCGACTGGAACATGGCATGGCTCGACGGCTTCAAAGGGAAACACAAGCAGATGTTCGACGTCGGGTCGTTCGACCTGACGGCGGACACGCCGCTCCGCGTGCCGATGAACTATCTCGATACGTTCCGCGACGTCTTTCATCTGCAGCCGCCCGACGTCAACGTCGCGGTTGGCATCGCGCGGACGGCGTTTCCGATCAACGCCTCCGATGTGCTGTGGGAGAGACACTCGCTCGGCGAAGTCTGGGGGATCACGGATCCGGCGACCGGGAAGCCGGCGACGCGGAACATCTTCCTCGGCGACGCCGGGAAGCCACGCGAAGCGACCGTGCGAGCGCTGCAGTCTCGCGGCGCGATCTTCTGGCAGTGCAACGTCGCGCTTGGCGCCGTGGCGTTTCAATTGTCGCAGGCCGCCAGGGTGCCGGTCCCGGACATGCGGGCCGCGCTGATCGCGGGTCTCAACCCGGGAGTCGTGCTGGTGCCGGCGCATACCATGGCGACCGGCCTGATTCAGGAGCGCGGTTTCACCTACGAGAAGCTCTGATCGGTTCGCGATCGCTGGGATCGCGGAAGTCGGCCGGGACCGGATCGGCCGGATCCGGCCAGAAGCAGCGCGACAAATAGTGGAGCGCAATGCCGACACCCCAGCGGTTCGGCGCGGTCCACACCAGCAGCGCTCCCAACCCCAGGAACAGCGCGAACCCTAGCGCGTGATGCGCCCGGCCGACCCCGAAATACAACAACACAACGATGGCGGCGACCGGGAGCCGGTCGCCGATCACCGTGAACGCCCAGGTGTCGCCGGGGTTGCGTTCGTAAACCAGGCCGCAGACCGAGCAGCGATCGAGATGGTGCGCCCATCCCGAGAACAGCGCTCCCTGTCCGCAGTGCGGGCAGCGTTTCGAAATGCCGCGCCGAAGGGCGGTCACGATCAGCGTGCGTCGGGTCACACGTCCGGCTCCGCGGGTTGATGCCTACGTCGTCGAGAGGAGCGTGATGTCGAAGACCAGCGTCGCGTTCGGCGGAATCGACCCGCTTCCGGAACTGCCGTAGGCGAGTTCCGGCGGAATTACCAGCCGCCGTTGTCCGCCGACCTTCATCCCGGGAAGGCCCTGATCCCACCCCGCAATCACCGCCCCTACACCCACCACGAACGGACCATATGGCCCTGTGGGCTGTGGAACGGACGTCCCCTTGCCATCGGTTTTGGTCGAATCGTACAGCCACAACGCGTAGGTAACGGTGACGCTCTTGCCGGTGGCTGTAGCCGCCCCCGTGCCCATCACGATATCGACCGAGGAGAAGGGTGCGCTCGAGGTGACGGTGGTTGGGGTCGCATCCGACCCACACGCGGCGACGGCAAGAAGCAGAAACAAGGGCAACAAACGGCGCATAAGTACGGAAACTCCTTGGGAATTGATCGGCAGGCAGTTCCGATCATATAGGTTGAGTTGCATTCGCACCACCCGCCCGCACCAGTCCCTGCTCCTGGGATCCTGCCCACCGGAGCTGCGCGGTTTCACCTCAGCAGCGAATCGAGCCATTGACAGCACCGACCGGCAGCCGTAGATTTCGCAACGGTTTCGTTAGCGTACTCTTACCGTTTGCTCGCTGTTTCCTATCGCGTCGACTGCAATCGTCCTCGATCCCAAAGGAGAGACCATGCAGAGACTTGGACTCGCGGCTCGGTTCCTTACCATTGCCTCACTTAGTCTGATCTGGCTGTTCGCGACCCCGACCACTGCGCGCGCTCAGAGCGCGATTGCCGGGGTCGTGAAGGACGCGACCGGAGCGGTGATGCCCGGCGTGACGGTGGAAGCGTCGAGTCCCGCCCTCATCGAAAAGGTCCGCAGCGTCGTCACCGACGGTCAGGGCCTGTTCAAGATCGTCGACCTTCGGCCCGGCGTCTACGCGGTCACCTTCGCGCTCCCTGGCTTCAACACCGTGAAGCGGGACGCGATCGAGCTGCCCAGCAACTTCACGGCGACCGTGAACGCCGAAATGCGAGTCGGCGCGCTCGAGGAAACCGTCACCGTGTCCGGCGCCTCGCCGGTCGTCGACGTGCAGAACGCGGTCCAGCAGACCGTCCTCAGTCGTCAGGTGCTGGACGCGGTACCGACCGGGCGTAGTGTGCCGACGCTCGGCGCGCTGCTTCCCGGCGCGCGACTCGCCCTGCCGGACGTCGGCGGAACCTCCGGCATGCAGAATCGCGACCTCACGGTTCACGGATCCGACGGCCGCGACACCACGTTCCAGGTAGACGGCATGACGCTGAACGGCATCGAGGGCGACGGCAGCGTGCAAAGTTATTTCAACGAGGCGATGTTTCAGGAGGTCACCTATCAGACCAGCGCGATCAGCGCTGAAGTGTCCGCCGGAGGCGTCCGCGCCAACATGATTCCGCGTGACGGTGGCAACCTGTTCAGGGGCACCGCGTTTTTCTCGGCCGCGAACTCCAGCCTGCAGAGCAGCAACAGCGCCGACGCGCGGGCGCAGGGCCTCGCCGCGCCCGACAGCCTGGACAAGACCTGGGACTTCAACATTTCGGCCGGCGGACCGATCAAGACCGACAAGCTGTGGTATTTCGCGTCGTACCGCGACTGGGGCGTCTATCAATACATCGCCAACAGCTTCTACAAGAACGGCGACCAGACGATCGACGACGCCAGCATCCGCAGCGGCATCCTGCGGTTGACGTCTCAGTTGGGGTCCAAGAACAAGGTGTCGGCCTATCTCGATCGCATCCGCAAGTTCCGGGGCCACGAGAACTCGGCGCCGGCCGGCTACGCGATTGCGGCGGAAGCCACCGACATTCGCGCGCCAAAGCAGTACTACACGACCGAATTCAAGTGGACGAGCACGGTCAGCAGCAAGCTGCTGGTCGAAGCCGGTCTGGCGATCAACAACGAGAGCTACACGCTCGAGCCCGTGCCCGAAGGCGTCGGCGCGATCCCGCGTCGCGACACGATTCTGCAAACCGCGTACGGCGCGTATGACGGTGGCTTGTACTATCGCGAGCCCGTCCGCCGCACGCTGGTCGGGTCGGCATCGTACGTGACCGGTTCGCACGCGATCAAGGCCGGCATCCAGTACGGCAACGGCTACTTTTTCCAGCAGCGGCACGAGGTCGCCGACCTGATTCAGCTGTACCGCACGGGCGTCCCGTCGCAGGTGATCATTCACAACACGCCGGTGGACTCGGTCGAGTACATGAACGCCGATCAGGGCATCTACGTCCAGGACTCGTGGACCGTCGGGCATTTCACGATCAATCCCGGCATCCGCTTCGAACACTTCAACGGGTCGGTCGGCGAGCGTGGCGTCGCCGCCGGCAACTTCGTTCCGGCCAGGCATTTCGACGCGATCGACGATCTGCCGAACTGGAATGATGTCGCGCCCCGTTTCGGATTCGCCTGGGACGTGGACGGCAGCGGCAAAACCGCCGTCAAGTTCGGCATCGGCAAATACATGCGCGCCTACAGCACCGGCTTCGCCGCCACCTACGATCCGAATTTCTACACCTCGGCGACGCTGAACTGGAACGATCTGAACAAGGACGACATAGCCGAGGGTAAGCGCGGCTGCGTCTACCTGACGGCCGGCTGCGAAATCGACTTCTCGACGCTGCCGGCGAACTTCGGCACCAAGCCGTTGCAGAACCCGGCTGACGGCATCAAGCGTCCGTACCAGATCGAAACCAACATCAGCGTGCAGCGCGAGCTGTTTCCCGGTACGTCCGTCACCTTCAGCTATTTCCGTCGCGACTACAAGAACCTGATCTGGTCCGACAACATCGGCATCAATCCTTCGGACTACACGCCGGTGTCAGTGCCGAATCCGCAGGGCGGCGAGGCGGTCACGATCTACAACTTGAATCCGGCAAAGGCGTCGGCCTTCAATCTGCTCGACTCGAATTCGTCCAGCAACTATCGCAAGTACACCGGCTACGACGTCAGCTTCAGCAGCCGGATGCGCAAGGTGGTGCTCTTCGGCGGCGTCAGCCTCGGGCACCAGGTGTCGAACACCTGCCAGGTCGAGGACCCGAACTTCCTGCGCTACTGCGATCAGTCGACGCTGGACATCCCGTATTACACACAGCTCAAATTGAGCGGCAATTACGATATGCCGTGGAAGCTGTCGCTGAGCGGCACCTTTCAGAGCTATCCGGGCGACGCGCGGAATGCGACCGTTGATGGCACCATCCTCGCCGTGGATCCATCGCTGCGCGTGAACTGGGTGGTCGATCGGGCGACGTTCAAGACACTGACGGGACAGACGCTGACGCAGTCATCGGTGACGGTGCCGTTGAACGCGCCGGGAACAAAGTTTCTCAGCCGTCAGAATCAGCTCGATCTTCGTCTCCGCCGTTCGTTCACGCTCAATCGCGTGACGCTGGAGGCGCAGGCAGACGCCTACAACTTCCTGAACACTGGCGTCGTTCTCTCGTCGGTGCAGACCTACGGCACCGCGCTCGATCGTCCCGCGTCGATTCTGCAGGGGCGGCTGTTCCGATTCGGCATGCAGGCGAAATTCTAGGGCAGCGCTATTTCCTGACCGCATCGATTCGCTCGTCGACCGCGACGGTCCAGTCCTCGTCCGCTGACTCGATCGTCAGGTAGAACCAGCGCGGCTTGTCGGCGGCCACCTCCTCGGTGCCGCCGCCGACGCCGCGTGCGTCGATCGCCTCAATGATCTCGCGTCCGCTGTCGCCGCTGCGGAAGACCACGCGCAGACGGCCCATGTCCGCGCCGGTCTCGTTGCCCGCGCTCCAGCGCACGCGAAAGCCGCCGTTGTCGCTCGTGAACGACTCGGTCTGTTTGTTGCCGTGCCCGGACCACGAGCCGACCTGCTTCCAGATGGTGATGTTCCTGGGTGGCGGCTCCGGCTGTGCTCGGCAGGCGGACGCGAACGACGTCAACGCCAGAGCCGCGATCAGCAATGCGTGGCCCGTGATGGCAGTACGCGGCCCTGAAAGCGCCGCGTTATGGAGCGTCGGCCCTACTCTCTCAGAACATCGCCAGCGCATTGACCGGGAACCCGGTGCCGCCGGTGACTGGCACCGGCGCCACCATCAGCATGAACTCCCACCGCTTCAGACGCGCCGCCGTTTCGCCGACAGCTTCTAAATCCTGGTTGTCGAGCAGGTTGATTCCGAGCGCGGTGATCATCAGCGTATGAATCGGCAGCGCCACGCCCTCGACCATCGACGGCGTCACATCCTCGGCGACGTCGCTGCCCAGGAAGGCGACCCCGCGCGCCTTGATCCAGGGCGCGACCGACGCATGCAGCCCGGCAGCGCTCTGTCCGACGTTCCACGGGCCGAGTTTCTCCCGTCGCAGCCAGCGTCCAGTGCGCAGGAACACGGCATCGCCGGACCCGATTGTCACTCCTGACTGCTTCTCCCACGCTTCGAGGTCCTCGACGTACACGGCCGTGCCCGGCTCCAGATACGGCACGTTGCGCAGACGAGGAATGTCCACGAGCACGCCACGCGTGATGATCCCGTTCTTCAAGTTCTGGATGCCGAGCTTGGTGCAGCCCTTGTCGGTGTTGACCTCGGCCCTGGCGTAGCCGTTGTACGTCTGATCCTTATAAAGAATGTGGCACAGCGCATCGATGTGACTGTGAGCGTAGCCGTGATACGACACCGCGTAGCGATCCATGCTGTTGCCCCGGAGCATCGTCTGCTCGAACGGGCTGGCGTTGTCGTCAGCTTTCTCCGTCAGCGGATTGTGCGCGAGCGACACGGTGTCGCCGGTTTTCACGAGCGAAACCGCCTGCTTTCGTTTGGCAACGGTCACGAGGTTGGCCGAACCCAGCTGATCGTCGGCGCCCCAGCGGCCCCAGTTCTTCACCTGCTGGAACAGCGCGTCGAATTCCGCCGCGTCCCGCGGTGCACGCGCCGCCGGTTGTGGCGAGGTGGACTGGCTGGCCAGCAACGCTGCCGAGAGGCCGCACGCCGTCAGGATCGCGAGGACGATGGGACGGATTCGGGTGATCATGAGCGGTTCCTCACAAAGTGGGGCTATAGTATGCGGCGGAAAGGGGAGAGCACCAAATGACGAAGAGGGTTCTGACAGCCTTAGCGGTAGCGGCGACGGTCATGCCGGTCGTCGGTTTCGCCCAGGGTCCCAAAGCGGCCACCTACATCACCGATGAGGAAGTAAAGGCGGTCAACGCGCTGCCGGGTGTCGATCGGATGATCAAGGTCGTCGACATCGGCAATGAGAACTACGCGATCGGCGTCGTGCATCGCGGCAAGACCGGCGCTCCGGCAGCAGGTGCGGCTCGCGGCGCGGCTCCGGGAGCGGCAGCGGCGGGCGCGGCAGGTCGCGGCGCAGCAGCGGCGGCGGAACCGTGTGGCGAACAGTCAACCGCCCCGGTGACGAGTAGCGGCGGCGGTATCGCCCACGATCAACAGACCGAGGGCTACCTGATCATCTCCGGCGCCGGCACGATGATCACCGGCGGGCATATCGTCAACGGACGTCGCTCGGGTCCGGAAAGCGAAGTCACCAAGATCCTGAACGGACCGTCGTGCAGCGGCGCGATTGCCGGTGCGGATGCGGTGAAGAAGCAGGTGAAGGTCGGCGACATCGTCGTCATCCCGGCCGGCGTCCCGCATGGTTGGGCGGAAATCCCCGACCACGTGGACTATCTGAGCTTCCGGCCGTCGGCACGTGTGCTCGAAGCCGGCTATACGAATCCCGCCATCAAGAAGTAATCGCACACAATGCTGGGGCGGACCTTGGTCCGCCCCAGGGGTCCGCGCCTCAAGGCCGCCCTACTTCATAAACCACTCGAAGCCCGCTTTCACCACCGCGGGGGTCACCCCATGACGTCCTTCGTATTCCACATACGTCACGTCGTAGCCCAGATTCTTGAGCCGCGGCACGAACTTCCGGCTGGTGACGTCGATCGGCATGATCGGATCGCTCAGGCCGTGGGAGATGAAAATTTTCGGCTTGCCGTGGACTTCTGCAGGCTGCATGACGCCCGGCGAAAACGCCATGATCTTTCCGAATGTGTCGCCGGTGCCGAGACCGAGCGACAGCGCGTAGGACGCGCCATCCGAGTGGCCGGCGATCGCCATGCGCGCCCGATCGATGTTGCAGCGCGCATAGGTATCCCGCAGCGCTACGCCGATGAAGTCCACGTCCTCGCCGAAGCCATGGAGCAGGAAGTCCCACGTGGCTTCGTCGCGCGAGTCGGGCGCAAGGACGATGATCCCGAGGTCGTCTGCGACTTGAAAGGTATAACTGACGCCGAGCCCGGTACCGCCGGCGCCATGAAACATCAGGACCATCGGCGTCGCGACATCCGCCTTGTAGTTGCGCGGCACGTAGAGAATGCCGTCACGATCGGAGCCGAGCTTCAGCGGCTGCTGTCCAATCTTGACGGTATCGGCGGCACGTGCCGGACGACTGTAGGCCAACGCCGCCGCGGCGCCGCTCGCGGCCAGGAATTTGCGTCGCGTCATCATCGTCATGTGCGAAGCATGTTAGCGCATACTACGCACCATGATCCGCACCCTGACCCTCATGCTGGCGCTGGCGCTGGTCGTGGCTGTCCCGCAGGCGCAACGGCAGGACGATGCGGCGCTGACTGCTGCGTACGCCGAGGTTGATCATCAGTTCAACGCGTTCATGGCGAGCCGCCATGTCCCCGGTGCGGCTTGGGGCGTGGTCGTGAACGGCGAGCTGGCACACACCGGCGTCAGCGGACTGCGCGATCTCCCATCGCGATCGCCGGTTGATGCCAACAGCGTCTTCCGGATCGCCTCGATGACCAAGAGCTTCACCGCGATCTCGATCCTCAAGCTTCGCGACGAGGGGAAGTTATCGCTGGACGATCCGGCCGAGCGCTACGTGCCGGAGATGGCGGGGATGAAGTATCCCACCAGCGATGCGCCCAGAATCACGATTCGTCACCTGATGTCGCACGCGACCGGATTTCCGGAAGACAACCCGTGGGGCGATCAGCAGCTCGCCGACACCGAGGATCAGTTGTCGCAGATGCTCAAATCCGGCATTCCGTTTTCGAATGCTCCGGGCATCGCTTACGAGTACTCGAACCTCGGCTTCGCCATCCTCGGCAGGGTGGTCGCCAACGTATCGAAGACCCGCTATCAGGATTACGTATCGACGAACGTCCTGAACCCACTCGGCATGAGCTCAACGACGCTCGAGCCGTCGTCGGTTCCGGTGAACCGGCTGGTTCATGGATATCGATGGGAAGACGATCAGTGGAAGAACGAACCGCTGCTCTCGAACGGATCGTTCGGGTCGATGGGCGGCATGCTGACCTCGGTCCGCGATCTCAGCCGCTACG
>DASXIR010000060.1:0-23171 GCA_036497895.1 Vicinamibacterales bacterium | reverse complement strand
GGCGGCCGTCCACTCACCGCCTTGGCCATCGCCGCTTTTCCAAAGGACGGACTCGAGCCGGGAACAATCGCCGCCATTTTCCGCGGCGGCATCGACAAACTGCGCGAAGCCGGGGTGGCGTTGCTCGGCGGTCACACCGTGCAGGATCAGGAGATCAAGTTCGGCTACGCCGTCACCGGCGCCGTCGATCCCGCCCGCATGACCACGAACGCCGGCGCGAAGACCGGCGACACACTCTTCCTCACCAAGTCACTGGGCACCGGCATCGTCAGCACCGCGATCAAGTTCGAGCGCGCCGATCCCCGCGTCATGGCTGCGTCCATCGAATCGATGCGGACGTTGAATCGTGCCGCCGCTGAGGCCCTTCAAACGCTGCCGCCCGGCGCGGTGCGCGCGTGCACTGACGTCACCGGCTTCAGCTTGATGGGGCATGCGAGTGAAATGGCGGTCGCCAGCGGTGTCACCCTGGTCATCGACGCCAGCCGGGTGCCGATCCTTCCCGGAGTCCTGACCATCGCCGAGGCAAACCGATCGGCCGGAATGGCCTCGAATCGGGGGCATTTCGGCCACGGCGTCCGCCTGGATGCGGTTGTCGGCCCCGACCTCGAGTGCGTCCTTTACGACCCGCAAACATCTGGCGGGCTTCTGGTTGCGGTCGCTCCTTGGGAAGCGGACCGCGCGGCGGCGGCGTTGGTCGGAGCGGGAGTTCCGGCCGTGAATATCGGGTCGGTTGTGGATGCGGTTCCAACCGTCAACATCGTGGTTGCCTGACCATGACCGGCGCTGGGTCTCACGGGACGAAGATGCTGCGAAACCGTACTCCCTTGTCGGGAAATGGCTTGAATGGTATAAATTCAGGTTGCTTGTGAAACTCTTCGCAAGCTCCTCGTTCGACAAACGGATTACCGCAGAGCACCCGTGACCAACAAGACTGCCGCGACTCGCTACGCGCGCGCCCTCCTCGACGTTGCCGTCAAGGAGCAGTTGAACCTCGAACAGATCGAGAGCGACCTTTCGCAGTTCGTCGACCTGTTCACGCAGTATCCGACGCTGGCGAAGGTTCTCCTGAATCCGGCGGTACCGGTTCCGCGAAAGCGAGCAGCGGTCAGCGATCTGCTCGCTCACGCCGCGTTCTCGCCGATCCTCTCGAAATTGATCCTGCTGCTGGCCGATCGCGATCGGCTCGTGCTGCTGCCCGACATGCTCGCGTCGTACCGAGACCGCCTGCTCGACCATCAGCGGGTCGTCCGCGCGGTGGTGACAACCGCCATAGCAATCGATGCGGCACGGACCGAGGCCATTCAGCGCGGGCTCGCCACGCTGACCGGGCGCACGGTCCGCCTGTCGATGCAGACCGACCCGGCAATCATCGGCGGCGTCGTGGCGCGGATCGGCAGCACGGTGTATGACGCCAGCGTCACGCGTCAGTTGGAAAAGATGCGGGAGACGCTCGATCGGGCCTAGGGCGCAGCGCCCGGCCAGCAGAGAAAAAGTATGGACATCAAAGCCGAAGAGATTTCCAAGATTATCCGCGAGCAGATCGGGAGCTACGCGGTCGACGTCGACGTCGCCGAGGTTGGCAGCATCATCTCGATCGGTGACGGCATCGCACGCGTGCACGGCATCGACAACGCCATGGCCGGCGAGATGCTCGAGTTCTCGCACGGCATCTTCGGGATTGCACTGAATCTCGAGGAAGAAAGCGTCGGCGCGGTGCTCCTCGGCGACTTCACGGCGATCAAGGAAGGCGACCTGGTCAAGCGGACCGGCCGCATCATTTCCGTCCCGGTCGGCGACGAGCTGCTCGGCCGCGTCGTCAACGCGCTGGGCCAGCCGATTGACGGCAAGGGCCCGATCGGCAGTACGACGTTTTCGGCAATCGAGCGGCTCGCGCCCGGCGTCGTCGATCGGCAGTCGGTGAAAGAGCCGGTGCAGACCGGGTTGAAGGCGATCGACTCGATGGTGCCGATCGGCCGCGGACAGCGCGAGCTGATCATCGGCGACCGCCAGACCGGCAAGACCGCCGTCGCGATCGACGCAATCCTGAATCAGAAGGACACCGGCGTCATCTGCATCTACAACGCCATCGGCCAGAAGCAATCGACCGTCGCGCAGGTCGTTCGCACCCTCGAGGAAGCCGACGCGATGCGCTATACCATCGTGGTCGCCGCGACGGCGTCGGATCCGGCGCCGCTGCTCTACATCGCGCCGTTCTCGGCGTGCACGTTCGGCGAGTTCTTCCGCGACAGCGGACGCCACGCGCTGGTGGTCTACGACGATCTGTCGAAGCACGCGCAGTCGTACCGCGAAATCTCGCTGCTGCTCCGCCGTCCGCCGGGCCGCGAAGCGTACCCGGGCGACGTGTTCTATCTGCACTCGCGCCTGCTGGAGCGCGCCGCGAAGTTGAACAACGAACTCGGCGGCGGATCGCTGACGGCGCTGCCGATCATCGAGACCCAGGCAGGCGACCTGTCGGCCTACATCCCGACCAACGTGATCTCCATCACCGACGGGCAGATTTTTCTCGAGTCGGACCTCTTCAACCAGGGCGTCCGCCCCGCGATCAACGTCGGCAACTCGGTGTCGCGCGTCGGCGGCTCGGCGCAGATCAAGGCGATGCGTCAGGTCGCGGGCACGTTGCGGCTGGCGCTGGCGCAGTACCGCGAGCTCGCCGCGTTCGCGCAGTTCGGCAGCGACCTCGACAAGTCGACCCAGCAGCAGCTGACGCGCGGCGCGCGCCTCGTCGAGATTCTGAAGCAGCTGCAATACGAGCCGCTCGCGGTCGAGCGCCAGGTGGCGATCATCTACGCCGGCACCAACGGCTACATGGACAACGTCGCGGTATCGAACGCGCGGGCGTACGAGACCGAGCTCTATCAGTTCATCGACACCCGATATCCGCAGCTGTTCAGCGGCATCCGCGACAAGAAGCAGCTCGACGATGAGCTGAAGGGGCTCCTGGACAAGGCGGTCAAGGAATTCTCGGCGGACTTCGTCGCGCGGAAGGCGTCGGCGGCCTAAATGCCGTCGCTGATCGACCTCCGTCGGCGGATCCGCGCGGTCAAGAACACGCAGCAGATCACGAAGGCGATGAAGATGGTCGCCGCCTCGAAGCTGCGCCGCTCGCAGGAGCGGGTCATGAACGCGCGCCCGTACGCGATACAGATGCAGCGCGTGCTCGGCAGCGTCGCGTCCCGCGTCGATTCGTCGATTCACCCGCTGCTGACGACCCGCGAACCGCGGCCGGACGCGCGCACGCTCCTGATCGTCGTCAGTGGCGACAAAGGGCTGTGCGGCAGCTTCAACACCAACATCATCAAGGCCGCCGGCACGTTCGTGCTGGACAGCTCGCAGCCGACCACGCTCGGCCTGGTCGGCCGAAAGGGACGCGATTTCTTCGTGCGTCGCGGCTTCGACGTGATGTTCGAGCAGATCGGCATCTTCCAGAAGCTGCGCTACGAAGACGCCCAGGCGATCGCAAAGTTGGCGATGGACTCCTTCCTTGCCGGCGAGGTCGATCGCGTCGTCCTCGTCTACAACGAGTTCCGTTCGGTGATGTCGCAGCGCGTCGTCGTCGATCAGCTGCTGCCGATCGCGCGCGCGGACATGGAGGCGGCTGAACAAGCGGGTTCGGCGATCGCGCCGGCACCGCCGGGAGGCGACTCCCGCGCGCAGGTTGACTATTTGTATGAGCCGTCGGCGCAGGAGATCTTCAATCAGCTGCTGCCGCGCTACGTCGAGGTCCAGGTCTACCGCGCGCTGCTCGAGTCGAACGCCGCGTTCTTTGCGGCGCAGATGACCGCGATGGACACCGCGACGAAGAACTCCTCGGACATGATCGCGAGCCTGACGCTCTACATGAACAAGGTGCGCCAGGCGGCGATCACGCGCGAGATCATCGAGGTCGTGTCAGGGGCTGAAGCACTGTAGAGGCCTGGGCCTGGGGCCAGTCTCCAGGCTCGAGCCCTGAGAAAAACACATATGGCAACCGCTACCGAAACCAAACAACAGGTCGGAAGAATCGTCCAGATTATTGGACCGGTCGTCGACGTCGAGTTCGAGGCCGGACACCTGCCGGCGATCTACAACGCGCTCCGGATCAAGGCCGACGCGAAGGATGGCCGCGAGGCGATCGACGTTATCGCCGAAGTCGAGCAGCATCTCGGCGAGAACCGCGTGCGCGCGGTCGGGATGAAGCCGACCGACGGCATGCAGCGAGGCATGGAGGTCGTGGATCTCGGCGAGCCGATTTCGGTGCCGGTCGGTCCGCAGACGCTGGGCCGCGTGCTGAACGTGCTCGGCGAGCCTGTGGACTTCCCTGATCGGCCGGTGGAGGCCAAGGAACGCTGGCCGATTCATCGGCCCGCGCCGACGTTGGAGCAGCAGTCGACCGAGCTGAAGATGTTCGAGACCGGGATCAAGGTCATCGACCTGCTCGAGCCGTATCTGCAGGGCGGCAAGATTGGGCTGTTCGGCGGCGCCGGCGTCGGCAAGACCGTCGTCATCATGGAGCTGATTCACAACATCGCGCTGAAGCACGGTGGCGTGTCGGTGTTCGGCGGTGTCGGCGAACGCACGCGTGAAGGCAACGACCTCTGGCACGAGTTCCAGGAGAGCGGCGTGATCGACCCGCACGACGCATCCAAATCGCGCGCCGCGCTGGTCTACGGACAGATGACGGAACCGCCGGGAGCGCGCCTGCGCGTCGGCCTCTCGGCGCTCACGGTCGCGGAATACTTCCGCGACGCCGAAGGCAAAGACGTGCTGCTCTTCATCGATAACGTCTTCCGCTTCACGCAGGCGGGCTCGGAAGTGTCGGCGCTGCTCGGCCGCATGCCG
The DNA here is from genome assembly GCA_036497895.1 of Vicinamibacterales bacterium. Taxonomy (GTDB): domain Bacteria; phylum Acidobacteriota; class Vicinamibacteria; order Vicinamibacterales; family CAVVIG01; genus CAVQFC01. The sequence goes on along the minus strand of DASXIR010000060.1, from coordinate 18,332 downwards.
TCGGCGGTCGGCTACCAGCCGACGCTGCTCAGCGAGATGGGCGCGATGCAGGAGCGGATCACGTCCACGAAAAAGGGATCGATCACGTCGGTGCAGGCGATCTACGTGCCCGCCGACGACTACACCGACCCGGCGCCGGCGACGACCTTCGCGCACCTCGACGCGACGACCAACCTGTCGCGCGCCATTTCCGAACTCGGCATCTACCCGGCGGTCGATCCGCTGGCGTCCACCTCGCGCATTCTCGACCCGCGCATCCTCGGCGACGAGCACTACAACGTCGCGCGCCAGGTGAAGCAGACGCTGCAGCGTTACAAGGACCTGCAGGACATCATTGCGATTCTCGGCATCGACGAGCTCTCGGAAGACGACAAGCTCGCCGTGTCTCGGGCGCGCAAGATTCAGAAATTCCTGTCGCAGCCGTTCTTCGTCGCGCAACAGTTCACGGGCCTCGAAGGCAAGTACGTGCCGGTCGCCGACACCATCCGCGGATTCAAGGAAATCGTCGAAGGCAAGCACGACCAGATTCCGGAGCAGGACTTCTATCTCGTTGGCGGCATCGACGAGGTGATCGCGAAGTTCCAGGCGCGGAAGAGCGCGTAAGCCGTGTCCGACCAGATTCCGGCGCTGCCGACCAAGATTCAGCTGCAGATCGTCTCCGCCGATCGCTCGCTCGTGAACGAGACGGTGGACGAGGTGGAGATTCCCGGCTACGACGGCTACTTTGGCGTCCTGCCGGGGCACACGCCGCTGCTCGCGGTTCTCCACGTCGGCGAGCTCTGGTACCGGCAGGGATCCGAGAAGCACTACCTCTCAATCGCGTTCGGATTCGCCGAAATCCAGCCCGATCAGGTCACCGTCCTGGCGCAGATTGCCGAGAAGGCGCATGAGATCGACATCGCTCGAGCGGAGGCGGCCAAACAGCGCGCCGAACAGCGCATCGCCGGCCTGGTGATCGACATGGACGCCGAACGGGCGCGCATCGCGCTGATGAAAGCCCTGATCCGTCTGCAGGTCGCCAGTCGCGCTAGAATTCGTTCGTAATTGTTTTCCAACCTCGCCAAGCTGCTTCGCTACCGCGGGCTGATCCAGAGTCTGGTGGCACGTGATCTGAAGGCCCGATATCGCGGTTCCGTACTCGGGTTCTTCTGGTCATTCGTCAACCCGCTTCTGCTGCTGCTGATCTATTCGTTCGTATTCACGAACATCATGCCCAACAAGATGGAGGGCGTGCAGCCGTATACCCTCTTCATGTTCTGCGGCATCCTGCCCTGGACCTGGTTCTCGTCGTCGCTGCTCGAGGCCTCCAATTCGTTGATCTCCGGCGGCAACCTGATCAAGAAGGTACTGTTCCCCGCCGAGGTGCTGCCGATCGTCAGCGTGCTGGCCGGCATGGTGAACTTCTTTCTCGGGCTGCCGATCCTCGTCATCTTCCTGATTCTCTACAGCCATTTGCCGCTGCCGATGAACCTGCTGTGGTTTCCAGTGGTCGTGATCGTGCAACTGGTATTCACTCTGGCGTTGGCGTTGATTGTTTCGGCGCTGTCGGTCCACTTCCGCGACGTCCGCGACATCCTGTCGAATCTGCTCACGCTCTGGTTTTTCGCCACCCCGATCATTTATCCGTGGTTCTGGCCGGACGTGCAGAAGTACAAAGCCTATTTCGACCTGAACCCGTTTACGCATATCGTGGTCTCGTATCAGGAAGCGCTGTTCTTCAATAACGGACCCGTGGGCCACTGGAAGTGGCTGCTGTCGCTCGGCGCCGCCTCCGTCGTGCTGTTTCTCCTCGGCTACTGGCTGTTCGATCGGCTGCGCGATTCCTTTGCAGAGGCGGTCTGATGGCTCACGCAATTGAGCTCACCAACGTCTCGAAGATCTACCGTCGCTACGGCGGCCGGCAGTTCTCCACGCTGAAGAGCGCCCTGTTTCAGCGCAGCCTGCTGCGCGATCTGCGCCCGAGCGAAACCTTTCCGGCGCTGACGGACGTGTCGTTCACCGTGCCGAAGGGATCGACGTTCGGCGTGATCGGACGCAACGGTTCCGGCAAGAGCACCGCGCTCAAGCTGGTCGCCGGCATCACCAAGCCGACCACCGGCACCGTCAACGTGCAGGGACGTATCTCCGCGCTGATCGAGCTCGGCGCCGGATTTCACCCCGAGATCTCGGGCCGCGAGAACGTCTTCATCAACGGCATCATGCTCGGGCTCTCGAAGCGCGAAATCCAGGATCGATTCGACGAGATCGTCGACTTCGCCGAGCTGCGCGAGTTTATCGACGCGCCGGTCAAGACCTACTCGTCCGGGATGTACATGCGCCTCGGATTCGCGGTCGCGATCAATGTGAACCCCGACGTGTTGCTCGTCGACGAGGTTCTGGCGGTCGGAGACGAGGGCTTCACCCACAAGTGCCTCGACAAATTCGCAGAGTTCAAACGCAACAACAAGACGATTCTCCTGGTGACCCACTCGCTGAACCTGATCGAGCGTTTCTGCGACGCGGCGGTGTGGCTCGACGGCGGACAGAAGCAGGCCGAAGGCGACCCCAAGCGCGTCGTCGGCGCCTATCTCACCAAAGTCGAGGAAGGCGAAGAGTTGCTGCTGGCGCAGACGACGGCCCGGGCCGTTGAGCATGCGTCGCAGGCGCAGGCAACGGCGGCGCCACATCCAGTCGGCGATCAGGAGACCGGTGTCGAAAGCGAACGGCCGGCCGATCCAACCTCGAACATGTTCGAAGCGACCGAAGGCCGCTGGGGTTCGCGTGAAATCGAAATCACCGACGTCGCCATGATTGACGCCGCTGGTCAGCCGTCGTTCGTCTTCCATTCCGGCGACGTCATGTCGATCCGGGTGAAAGTACACGCCGCACATCCGACCGAAGACTTCGTGTTCGGCATCGGTCTGTTCAACGCCGATGGCGTCTGCTGCTATGGCACCAACACCTACATCGAGGACATGACGCCGGGCCGATTGGCCGGGGACGCCGAGGCAACGTTCGCGATCGATGGACTCGATCTGGTCGAGGGCACCTACAAGCTGGATGTCGCCGTTCACAAGATCGACGGCTTTGCGTACGACTATCACCGCCTGCTCTATACGTTCCGTGTCAAATCCCGGGTTCACGACGTCGGCATCCATCGTCCCCGTCACCGGTGGACGTTCTCGCCCAACATCGCCTTCAAGCCGGCGAAATGATTCGTGACTCTGGTGTTCGACGACCGTGACTCTTGAAGAAACGCGCGAGCTGGTCGCTCGGCTCCGGAACGCAGGGAAGACGATCGTCTTCACCAACGGCGTCTTCGATTTGCTCCATCCCGGCCACCTGCGCTACCTGCAGCAGGCACGGTCTCTTGGCGGCGCGCTGATCGTCGGCCTGAACTCGGACCGCTCGGTGCAGGCCAACAAGGGCCCGCGCCGTCCAGTCAATCCGCAGGACGAGCGTGCAGAGATGCTCGAGGCGCTCGCGTGCGTGGACGCGGTCGTGATCTTCGATGAGGAGACGCCCTACAACCTCATCCTTGCGATTCAGCCAGATGTTCTCGTTAAAGGCGCTGATTGGGCCGAGAACGCGATTGTCGGCCGGGACCTCGTCGAGCAGCGCGGCGGCAAAGTTATCCGTGTGCCGGTCGAGCAGGGATACTCCACCACCGCCATCCTGGCGCGCATCAAGGCCTGAGCCCGCCGGGCCATGCAGGCCCTCTGCTACACTCGAAGTTTCGCGCGGTCGAGTCTTTCGTGACCACCTCTTCATCGTTGAACCTTCGCGCCGTACTCAAGACGGCCATCTCCCGCAGCGGGATGGATGTCCCTGCACGTCTCATCTCCGGCCTGACGCCGGCCGCCAAAGCGCTGTACGTCGCCGGCGCCGCACAGGCGCGGCCGCACGGACTCATTTTCTACGTTGTTCCCAGGGACGCCGATCTCGAGGACGCCTGCCGAGACGTCACGTTCTTCCTCGCCGCGCTCGAAGGTCTGTCGCCGATCGCAGCCGAGCGGGCGGTGCTGCCGTTACCGTCCCACGAGGTCGATCCCTATCGCGGCATGGCGCCTCACGTCGGCGTCACGTCGGTGCGCGCCCGCGCTCTGCATGCCATCGCGCACGGGAGCGCGCGAATCCTGATCGCCTCGGCGGCGGCCCTGCTGCCCCGAATCAGTGCGCCAGACCATCTGCTGTCCGCAGCGCTCGACCTCAAGCCCGGACAGGACATCGCGCCGGCGGATCTGGGCGAGCTGCTGGTCGATGCCGGTTTTACTCGTGAAGATCCCGCCGACGAGCACGGCGAGTTCGCCATCCGCGGGGGCATCGTCGATATTTTCCCGGCGGGCGAAGCCAACCCGGTGCGGCTGGAATTCATCGGCGACACCATAGAGACCCTGCGCACCTACGATCCCGCGACACAACGTTCGATTGCGGCCATCGATCAGATCGCGGTGATTCCGTTGCGCGACGTGCTCCAGGACGATCGCGGCGCGACACTGTTCGACTACGTCGCTCGCGTCGCAGACTCGCTGATCGTCGTGTCCGAGCGCGACGAAGTGGAGTCCGCGGTCGCGAAACTACTCGAACAGGTCCAACAGAGCTACGAAGACCTGACCGAAGGACGATCGAGCGATCGCGACGAGGTCGTCGATCCGGCGATGTGGGACGCCGACGTCGATGACGACGGCACGACGACCGGCACGCCGCGGCGCAGCAGTCCGCGAACCAGCACGCGAAACGATCGCGCCCGCGAGCTACCGCCGCCGGGCGAGCTCTTCGCCGACCACGACTTGATCGCGGCACGGCTCACTCGCGCGGTCGAACTGGCACAACTCGGCATTGATACTCCAGGTGAACCGCCGGAAGGCCTCGAACCCCACGAACCTGATGAACGCTCCGAACCTGCAGAACGTGTCGTACTCCGCCAACCGCTCCATATCCGCTGCCAACCGGCCGTCGAGCTGAAAGGCCGGGTCGCGGACTGGGTCGCTGAAATCCGACGCCTGCGTGACCAGGGCGAGCAGACGTTGTTTGTCGCTGGCACTGCCGGTCGAGCCGAGCGGACCATCGAGTTGCTGAAGGAGTACGACGTCTTTGCGATTCCGGTCGAGCGCGCCGAGGACGCTCAGTACGCCGCCGTGCTGGTGGCGATCGGCGGCTTGACGCGTGGCTTTCGTCTGCCCGACGCCGGCCTGCAGCTGTACGCGGAAACCGACGTATTCGAAGAAGAACGGCGCGCGACGGTCAGGCGCTCGGCCACAAAGGCGTTTCTGTCCGACCTCCGCGATCTCAAGGTCGGCGATTTCGTCGTCCACGTCGATCACGGCATCGGCATGTTCGTCGGGCTGAAGCAGATTGGCGTCGGCGACAGCATGCAGGAGTTCCTCGAGCTCCGCTACGCCGGCGAGGACAAGCTGTTCGTTCCGGTCGAACGCCTCGACCTGGTCCAGAAATTCACCGGCGCGTCCAAGCCACCGATCGATCGCCTGGGCGGAACCTCGTGGGAGCGCGCGAAAAGCAAGGTCAAGAAAGCCATGCGCGACATGGCGGAGGAGCTGCTCAAGCTCTACGCTGCGCGCAAGGCGGTTCCAGGCCATGCGTTCAGCCCCGACTCGCATTGGCAGGAAGAGTTCGAGGACGCCTTCGAGTACGACCTCACCGTCGACCAGAAGACCGCAACCGCCGACATCAAACGCGATATGGAGTCCACTACTCCGATGGATCGCCTGTTGTGCGGCGACGTCGGCTACGGCAAGACCGAAGTGGCCATGCGCGGCGCCTTCAAGGCGGTAATGGACGGCAAACAGGTCGCCTTCCTCGCGCCGACGACGATTCTCGCCTTTCAGCATCAGAAAACGTTGCGCGAGCGGTTCTCCGGATTTCCCGTGCGCATCGAGATGGTCAGCCGGTTCCGCACCAAGCAGGAGCAGAAGGAATCGATCGCGGACCTCGCCGCAGGCAAGGTTGACGTCATCGTCGGTACGCATCGCCTGCTGTCGAAAGACGTCCAGTTTCGTGATCTGGGGCTGCTGGTCGTCGACGAAGAGCAGCGGTTTGGCGTCGGCCACAAGGAAAAGATCAAGCAACTGAAAAAGAAAGTCGACGTGCTGACGATGAGCGCGACACCGATTCCGCGCACGTTGAACATGTCGCTGGTCGGCATCCGCGACATGTCCATCATCGAGACGCCGCCAAAGGATCGACTGTCGATTCAGACCAATGTCGTGAAGTTCGACCAGCAGGTGATTGGTCAGGCCATCCGCACCGAGCTCGCCAGGGGCGGTCAGGTGTACTTCGTCCACAACCGCGTCGAATCGATCTTCTCGATCGGCGCGCTGATTCAGCGGCTGGTGCCCGAAGCCAGAGTGGTGGTCGGACACGGACAGATGGACGAGGAAGCGCTCGAACGGGCGATGTTCGACTTCGTCGCGAAGAAGTTCGACGTCCTGCTGGCCACGACCATCGTCGAGAACGGCCTCGACATTCCGAACGCGAACACCATCATCATCAACCGCGCCGATCGGTACGGTCTGTCTCAGCTGTATCAGCTGCGCGGACGGGTGGGACGCTCCGATCGACCGGCCTACGCGTATCTCCTGATCCCACCAGAAGACAACCTGTCGCCGGTCGCGAAGAAGCGCCTCGCTGCAATCAAGGAGTTCAGCGACCTCGGCAGCGGGTTCAGGGTCGCCGCGCTCGATCTCGAAATTCGCGGCGCCGGCAACCTCCTCGGCGGCGAGCAGAGCGGACAGATCGATACGGTCGGCTTCGAGATGTACATGAAGCTGCTCGAGCAGACCGTCCGCGAACTCAAGGGCGAAGACATCGAAGACGACCTCAGGGCCACGGTGAACCTGCGCGTCGATTTGAAGATCGACGAGTCGTACGTTGCGGACATGAATCAGCGTCTGATGCTGTACCGCAAGGTGGCCGCAGCCCGCGACGATGAGGAAATCGACCGGGTGCTCGAAGAGGCGATTGACCGCTACGGTCCGCTGCCGGATTCGGTGCTGAACCTGGCCGACTACGGCCGTATCCGCGTGATGGCGGACCGGCTCGGCGTCGAAACCATCGACCGAGAAGCCAAAGTCGTCGTCTTAAAGTTCAGGCCCCAGACCGCGCTCGATCCTTCAAAGCTGGTGTCGCTCGTTCGCAAACGACCGGAGCTGACGCTCGTCCCTCCGTCGGCGCTTCGCCTATCGCTGGAGGGCGCTCGCGGCGTCATGATGGCTGATGGCTCAGGGCTGATGGCTGGAACACAGCGTCCGGCGTCCGGCGGCCATCCGCCATCGTCGATCAGCCATCCGCCATCAGCCATCAGCCATGGCGGAAAGGGCCGGCTCCCGAAGGGAGGCAACAGGCCCGCGCCAAGCTGGTGGACGGCACGCGCCCGGGAAGGCGAAGTGAAGCCGGGCTTCACCAAGGCCGACATCCTGCGGCCCGCCAAAGAGGATCCACGGGCGCCAGGCGGTGTCTTTGAGCGTGTCGGCGGATTATTGAGCGACCTGCTCGATCAAGGGTAAAGTATTAACAGCGCTGGGTTTCAACCCGTCAGGCTTGTTTATGAAATTGAACGTCAAATCGACCGTCACCGCAGTCTCGCTGCTGTTCGTGTTGACCGCCATCGCAGTACCGCGGGCCGAAATCATCGAGCAGGTCCTCGTGAAGGTGAACGGCGAGATCTTCACCAAAACCGAGCTCGAACAGCGTCAGATCGCAGCCCTGCGCCAAAAAGGGCAGCAGTTCGATCTGAAGAGCGATCCCAACAACGAGCAACTGCGGAAGGCGCTGGACGAGGTGACACCGCAAATCATGGTCGAAGCGGTTGACGAGATGCTGGTGGTCCAGCGAGGCCGGGAACTGGGCTACAAGCTCGCCGACGACCAGTTCAAGACCGTGGTGGACAACATCCGCAAGGAAAACAAGATCGAGACCGAGGAGCAGTTTCAGGCGGCGCTGAAGTCCGAGAACATGACCATGGCGGATCTGCGGCGCAATCTCGAGCGCAACATGATCGCCCAGCGCGTGCAGCAGAACGAAGTCCTCGGAAAGATCGCCGTCACAGACGAGGAGGCGCGCCAATACTACGAGGCTCACCTCAAGGACTTCACGACCTCGCCGTCGGTCACGCTCAGAGAAATTCTGGTGTCGGTCGGCGGCGACGCCAGAGGCGTCAACGTTGCCGCCGATGAAGCAGCCAGGGCTCGAGCGGAAACGATCCGGGTGCGCGTGACGTCGGGCGGGGAGAACTTCGAGCGAGTGGCGGCGTCGGTTTCCGATTCACCGTCGAAGGCAAACGGCGGCCTGATCGGCCCGCTCAGCGTCAATGACATCTCGCCCGATTTGCGCAAGCTGGTGGACGGCATGAAGCCGGGAGAGGTGAGTAGCGTCCTGCGCACGCCACGCGGCTACCAGGTCGTGAAACTCGAGACCGTCACTGCCACCCAGACCCAGACGCTCGAGCAGGCGCGCGATCAGATTGGCGAGCGTATCTACAACGAGAAGCGCAAGCGCGAGTTCGACAAGTACCTCGAGAAGCTGCGGACGCAGGCGATCATCGAGTGGAAAAACCCCGACGTCAAGAAAGCGTTCGACCAGGGCATCAAGCAGCAACAGGCGTCGTGAGCATGGCGCGGGTGGGTCCCGAGCCGTGAGCGACGCTTTTCAGTGGTACGCCATCTGGACGCGGTCGCGGCACGAACAGGTCGTTCGCGATCAGCTCGAGCGAAAGCAGATCGACGCCTTCCTGCCGACGATTCCGCGCTGGAGCCGGTGGAAGGATCGCAGGAAGAAAATCGACTGGCCACTGTTTCCCGGCTACTGTTTCGCGCACTTCGACACCGCTGACTCGCTCAGCGTGCTGAAGTGCACCGGGGTGGTGAACATCGTGTCGGTCGACGGCACGCCCGCGCCGATTCCGGAAGCGGAACTCGACAGCATCCGCGTTCTGGTAGCCAGCGACCTGCAATACGATCCCTGCCCGATGATTCACGAGGGAATGATGGTCGAGGTGGTACACGGTCCCCTTGTAGGGGTGGTCGGCCGCCTGATGCGCAAGGACACGGCGAAGGCCCGACTGGTGCTGTCGGTGAATCTAATCGGTCAGGCCGTAAGCGTCGAAGTCGATGCGGCGGACGTCAAGGCATACTGATATGAAGATCGGCTCCGTCAACCTGCCTTCTCCGTTCGCGGTTGCGCCGATGGCCGGCATGACCGACACGGCATTCCGCCGCCTGGTCAAGCGCCATGGTGGCTGTGGCCTCGTCGTCACCGAGATGGTGAGTGCGGAAGGGCTGGTGCGCGGCATCGATCGGACCCTCGAGTACGCCGAGTACACCGAGGAAGAGCGGCCGATCTCCATCCAGATCTTCGGCGGCGATCCGGCGAAGATGGCCGACGCCGCCCAGGTTGTCCAGGCCATGGGCGCCGACATTGTCGACGTGAACATGGGTTGCCCGGTCGCAAAGATTGCGAAGCACAACGCCGGCTGCAGCCTGATGCGGGAGCCCGGCCATGCCGCCAGCGTCATCGCCGCGATGACGAAAGCCGTGACGATCCCGGTGACGGTGAAAATGAGGGCCGGCTGGAACGACGAGGAACGCAACGCGCCGACGCTGGCGAAGATGGTTCAGGATGCGGGCGCCTCGGCGATCGCCGTGCACGGCCGCACCGCGGCGCAAAGCTACAGCGGCTTCGCCGACTGGGATCTCGTGGCTCGCATCGCCGAGAGCCTGTCGATTCCGGTGTTCGGCAGCGGCGATTGCGTCGAGCCGGAACAAGTCATCGCCCGGATGAATTCCGGCGTCCACGGTGTGCTGGTCGGGCGCGGCGTGCTGCGCAATCCGTGGATTCTCGCGCAGGCGATGGACGTCGCGGCCGGACGGTCACCGCGCCAGGTCACACTCGAGGATCGCGGTCGATTCCTGCTGGACTACATCGAGCTGCTGTTGCACGAGCGGGTGCGCGACCCTGAGCCCCAGGGCTTTCGTCATGTTGCGCCGTCGGCCGGTGAGCCTCCGCTCAAACCCTTCCACAAGACGCACGACAAGTGGGTCATCAACAAGGTCCGCGCATTGGGCTCCTGGTATACCAAGGGGCTCGAGAACGGATCGCACCTGCGGATCGCCATCAACAGCACCGATTCGCTGGATGGTTTGCGCGATCTGATCGCGAGGTTCTTCCCGGCGGGCGCGATGACGCCTCAATGATCGACCGCCCGTCCGGCGTATCGTTTTTGACCCATTTGTATTTCAGTTGACACTTCCTGTCCCGCATGTAGACTTTCCGCACGAGTTCTTCCGACCACCGTCCCGCCCGGGTTAGCCGAAAGAATAGACGCGGCTGCGAAGGAACAGCCGATAAGACAGGCGTTGGTCAAGGCGAAGCCACGCAATGTTGGTCATAACACCGAAAAGCAACCCGATATTGACGTCTGCGCGCCAGTTGATTCTGTCTTTTGCCCTATTAGCGACCGCCTGCGACTCCGCGACCGATGACGCGAAAAAGCGGATCACTCCCGAATACGACAGTAAAACCGGCAAGCTCCAGCTGCTCAAGTACGACTCTGACGGCGACGGACGGATCGACACGTGGAGCTACATGGACGGCTCCCGGGTCGTCCGAGTGGAAATCGACAAGGACGAGGACGGCAAAATCGATCGCTGGGAGTACTACGGACTGGACCAGAAGCTCGAGAAGGTCGGTTTCTCGCGAGAGAACGACGGTAAAGAGGACGCGTGGTCTTTTGCCGATCCTGACGGCACCGTCGCGCGGATCGAGGTCTCGACGCACCGTGACGGCCGTGTCAACCGCATCGAACACTACAAGGCCGGTGCGCTGGTCTCGACCGAAGAAGACACCGACGGCGACGGCAAAATGGACAAGTGGGAGACCTACGAAGGCGATCGACTCGTCACGCTCGCGTTCGACACGCGACATCGCGGTACCCCTGATCGGCGGCTGACATATGGCCCCGACGGCGTCGCGAAGTTCGAGATCGATCGCGAAGGCGACGGCCACTTCGTCGCTGTTCCGCAGAAGTAGCTTGCATGTTGGTGACATCGGAGAACAGACGTTCGTGACCTCCATCGTATTCGTCGGTTGCCCGCCATCGGAACGCGCCGACGCCGAACAGCAGCTCGAGACCGGCAACGTGCGGCCGGTATGGGCTGACACCGCGTCCGGCGCACTCGACGAACTGCAGCGCCGTGACATGCCAGTGCTGCTCGACTTGTCGCGCGGATCCGGCGCGCTGCAGGTCGCCAGGGAAATCCGCACCCACCGCGCCGCCACATTGATGTTCGCAGTCGTGGATCCACAGCGTCCCGACCTCGCAACCGAGGCGGTGCTCGCGGGCATGGCCGACGTGCTGGCGCGCCCTGTGGACGGTCGCCGGGTTGCGAACGCGATCGATCGGGAGCGGAACCAGGAGGCGCGCCGGGCCGGCGGCGACGCTCCGCCGCGTGGACTTTCGGACGCCGACTTATACAGCCATTCGACCGCCATGCGTGATGTCGCGGCGCTGGTGACTCGTGCCGCAAAAACCAGATCCGGCGTCCTGATTCTTGGCGAAGAAGGCACCGGACGTCAGGTCGCGGCCCGCGCCATCCACGCGCTGCAGCCGAATTCCGCGGCGCCGTTCGTCACCATCGACTGCGCCGCATATGGCCGTGATGAACTCGACGCCGCGCTGTTCGGGTCCACCGGCACTCGAGCAAGCCGCGACAGCGCTAGTGGGCTGGAACGCGTCGGTCGCGACGGCGCCCTGTACACCGCGCTCGGCGGCACCCTGTATCTACAAAATATCGCCGAAGCGCCGTCCCGCGCGCAGGCGCGTCTCGCACGTCTGTTGCGCGATCGGGAAGCGATCCTGGCCGACAAGGGCGACGCCTTCGCACTCGACGTTCGGCCAATCGCGGGCGTCGGCCCCGGCGTCGATGCGGCCGTGGAAGACGGCAGCCTGCGTGAAGACCTCTTCCGCCGCCTCGTGTCGATACGAATCGACATGCCGCCGCTGCGGAGCCGTCGCGAAGACATCCCGGCATTGGCCAACCACTTCCTCCGCGACATTTGCGCGACGATGCAGGTGCCGCCGAAGACGCTGTCGCGCCCGGCACTGGCAATGGTCGCAGCGCTACCCTGGCGCGGAAACGCAGTGGAACTGCGAGCGCTGCTCGAAGCCGTCGTCGCCGGCCAGCGCGGTGGTCGCGGCATCGGCCTCGAGGACCTGCTCGCGCACGTGAAGCTCGATTCGGGAGCGACAGTGCTGGCGACGGGTGGCACGCTCAAGCAGGCGCGCTCGCGCTTCGAGCGCGACTACATCGCCGCCGTTCTCGATCAGCACAATGGTCGCATCGGCGACGCCGCCAAGGCACTCGGGATTCAACGGACCAACCTGTATCGGAAGATGCGATCGTTGAGCGTGGCACGCGCCCGCCGACAATGAATGCGATGCCTCGTTTACGTACCTCTCTCTGGTTCCGGTCTGATCATGTTTGACAGTCGCTTTCGTCGCCTGTGCTTATCTCTGGTGATCGTTGCAGCGCCGCTGTTGTCTGCAATGCCCGCGAACGCTCAGACTCCGGCCGGTAGCCTGACCGAAGGCGGACCAGATCCCACCAAAGTGCACGTCAGAATCGGCGCACTGTGGGTGAACCCCAGCATCTCGCTGACGAACCTCGGCGTCGATACGAACGTCTTCAACGACCCGCCGGAGCAGTCGCCGAAGGACGACTTCACCCTGACCGTGGTACCGGCGGTCGATCTCTGGCTCGGCATCGGCCGCACCTGGCTCACCGGCTCGGTGCGCGAAACCGTGACCTGGTATCAGACCTACTCCAGCGAGCGTTCCGCCACCGGCGCCTACACCGTCGGCTGGAAAGTGCCGCTCAACCGGCTCTTCGTAGACGTCGGACTCGCCTACGCGAGACCGAAAGATCGGCCCGGCTACGAAATCGACACACGGGCGGAGCGCCAGGAGCTCGGCTACAGGGGTTCGGTGGAGATCCGTGCGCTATCCAAGACCTACTTCGGCGTCCGGGCCTCTCGAAAGTCGATTGACTATGCCAGCGGGGACACCTACAACGGCGTCAACCTCGAACAATCGCTGAACCTCGTCACCACCGAATTCGCCGGCACCGTCAGGCACCAGTTGACGCCGTTGACCTCACTCTCCTTCGCCGCGTCCCGTTCCGAAGATCGATTCGAGTTCTCGCCCGAACGCGATTCCAATTCGAACATCGTGGCGGCAACCGTGAATTTCGATCCTTACGCGATCATCAAAGGCTCGGCCACCATTGGTTACCGAGACTTTCAACCGCTTTCAGCGGGACTCGAAAGCTACGAAGGATTCGTCGCGCTCGCCAACCTGGTCTACGTGTTGCGCGGCTCTACTCGATTCGAGTTCAAGGCGCTTCACGACATCTTCTACTCCTACGACGTCACCCAGCCGTACTACCTCGAAACAGGACTCGATGGCTCCGTCGCGCAGCAGATCTACGGACCCCTCGACGCCATCGTCCGGGGCGGATTGCACCACCTGGCGTATCGCGACCAGGCTGGCGCCGGCGTCGAATTTTTCGATCGCGTCGACACGATCAAATTGTACGGTGGTGGGCTCGGCTATCACCTCGGCGACAACTCGCGACTCGGCTTCGACATCGACAAAGTCTCGCGCGATTCCGAGCTCGCCGATCATCGCTACGAAGGCCTCAGGTACGGCATGTCGTTCACCTACAACTTCTGAGTCGACGCCAGTGGCATTGCGCATTGCGTTCGATCTCGATGGCGTCCTCGCCGATATGGATTCGGAGCTGGCCCGGCTCGCGGAGTCCCTGTTCGGTGCACAGGCGGATTCGCGGCCTGAGGACGCGCCCACCGGACCCCGTGTCGAAACGGCCGATCCGGCTGCAACCGGCGCGCCCGACAGCCGGGTGGCGACAGGGTTGAGCCTCACCGTCCGCCAGCAACGGCAGCTGTGGCAACAGGTCGAGTCGATCGACAATTTCTGGGAAAGCCTCGCGGAGCTCGAGCCCGGAGTCATCCAGAGGATGGCTACGCTCGCGACCGAACGACGCTGGGAGCTGATCTTTCTGACCCGGCGCCCGGAATCGGCGGGCGCCACGGCGCAGGTGCAGACGCAGCGATGGCTGCGAGCGCACGGCTTCGCGCTGCCGAGCGTGTATGTCGTGCAGGGTTCACGCGGTCGCATCGCCGCCGCGCTCGATCTCGACTTCGTGATCGACGACCGCCCCGAGAACTGCCTCGACGTCATCGTCGATTCGAAAGCGCGCGCCATACTGGTCTGGCGTAGCGGAGAAGGTCAGCCGGCGGCCGATGCGAAGCATCGGGGAGTCGGCGTCGTCAAGACGGTCGCCGAGTGCCTGGACATTCTTGTCCAGGCCGATTCGCCGGGAGGCCGTGACCAGTCTGGCGTGGTGAACCGCGTGCTCCGCCTACTCGGATTGAAGGAATCGGCCCGCTCGTAACTCCTCGACCCCACCAACTTCGAAGTCGTACACCATCGCCGACGCCAGCGACTGGCCGAACCGGACGCCGAGCGCTTCGTGAACGGGATGGTGGAGGTACGTGTGCAGCCCCTCGAGATCGTCGAAGTCGATGACGATGAAGAAGTCGGCGGTGTCTGGAGACTGCTGTTCGTATCCGGCACCGTGCACGAGACGGCGGCCGATGCGGACACCGCGCACGGTCGAAATCTCGGCGATGGCGCGTTCGAAAGCGTCGATCAACCCTCGCCGTTCTTCCGGCGACAGATCCGGACGCGGCTTCATCAGAACGACGTGCGTCACCATTCGATCAGCTTCGCCACCAGCCGCGCAGCCAGTAGTACGGAATGCCGAACAGCTCGTGGACAACTTCGCCGCTTACCCTGAGCGCCCTCCCGGTCGGCAGGATCCATTCGGACAGCGGCACCTCCGGCCGCGGATCCCGCGCGATCGCGGGGATCGCCGCGATTCCCACCGCGCGAAGGGCGCCCATGGATCGGCGCATGTGCGTGTGCGACGTCACCAGTACGACCTGAGGGTTGCCGAGTGTGCGCAGCATCGGCTCGATCACCAGCGCCTCTTCGCGCGTATTGCGGGAAGCGGTCTCGATCAGGATGCGATCCCGAGGCACACCCAACTGGACGAGCTCCTCGCGCATCGTGACGCCTGTCGCCTCGTTGGCATGACTGGTTCGCGCCGGCCCGCCGGAGCTGATGATCCACGCCGGTGAGATCAACCGGAAGACACGAGCTGCCTCGAGCACACGTGCGCCTTCGGGCGGCAACGTCAGGGTCATGTGCTCCGTCCAGCCCTCGATGAACTCGTCACCGGCGCCCAGCAGCACTATGGCCGTGGGGCCCGTGCCGACATCGTCCGCCGCAAACTGGTGATAGCCGATCGTCAGAAGCCGGCTCGCGCCGACCGCGAGCAAGCGAATGCTGCAGGCGCAGTAAACGATCGCCAGGCCGATGGCGAAGCGCCGTGCTGAAGTGGACGCGGGCCGGCGAGAAAGCCAGAGCGCGATGATGACGAGTGCTGTGACCGGCCCGGCGGCCGTGAACACGAACTCGAACAGTTCGTTCATGCGGATGGGCGGCGCGTATCAGTCACCATCAGACGGGTCGTCATCCCGGCGCTTGCGGGGCTGCGGCCGGAACGATCCGCCGGGCCGCGGACCCGGAGCCTTGCCCTGCCATGGGCGATCTGTGCGCGGCTTCCCGCTCCACGGGCGCTGTTCACCACCAGGCGGCTTTGGACTCCAGGGCCGTTTGCCGTCCGGTGCCGGCTTGCCGGTCCACGGCCGCTTGTCGTCGTTCGGTGGTCGAGGGCTCCATGGCCGCTTTCTTTCGCCGGAAGGTTTCCCGGCCCACGGACGGTTCTCCGCGCCGGCCGGTTTCCCCCAGGGCCGTTTCTCGCCGCCGCCAGAGCTGCCGCTCCAGGGTCGGCGCTCTGCTCCGCCAGGTTTTCCGGCCCACGGGCGTTTCTCTGCACCGGGTGGCTTCGGCGTCCACGGACGCTTGCCGGCGTCAGGTGGTTTCCCCGTCGGCGGCCGATCACCGCGCGGTGGTCCACCTGCCGGCTTATCGCGCCATGGACGATCGGTCCCAGATGGCTTGCCGCTCCATGGCCGATCGCTTCGCGGCGGACCACCCGCCGGTTTATTGCTCCACGGTTTTCGCTGACTGCGTGGTCCTGTCGGTTTGGTTTGCCACGGGCGATCGTTCGGAAACGAAGGCGCCGGCGGCCCGTCGGGCTTCGGCGGTTGCGACCGCCGCTCGTCCTCCCGCGGTCGTACCGGCTTGAAGCCGCTCGCCTTGTTGTCTTGCCATGGCCGATCGCCAGGCTTCTTGTCCTGCCACGGTCGATCGCCAGGCTTTTTGTTCGGCCAGGGTCGATCGCCTCGCGGCGGACCCGCGAGCTTGTCGCGATCGCGTTGCGTCGCCGGATCCTTGTCCGACCACGCACGCTCGGGCCGGTTCCTCTTCTTGAACCTATCGCGCGGGTCCTTGTGAGAGCCGCCTGGCCGCCAGTCGGCGTTGCGCTTTTCGGTCTTGTACTGAGGCCGCACCTCCGAGCGTTGTGCCTCGGGCGAGTCCCACAGCCGGCCCTGTGCGAACCACTTGAGCACGACGTCCGCGTTCTTGCGCTTCAGTTGGGTGACGGTCGGCAGCAGCTCTTCCCGGTCGCGGGCGCGGAACGCGGTCGGATTGCCATCGATGAGGATCGTCCAGTAGGCGAAGCGCGGGGGCATCTCGGTATTGTCGCAGGGATTCGGGGTTCCGCCGCTTACTTCTGCAGGCGCTTCAGTTTTTCGACCAGCGTCGTGCGTTTGAGGTTCAGCAGCTTCGCGGCCTGCCCCTTGTTTCCGCCCGTCCGCTCGAGCGAACGCTGAATCAGCTCGCGCTCGATGTCGGCGACGAACAGGTCGAGATCGATCCCGGCATCCGGCAGCGACACACCGGCCGACAGCGGAAGCTGCTGGGCCTGCTGAACCTCGATCGGCAAATCCTCCACATCGATCCGCGATCGCCCGGCCGTGAACGCGACGGCGCGCTCGACGGCATTCTCCAGTTGACGGACGTTGCCCGGCCACTGGTACGCCATCAGACGTCGCATGCCTTCCTGCGACACCGCCAGCTCCTCTGTCGTCCTTGGAGAGGAGGTGTCCGGCTGCCGTTCCGCCTGAAACTTGTCGAGGAAGTGTTGTACGAGCAGGGGGATGTCCTCCTTGCGTTCGCGCAGCGGCGGGAGCTGCACCGGGATGACATTGAGACGGTAGAAGAGATCCTCCCGGAACTGACCTTCGGCGACGAGCCGGCTCAGGTCGCTGTTGGTTGCGGCGATCACCCGCACGTCGACCTTGGTGGTGTGCGAATCGCCAACCCGCTCGAACTCACGTTCCTGCAGCACGCGCAACAGTTTCATCTGGAGCGCCGCGCTCATCGTCCCGACTTCGTCCAGAAAAAGCGTGCCCTTGTGCGCCTGCTCGAGGCGACCCTGACGATTGCCGACCGCGCCGGTGAAGGCGCCGCGCACGTGCCCGAACAATTCGGCTTCGAGCAGAGTTTCCGGAATCGCACTGCAGTTCAGCGCTACGAAGCGGTGCGCGCGGCGTCCGCCGCTGTGATGAATGGCGCGCGCCACCACCTCTTTGCCGGTGCCGGTTTCACCAGTGACGAGAATCGTGCTGTGAGTGGGCGCGATCGTCTCGAGCAGCTGGAACAACTTCGTCATCGCGCGGCTCTTGCCGATCAACCCCTCGAAACGGTGACGCGCTTCGAGCTGTGCCCGCAGGTACGCGTTTTCCGACTTCAGCCGCCGCTGCTCGAGCGCCGAATCGAGCACGTGCAGCAGCTCGTCGATTTGAAACGGCTTGCTGACGAAGTCCCAGGCGCCGCGCTTGATCGCTTCGACCGCGTCCTTCACGGTCCCGTACCCGGTGACCACGATCGCGACGATGTGCGGGTAGCGCTCCACGGCAGCGTCAAGAACAGCGGAACCGTCGATGCCCGGGAGACGCAGGTCGGTGATGATGATGTCGAAGGCGAAATCCGCGAGTTTGGCCAGGGCGGTCTCACCCGAGTCGGCTTGTTCGACCTGGTAGCCGCGATCGCCAAGCTGCTCAGCGATAGCTTCACGGAGCGCAGACTCGTCTTCTACCAGCAACAGATGTTTTTGTGTGTCAGGCATTTACCGACGCGCCAACATTTTGACACCGCCGCGCGTCGGCTGTCCATTTCAAATCCGTCACTGGCCCGCCCCTGGCCTCAGCGCCCCGGCCCCCGTTACCATCGGCCGGATGATCGTCGCGGTCGCCTCCCACTCCTTTGGCAAAAACCCGACCTTGCG
>DASXIR010000059.1:0-23977 GCA_036497895.1 Vicinamibacterales bacterium | reverse complement strand
GCTCGAGAACAGGTGCATCTCGTCAGCCAGCCGTTCGGTGTAGAGCGCCCATCCTTCGGTGTATCCGGAGCTGCCCAGGTAGCGTCCGATCGGGTGAATCTCCTTCCGCTCGAGCGCGATCGCGCCCTGCAGATGGTGACCCGGGATGGTCTCGTGAAACGCCGTCGACTCCGACTCGACGCGGCTGTGTTTCTCGGCTTGATACGCGTTGATGAAGAACACCGCAGGACGGCTGCCGTCCTCGGCCGGCGGGTTGTATTCGTTGGGGCCGTTCTTCTCCCTGAACTTCGGATACGGCTGGATGACGACGTCGGCCTTGGGAAGCAGGCCGAACCAGTCGTGCATCTTGCCTTTCGCCCGCGCGAGCGCGGCCTGCGAGTAGCCGATCAGGTCTTCGCGGCTCTTGAACAGATATTTCCGGTCGGTGCGCGCCCGCAGCAACAGCTTCGGGACGTTGCCGATCTGGAATGACCGCTCGCCGATGGCCTTCATTTCGGCGTCGAGCTGGTCAATCAAGGCCAATCCGGTGGCGTGCACTTCCCGCGCCGGCACCGGCAGCGAACTGTGATAGCGAACCGAGGCGTCGTAACACGCCGCTCCATCCGGGTTGGCGGAGACGGCGATCGCCTCGCGCGCCGCCGGCAGGTATTCCTGCGTCAGAAAGTCGCGATAGCGCACGAACGCCGGCACGATCTGCTCGCGGACCAGCAGATCGAAGTGCTGCTGGAACTCCGGCGTCTTGTCGCGGACCGACGGCGAATCGAACGGCGACTCGGCCAGCGGAGTCTTGATCAGCGTGTCCATCTGGTCGATGACCAGCCGCACGTTGCCCTTTGGCGCCGAATAGCCGGCCTTGAGGCCCTGGCGGAGGTTGGAGATTTCCGTGTCGATGTAGCGAGGCAGCAGGCTCCAGCGCGCCAGCGCCTCCCGGCGAGCCGCATCGGTGCCGACCGGCTGAATCGTGATGGTGTAGCTGTCCTGGACCTGCCAGCCGTTGACGAACTGGCTGACCATCCAGAGCTCGTTCCGACACACCCGGACGCCGATCGAGCTTTCGAGCTGCTCTCTGACGATCGCGTAGGTCGCACGCAGCGGTTCGGCGGTGATCCCGGCCGGCTCGATCGCCCGCGCTTGAGCGAGCCAGCCGTCTTCCTTGGCCTGCCACGCGTTCAGGGCCTCCAGCGAATTGTCGGGCAGCTTGTCCTGCGGCCGTCCCGGGATGCCATAGAGGGTGATCTGATCCGGATTGCGCTGGAAGTAGCCGTCCAGATAGGCGTTGGCGAGGGCCAGGACGCGGCTGTCCACGGGCTCCGGGACCGGCGCGGACGCTGCCGGCGGGGGCTGCCCGGGACCACGGCCGCACGCGGCGACGGCCGCCAGAAGACAAGCCCAGACAAAAGCTCTTGGCCGGTGTCTAACCATGCCGGATTATACTTTCCGCGCGGAGGCCGCATGGAGATCTCGGATCGAACGGTCGGTGACGTGACAATCGTGGACGTGTCAGGGAAGATTACGCTGGGCGACGGCGGTGACGTGGTGCTGCGGGACAAGATGCGCAGCATCATCCACCAGGGGAACAAGAAGGTGCTGCTGAACCTCGGCGACGTGTCGTACGTGGACAGCGCGGGCCTCGGCGAGATCGTCCAGTGCTATACGACCGTGACCAAGAACGGCGGCACGTTGAAGCTGGTCGCGGTCACCAAGAGAATCAAGGATCTGCTCTCGATCACCAAACTGCTGACGGTGTTCGAGTGCCACGATACCGAGGCGGAAGGCCTGGCCAGTTTCGCCTGAACGATCGTGAACCGCCGGCGCGGCTACGGCCGCCGCCGGCGGCCAACGATCGCCCTCACGTCCAGCCGCCGACAGTTCGCGGCCGGCTATCGCGTCACGCGGGTCAAGCCCCACCCGGCCACGAAAATCGCGATGCCGATGCCGAACAGCTTCGGATCGGGACCCATCGGACCCGCCGTCAGCACGTCCACCAGCAGTTCGAACATCCCAAGCAGCATCGCCAGGCGGCCGATGTAGAAGAGCGTCAGCTTCATATGCGATCGAAGTTCTTCTCGACCTCACGTCGCGTAAGCCGCAGCATCACCGGCCGGCCATGCGGGCAGATCGTGGAAAACGCCGTCGCCCTCAGCTCCTCGAGGATGTGCGCCATCTTCTCGTAGGTGAGGGGATAGTTGGCCTTTACCGCCGCATGGCAGGCGGTCAGCGCCGCGATCCGCTGGAGTGCCTCCTGAACCTGGGCGCCGCGATCGAGCCCCTCCAGATCCTCGGCCAGCGCTAGCAGCGTCTTCGAACTGTCGGCCGCTCCGAGTAACGCCGGCACCGCGGCCACCGCAATCGTCGCGCTGCCAAACGGCTCGATTTCGAAGCCGAGTCGCTGCAGCTCACTCTGACGGTTCACGAGGACCTGCTGCGCCGATGAAGAGAGCTCCAGGACCATCGGGATGAGCAGCCGCTGCGATTCGAGGCCGCCAGTGGTGAGCCGCTCCATGACCCGCTCGAACAGGACCCGCTCGTGCGCCACATGCTGATCGATGATCGCAATCCCCTCATCGTCCACCGCGATGATGAACGTGTCGCGAAACTGCCCCAGCGGAATCATTGGTTTGATTTCGTAGGAGGGGGCGACGGACGAAGGTGCGAGGTGCGATGCCGAGAGGTGCGACGCAGCAACGTCCGCCAATGTAGTGTCCGGCTTCAGCCGGACCGAATCCCCGGCCTCCACTCCCCCCGACACCGGAATCGGGCGGCTTTCGTTCGGTATCCATCGATTCGGGTACACCCCACCCGACAGGACGCCGGGCAGCGACGCGTTGACCGGCGCCGACACGGCGATGTGCTCCGGACGCAACTGCAGCTGCGGCGCACCGCTGTGCCCGAGCGCGTCCATCAGCGCCCGGCGCACGACCTGGTGCACCAGCGACTGATCGCGGAAGCGGACCTCCGCCTTGGTCGGGTGCACGTTCACATCGAGCGCGTCGGGCGCCATCTCGAGGAACAGGTGCACCTCAGGGCTGCGTTCCTTGATCGTCGCCTGGCTGTAGGAATCGATGATTGCGTGCGCGATGGTCTTGTCTTTGACGATGCGACGGTTGATGAAGACGTTTTGTGGACCGCGTGTCGGTCCCTGCTCTGCCAGCGCCGCGATGAAGCCGGTCAGCCTGATGCCACCCGCCTCCTTCCGCACTTCCATCAAGTCGCTGCGCTCGCCGTAGACCTGATACAGGCGGTCGCGGAGCGACACTGCCGGTGGCGCCTGCAGCACAGTGCGGTTGGCGCTCGTCAGCGTGAACCCAATCTCGGGGTTGGCCAGCGCCAGCTGTGTGACGACGCGCGAGACCTGGGCGGACTCAGCGCCGTCCGACTTCAGGAACTTGCGGCGGGCGGGTAAATTGTAGAAAACGTCGTTGACCTCGACGATCGTCCCGACGGCGGCGCCGACCTCCGCCACCGACGCGACAGTGCCGCCGTTGACGCGAATCTCGGTGCCGCTCTGCTGTCCCTTCGCGCGCGTCCGCAGCACGAAGTGCGACACCGACGCGATCGACGGCAGCGCCTCGCCGCGGAAGCCGAGCGTCGCGATGGACGCGAGATCGTCAGACCGTCTGATCTTGCTGGTGGCGTGCCGCTCGATCGCCAGCCTCGCATCGTCTGGTTCCATGCCTTCGCCGTCGTCCTCGACGCGGACCTGCTGCTTCCCGCCCATCTCGACATGGATGGTCAATCGCCGGGCGCCGGCGTCGATCGCGTTTTCGACCAGTTCCTTGACGATCGACGAGGGACGCTCGATCACTTCGCCAGCGGCGATCTGGTTGGCGAGGTCGAGCGGAAGACGGTTGATCTTGCCCATGACGTTGAGGCGATCAGAGCCAGCGCCGGCCCGCGGCCAGGCCGGACGCGGCAGTCAGCAGACCGGCCAGACGATCCTGAAGCGCCGAGACCTCGTCGGCGGTCCGCACCAGGTGGTCGTCCACATCGCGGAAGCGCCAGGCCATCTCGGTGCTGATGTCGACGAACTCGCGGCGGGCCAGCCGGTCGACCGCGCCACGCTGCGCCCGGCAGGTGCTGCCGAGCGCGAACGTTTCGGCCCGAATCGACAGCAGATCCCGCACCAGTGCCGGCGAAGGCTTGTCGAACAACGCTGCCTCCAGGCGGTCGGCACGGCCGCTCAACACCTGGAGGCGCGGCCGAAAACCGTCGCTGACCGCGTCGGTCACACGATGGAACAGGCCGACCGACCTCTCGGACATCCACTGCGCGTTGTGGCGGGCATTGTCTGCCAGCTCCGCGATTGCCGTCGATGCGCTCCAGTGCACGGTCACCAGAAACGTCGGGCCGACGAAGCAATCGACCTCGTCACTGGCTCCTCCGACGACGGCGAAGAGGTAGCCGTCATAGGCCTCCAGTTTCGGCGTCTGTCCGGCGGACAACGCGTCCTCGACCGCCAGACCATGAAACGCGAAGGTATCGCGCAGCAGCAGCGATTCCGGAATCGATGGCGCTTCGAGGTCCACCCAGAGAAACGCGCCGGCGGACGCACCAAGCCAGCTGCGATCGATTCGCGTCACCTGCTCGGTCCGCCCGTCGCGGCACACGAAGATGGTGTTCAATCGCCGACTTTTACCGACAGTGCGGCCTGCGCCGCCGCCAGCCGTGCGACCGGCACCCGATATGGCGAGGCGCTGACGTAGTCGAGGCCAACCTTGTCGAAGAAGTGAATCGACGCCGGGTCGCCGCCGTGCTCGCCGCAGATGCCGAGCTTCAGATCCGGCCGCGTCTTGCGGCCCGACTCGACGCCCATCCGCACTAGACTGCCGACTCCTTCGGTGTCGATCGACGCGAACGGATCGCGGTCGAGAATCTTCTTGTCCTGATAGATGCGCAGGAACTTGCCGACGTCATCCCGAGAGAAGCCGTAGGTGAGCTGGGTCAGGTCGTTGGTGCCTAACGAGAAGAACTGCGCTTCGCCGGCGATCTGATCGGCGGTCACCGCACCACGCGGCACCTCGATCATGGTGCCGACCAGATACTTGACCTTGACGCCTTGTTCCTTCATCACCTCGGCGGCGACACGATCGACCACCGCCTTCTGGTCACGCAGTTCCTTCACGTGACCGACCAGCGGGATCATGATCTCGGGCACCACCTTCAGGCCTTCCTGGTGCAGGCGGCACGCGGCCTCGAGGATCGCGCGCGTCTGCATCTCGGTGATCTCGGGATAGGTGATGCCGAGACGGACGCCGCGATGACCGAGCATCGGGTTGAACTCGTGCAGCTGTTCGACGCGGCCCAGCAGCTTCTTTTTCTCGTCGAGCTCCTTCCCTTTCTTGCCGGTCGCCTCGAGCCGGGCGACATCGACCATCAGGTCCTCGCGCTTGGGCAGGAACTCGTGCAACGGCGGATCGATCGTCCGGATCGTGACGGGACAGCCGTGCATCGCCTTGAACACGCCGTAGAAGTCTTCGCGCTGCAGCGGCAGCAGCTGGTTGAGCGCTTTCCGCCGATCCGCCTCGTTGTCGGCCAGAATCATTTTCTGGACAATCGGAATGCGGCCTTCGCCGAAGAACATGTGCTCGGTCCGGCAGAGGCCGATGCCGCGCGCGCCGAATTTATAGGCGAGCTCGGCCTGATCCGGCAGGTCCGCGTTGGCGCGGATCCCGAGCCGGCGGAACTTGTCTGACCAGGTGAGCAGCTTTTCGAATCGCTGGTAAATGTCGGATTTGGCCGGCGCCAGCGTGCCGTCGAGCACCTGAAGAATCTCGCTCGGCTTGGATGCGACCTGCGCAATCTTGACCTCGCCGGTCAGGCCGTTGAAGGAGATGTAATCGCCCTCCTTGACCACCACATCCCTGACCCGGAACGTCTTGCCCTGCTCGTCGATCTGCAGCTCGCCGGCGCCGACGATGGACGGCTTGCCCATCTGACGACCGACGACCGCGGCGTGCGAGGTCATGCCGCCGGTGGCGGTCAGGATGCCCTGCGCCACGAACATGCCGTGGATATCGTCGGGGACCGTCTCGCGGCGGACCAGAATCACCTGCTTGCCTTGGTTCACCCACTCGACCGCGTGGTCGGCCGAGAACACGACCTGACCGCTTGCCGCCCCCGGTGACGCCGGCAATCCGGTGGTCGCCGTCGGCAATTTCTTCCACTCGTTCGGGTCGAAGCCTGGCGCGAGCAGCTGGTTGAGCGCCTCAGGATCGACGAGGAGGATCGCTTCCTTCGGTGTCAGCAATTTCTCGGCGACCAGATCGGTCGCGATCACGACCGCCGCGTAGCCGGTGCGCTTGCCGCTGCGTGTCTGCAGCATGAACAGGCGCTCGTCCTGGATGGTGAACTCGAAGTCCTGGACGTCCTTGTAATGCTTTTCGAGGCGTGTCGTGATGTCGCGCAGCTGTTTGTACGCCTTCGGCAGGACGTCGCCAAGCTCGCGGATCGGCTGCGGCGTGCGGACGCCGGACACGACGTCTTCACCCTGCGCGTTGATCAGGAATTCGCCGTAGAACTCCTTGGCGCCGGTCGCGGGACTGCGGGTGAAGCCGACGCCGGTCGCGGATCGATCGCCGGTGTTCCCGAACACCATCATCTGCACGTTGACGGCGGTGCCGATGTGATCGGGGATGTCGTAGATGCGGCGGTACTCGATGGCGCGCGCGTTCATCCACGAGCGGAACACCGCGTCGCGCGACATGGTCAGCTGCGCGCGTGGATCCTGTGGGAACGCCTTGCCGCTCTTCTTCTGGACCAGCACCTTGTAGCGCGCGACCACATCGCGCAGTGCCGCCTCGTCGAGATCCGTGTCGAGTTTCGAGCCCGTGGCCTTTTTGACCGACTCGAACTCGTGCTCGAACGCGTCCTTGGGGATCTCCAGCACCACGTTGCCGAACATCTGGATGAACCGTCGATAGCTGTCGAAGGCGAAGCGGCCGTTGCTGGTCCGCCGCTTCAACCCCTCGACGGCATCGTCATTCAATCCCAGGTTGAGGATGGTGTCCATCATGCCCGGCATCGAGAACTTGGCGCCGGAACGGACCGAGACGAGCAGCGGATTCTCGGTCGAGCCGAGCGTCGCGCCGGCGGCTTTCTCGAGGCGCTTCACCTGTTCGTCGATCTCGCGGTCAATCGCGGCGGGAATCTTCTGCTGTTCCTGGTAGTAGATGGTGCAGACGTCAGTCGAGATGGTGAAGCCCGGCGGAACCGGCAGACCGGCGTTGGTCATCTCGGCGAGCCCGGAGCCTTTGCCGCCGAGCAGATCCTTCATGTTGCGGTTGCCGTCGGCTTTGCCGTTACCGAAGAAGTACACGTGCTGACGTGACCGTGTGCTCGAGGCTCGGGGCTTGGATTTGGCCGTGGCCGCGCGTTTTTTTGCTGCAGGCTTCTTGGACATCTCTACTCCGTCGATTCGAAAATCTGGTAATTGGGCAATCTGGTTATCGAGTCAGTTACCTACGCCTGCTTCTCGTCCACCACGATCTCTGAGATGTCGGCGATATTCTCCAACACAGTTCGGCGAAGCATCGTAAGAAGCGTCAATCTGGCTTCTCTGAGACTCGGGTCATCTGCCATGATCAGCACGTCGGCGAAGAATTTGTCGACAGGCGCCGCAAAACCGATCATCTCGCGCACGGCCCCGGCATAGTCGTCGTCACTAATCGCCTTGGAGACCTTGCCGAAGCGGCTGTCGATCTCCTGGAGGAGAGCCTTTTCGGACGGCTCAGTCAACAAGGCTTCGAGTTCGGGGCGCATTTCTCCATTGAAGCCCCTGGTGATGTTCTTGACCCTCTTGAAGAGGACCGCAAGAGCCTCAAAGTCCTTGTGTTGCCGTCCCTTCGAAAGCGCTTCAACTCTACGTAACGCTCGCGCCGGTTGTTTCCAAAACGCTGCAACGGCTCTTGCCTCGTCAGCTCGAAATCCGCGGCGTTCGAAGATGTGAAATTCTCGCTCCCGCAAAAACTCGAAAAGGCCCGCCTGCCAGCCATCGTCTACGGTCTTGAACTGGCCACGATAGTTTATGAAGGCTTGATCTGCCAGTTGCTCAAGTCCTGCCGGCATCTCCGCCTTGAACAATGCGGCCCCGTCGATGAGGATTTTCATGAGGCCTTGAGCGCCTCGACGGAGAGCGTACGGGTCTCGTGAACCCGTCGGCTTCTCGCCAGCGGCGAAGAGGCCGACGATCGTGTCGAGTTTGTCAGCCAGCGACACCGCCGCCCACGTCAGCGCAGCCTTGCCGAGTTGTGCCTTCGACGGCGGCGCGTCGGCTTCGACACCGACCGGCAGGTAGTGAAAGTAGATCGCCTTCCACACTTCCTCCGGCAGGCCTTCCGCCCGTGCGTAGACGCCGCCGATCGTGCCTTGCAACTCGGTGAACTCGCGCACCATGTCGGTCGCGAGGTCCGCCTTCGCCAACCGCGCGGCCTGTCCGGCCAGCTTCGCGGTCGCGGGATCGGCGCCGAGCGCCTCCCTGGCAATCCATTCGGCCAGCCGCTCGATGCGTTCGGCCTTTTCCTTATACGAGCCGAGTTTCTTGTGAAACAGCACCGTGCCGAGCCGCTCGATCCGCGACTCGAGCGGCGACTTGCGATCGGCTTCCCAGAAAAAACGAGCATCGCGCAGCCGCGCGGTGACGACCCGCTCGGCGTTGCGTGCGATCGTGCGCTCGTTGTCGGGCTCGGTGTTGATCACCGCCAGAAACGCGTTCTTCAACTTCCCGTCGTCGCCTTCGACTGGAAAGTAGTGCTGATGATGAATCAGCGTCGTAGTCAGTACTTCCTCGGGGAGTTCCAAGAACTCCGAGGCGAACGTGCCGGCGATCACCGATGGATACTCGACCAGGTCGGGCACCTCGTGGAGCAGGTCGGAGTCGTGCACCATGCGACTGACGCGCCCCTGCAGGCGTTGCGCCTTGGCGTCGAGTTCGCGGGCAATCTTGTTGTGACGCTCGCTGCGCTCGAGCATCACGAAATTCTCGAGCAGGCGGGCGCGATATTCGTCGAACGATCGGACTTTGATGGCTCGCCCCGCCCGGCCGCTCGTCGTCAGGAAGCGATGGCCGTAGGTGACCGCACCGGTCGACACTTCCTGGACCTGGGACGTCTGCGCCGCGGGGGTGCGCCCGATCGAAAACGGCACGACCCTTCCGCCGTACAGGAACAGCACCCAGCGGATCGGACGGCCGAACAGCAGGTCGCCGCGGCCGTCGTCGAGCATGGCATCCCAATGCATCGCCTTCGGGAACGACAAACCGCGCAGGGTCCCGCCCAGCACGTCCGGCAGTACGTCCACCGTTGACTTGCCGCGTTGGCGCTTCCGAAACGCCAGGTACTCACCCTTCGGCGTGTGAACGCGCTCCAGCGCGCTTACGTCGACGCCCTGCTTCGCGGCAAAGCCAGCGGATGCCGGCGTTGGTGTGCCATCGGGCTTGAACGCGGCCGCCACCGGCGGTCCGTTCACGAGCTCTTCGAGATCGCTCTGGCGTTCGGGAATCCTGACGATCCGAACGGTGAGACGGCGGGGCGTGCTGAACGTCTCGGCCGGCGATTCAGGCGCGAGACGATGTTCGCGCAGCTGCGCCGCGAGGATCTCTCCGACCGAATTGGTGAGACCGGGCAGCCAGCTCGCCGGCAGTTCCTCGCAACCGATTTCCAGCAGCAGTTCGCGGTCCATCAGCGCCCGCCCTGGGCCGCTGCGACCGGTTCGCTCTTCGGCGTCCCCTCGACATATGCCTTGGCCACGCCGATCGCCAGCTGGCGGATGCGCAGGATAAACGCAGTTCGCTCCGTCACGCCGATGCTGTTGCTGGAGTCGAGGATGTTGAACAGATGCGAGCACTTCAGGCAATGCTCGAGCGCCGGCCAGATCAGGCCCGCCTTCAACAGCGCGCCGGCCAACTCGTAATAGCGCTCGAACAGGTCGCGATGAAACGCACCGAACTCGGCGCCCGGGATTTCGACCTGCCCGAAGACGTACTTCGACTGCTCGATCTCTTCACGAAGACGCACGTCGGCGTACTTCACGCCAGACGCCCACTCCAGGTCGTAGACGCTATCGACGCGCTGCAGCACCATCGCGATCCGTTCGAGGCCATAGGTCAACTCGGCAGAGATTGGCGCCAGCTCCATCCCGCCGGCTTGCTGAAAATAGGTGAACTGCGAGATCTCCATGCCGTCGAACATGACCTGCCAGCCGATGCCCCAGGCGCCCAGTGTCGGCGACTCCCAGTTGTCTTCCTCGAACCTGATGTCGTGCTGCCTCGGGTTGATGCCGCACGCTTCGAGACTGTCCAGATACATCTGCTGCACATCGTCTGGCGCCGGTTTGAGGATGACCTGAAACTGGTGGTGCTTGAAGAGCCGGTTGGGATTCTCGCCAAAGCGTCCGTCAGCCGGACGACGGGACGGCTGCACGTATGCGACATTCCAGTGCGCCGGCCCCAGCACACGCAGAAACGTTTCCGGATGCATCGTGCCGGCGCCGACTTCGACGTCGAGCGGCTGCTGCAGCGCGCAGCCGCGTGACGCCCAGAACTCGGACAGTTTCAGAATCAAACCCTGGAATGTCATCACTCCTACCGTCGCATGTCCCGCAGCACTCGGACCGACTTCAGATCCTTCTCCAGGTGCTCGGCGATGAGCGCGCGATGCGAGGCCTCGAGCTCGACCAGCGCGCGCTTTGAAATCGCAACATCGCCCAGGCCGAAGGGACTCAGCCCGCGAGCCGCACCGAGGAATCCGCGCGCCTCGTCTGACAGACGCTGGTCGACGGCATAGACGCCCTGGAGCCGAAGCAGCCAGTATTCGAAGTAACGCGCCAGTGGCTCGATCGGCACGCCGTTCGCGATCGCTTCCACCATCGACACGCCGAGCCGGAACAGCGTTTCGTTCGGATCGGCCTCCTGGGCCCACTCGTCAATCAGCTCGGCGAAGTAGCTGACGTAGCCGAGCGCTTCACCATCCATCGCCGACAGCGGCGACTTGAGCTGCTCCACGTACTCGAGACGCACCAGTTCGCGCCGCTCGCGTTCGACATAGCCGACTCGCCCGTACGTCATTGGTTCGAGTCCACCGCCGAACCTTCGCCGGCTCTGCCGCGCGTTCTTCGCCACGCCGCGTTTCTTGCCGCGATCGCGCGTCAGGAACACCACGATACGATCCGACTCACCGAGCTTGTAAGTCCGCAGAATCAGGGCGTCGGTGGTGTGAAGTGGCATCCCAAGGCGGGTATCAATTCTACTTCAAGCCGATGTCGTCGAGCAGGCCCTCGTCCTCGCGCCATTCCGACTTGACGCGAACGTGAAGGTCGAGAAACACCTTCGTATCGAAGAACTTTTCGAGGTCTTCGCGCGCCGCCACCCCGATCCGTTTGATCATCTCGCCGCCACGCCCGAGGATGATCGGCTTCTGCGAGTCACGCTCGACGACGATGGTGCAGTACAGCTTGAGGAGTCCGCCCGGGCGGTCGGGCTCCTCGAACCGGTCGATGATGACGGCGCTCGAGAACGGCAGCTCGGCGTGCGTGAACTGCAGCACTTTCTCGCGGACGATCTCCGCCGCAAAAAACCGCTCCGGCTGATCGGTCAGGTAGTCTTCGGGATACTGCGGCTCCCCTTCCGGAAGACGATCGATGAGCAGCCGTTCGAGGCGATCCACATTGTCGCCGGTGCCGGCCGATACCGGGATGATCTCGTCGAAGCCGCCAACCTCTCCGTAGCGTTGCATGATCGGCAGCAGGTTGGTTTTCTTGATGAGATCGATCTTGTTCAAGATCAGCACCACCGGGACCTTGGCGCCCTTGATCCGGTCGAGGACGAATTGGTCGCCCTTGCCGGGCGGCTCCATGACGTCGACGACGAGGCCGAGCACGTCCACTTCCTGAATCGTGTCGAACGCGGTCTCCACCATCCGCACGTTCATCCGATGCAACGGCCGATGAATGCCTGGCGTGTCGATGAAGACCACCTGCGCGTCCGGGTAGTTCCTGACGCCGAGAATCCGGTTTCTGGTGGTCTGCGGTTTGTCCGACACGATCGCGAGCTTCGAGCCCACCAGCCGGTTCAACAGCGTTGATTTGCCGGCGTTGGGACGGCCGATCAGCGAGACGAAACCATATTTCATGAGCTCAACGGGCCCGTCTTTGCCTCGGCGTCTTCGGTATCAACCGGTGTCGCGACCTTCTTGATAATCCGCACCTTGGTGATGCGGCGGCGTTCGGCGTCCAGCACCTTCACGGTCAGCCCGTCCAGGTCGAACGTCTCGCCAACGGTGGGCACCCTCCCCAGGTGCGACAGCAGGTAGCCGCCCACGGTCTCGAACCCCTCGCGCTCGATGTCGACGTCGAGGCGCCTGACGATTTCATCAACGTCAACCTTGCCGCTGAACACGAAGCTGCCGCCGCCCTCGTCCACGACCGACTCGGACTCGACGTCGTATTCGTCGCGAATTTCGCCGACGATTTCCTCGAGGAGATCCTCGATGGTCACGAGTCCGGCCGTTCCGCCGTATTCGTCGACGACAATCGCGCACTGAGTCTGCTGACGCTGGAACTGCTTCAACAGCTCCGGGACACGCTTGGTCTCCGGCACCACCACCGCAGTCCGCAGCAATCCCGCAATCGGCAGGCCGTCATCCGCCGTATTGAGCGTGACGAGATCCTTCACGAAGATGAAGCCCGTAATGTGATCGAAGCTGTCCTTGTAGACCGGGAACCGCGAGTACTCCTGTTCGCGGAACAGATTGCGGACGTCGCCGACGGTGGCGCCATCGCGGACCGCGACGATGTCGGGCCGCGGCGTCATCACCTCGCGAACCAGCGTGTCGCCGAAGTCGACGATGCTTTGCAGCAGGCGACGGTCCTCGCCGTCGATGATGCCTTCCTGCTGGGCAGCGTCAACGAACGCGTCGGTCACCTCGCTCGCGATCTGCGCTTCCTCAGGCGGCGACGGCGGTGCGCTGTGTCGATTGGCGCCGACGATCCGCGCGATCCAACGCGTGATGGGACCGAGCGCACGGGCGATCGGCGCGAACGTCGGTAGCAGGACATCGAGGACGCGCTCGGGATCACGCGAGACGATCGCCAGCGGCAGCAGTAGTTCGCAGACGATCACGAACCCCGCCACCGACAGGACGACCAGCGTAAGCGTGTGCGGACGATCGACGCCGATGAGATTGGCGAGCAGTGCTGTCACCACGCCCGTGACCAGGCCGAGCAGCAGCCGCGTCGGAATAAATAACAGCGGCGGATCGTCGAGGTAGGGCCCGAGCGTGCCGGAACGGTTGCTGCGCTCGGCGAGGAGGCGCAGCGACAGCCGCATCAGCGCGCCGAACGCGGCCTCAATCGCGCCGAGATACACAGCGGCGAGCGCGAGCAGGAAGACGAGGAGCGGAATCATGGCGCGGACCCGGCTCGCCCGGTCCGATGGGCGCGTTCGATCAGGCTCTCGCGCAAGCCGCCTTTGAGCCGCAACCGCCGTTCGAGGCGCTGCATCGCTCCAGTATCCCGCTCGTGGTCGTAGCCGAGAAGATGCAGCAGTCCGTGCAACGCCAGGATTCGAAGCTCGGTGCCTTCGCCGTGACCCACGGCTCGTGACTGCCGCCTGGCAATCCCTCGGGCGATGACGATGTCTCCCAGAAAAGTGTTAGTCCTGGTGCCGGAGATGTGTGCCGTTCGGCGGCGGTGCTGCGGCTCGAGCGCCGGGAAGCTCAGCACGTCTGTCGGGTAGTCCTTGCTCCGGTAGTCACGGTTCAGCTCGCGGACACGCTCGTCGCTGACGAGAGCGACTGAAACCACTCCGTGCGTCCCGCGAGGCGCGACGCGCGCGAGCCACGACGCCAGACCGCGGACGGCCACGGCCCGACCCCGCTCGTCGGAGACCACGACGCGTAGCCGGCCAGACTCAGCCATGGCTGCGCGGCTCGACCGGCTCGTCTCGGCTTGTGACAGCCAGCGCGGGCCGGCTGCTGCCGCCGCCGAACTGTTCGTAGGCCTTCACGATCTGCTGCACGAGCTTGTGCCGGACGACGTCACGGTCGTCGAAGTACACAAACTCGATGCCGTCGATGCTGTTGACGACCTTCATGGCCTCGACCAGGCCGGAGGTCCGGCCGATCGGCAGGTCGATCTGGGTGATGTCGCCGGTGATGACCGCCTTGGCGCCGAATCCCAGGCGGGTCAGGAACATCTTCATCTGCTCGGTGGTGGTGTTCTGTGCCTCGTCGAGAATCACGAAGGCGTCGTTGAGGGTGCGGCCGCGCATGAACGCGATTGGCGCGATCTCGATCGTCCCGCGCTCGATGTAGCGCATCACCCGCTCCGTATCGAGCATATCGTAGAGCGCATCGTAGAGCGGCCGGAGATACGGGTTCACCTTCTCCTGCAGATCGCCCGGGAGGAATCCCAGCTTCTCGCCTGCCTCGACGGCGGGCCGCGCCAGGATGATGCGGCTGACCTTTTTCGCGACCAGAAACGCCACCGCCTGCGCCATCGCCAGATAGGTTTTTCCGGTGCCAGCGGGACCGACGCCGAAGACGATGTCGTGCTTTTCGATCGCGTCCAGGTATTTGCGCTGATTGACCGTCTTGGGCGCGACGCGGCGCTTGCCCGCCGCGGTCAGGCTGCCTTTCAAGAAGTGATCGCGCAGATCCACGGCAGGATCCTGCGCCACCATATCGGACGCGGTCTTGATGTCGGCCTGGCTCAGTTTGAGACCGTCGCGGAGCAGCGACGACAACTGCGCCACCACCCGTTCGGCCTGTTCGACGCCGGCTCCGTTGCCTTCGACCAGCAGATCGTGTCCCTGGGTGCGGATCTTGACGTTGAACAACGCTTCGAGGTGCTTGAGGTTCTCGTCGTAGGAGCCGAATAACGTCTCGACGCCCTCTTCGGGCACGGTGATGCGTTTCATCTGCCTCGCTTTACCGGATTCTGATGTGCAATTCCCGCAGCTGCTTTTCGTCAACCGTTGACGGCGCGCTCGCCATCAGGTCGACCGCGCTCGCCGTCTTGGGGAACGCGATCACTTCGCGAATCGAGGTCTCGCCGCTCAGCGTGGCGACGATTCGATCGAGGCCAAGCGCAATCCCGCCGTGCGGCGGTGTGCCGTACTCGAGCGCCTCGAGGAAAAAACCGAAGCGCAGCTTCGCGTCCTCGTCGGTGATGCCGAGGCGCTGGAAGATGCGCGCCTGGAACGCCGCGTCATGAATTCGGATGCTGCCACCGCCGACTTCCGATCCGTTGAGCACGAGATCGTAGGCCTTGGCCCGCACTTCGCCGGGCTGGCTTTCGAGCTTGTCCATGTCCTCGTCGTGTGGCGAGGTGAACGGATGATGCATCGAATACCACCGGCCGTCTTCGTCGTTGTACTCGAGCAGCGGGAAGTCGGTGACCCAGAGGAACTCGAACGCCTCCGGGTTCAGCAGGTTCTCTTTCCTGGCGATCGCCAGGCGCAGTTCGCCCAGGAGCTTCGAGGTGTCGTCCGCAAGTCCCGCGGCCATCAGCAGCAGGTCGTCCACGCTGGCGCCGACACGGTCGAGCGCCGGTCGCAGCGTCGCATCGCTGAGCGCCTTCACCGAGCTCAAGGCTGGCTCGCCGGGACGCACCCAGATGAGGCCGGTGAATCCCATCGCCTTGGCCTGATCGACGATGACGTCAAGCTGACTGCGCGAATACTTGTTGCCGCCCTTGACCGCGAAACCGCGCACCACGCCGCCGTCGGCGATGATCTGCTTGAAAACGCGGAACTCCGAGTCACGGAAGACATCCGACAGATCGTGGATCTCCATGCCGCAGCGCAGGTCGGGTTTGTCGGAGCCGTAGGTCGCAATCGCCTCGGCGTAGGCCATGCGCCGGAAGGGAAAGGTGATGTCGCGGCCGATCTCCTTGAAGATCTCGCGCATCAGCGGCTCGATTAATCCGTAGATCGTCTCGGGCCGCGCGAACGACATCTCGACGTCCACCTGCGTGAACTCGAGCTGACGATCGGCGCGCTGATCCTCGTCGCGGAAACAGCGCACGATCTGGAAGTAGCGGTCGGCGCCGCCGATCATCAGGATCTGCTTGAAGATCTGTGGCGACTGCGGCAGCGCGTAGAATTCGCCGGCGTGAACGCGGCTCGGTACCAGGAAGTCGCGCGCGCCTTCCGGCGTGGACTTGGCCAGAATCGGTGTCTCGATTTCCCAGAATCCGTTGGCGTCAAAATACTTGCGGATCGCCATCGACACGCGGTGACGCAAGCCGATGTTCGCCTGCAGGCGCGGACGGCGCAGATCGAGGTAGCGATAGCGAAGCCGGACGTCCTCCGAGACCGGGCCGTCCTCGGCAATCTGAAACGGCGGCGTCTTCGACTCGTTGAGCAGGCGAATCTCGCTCGCCAGCACTTCTACCTCACCGGTCGCCAGCTTCGCATTCACGGTATCGGCGGCACGCCGCTGCACGTGGCCGATGATGCCGACGACAAACTCCGAACGAAGCCGTTTCGCGACGGTCATCAAGGCGTCGTTTTCGCGCACCACCACCTGCGATATGCCGGCGCGGTCGCGGATGTCGAGGAAGGTAACGCCGCCGAGATCGCGAATGCGGTGGACCCAGCCGAGCAGCACGACATCGGCGCCGACGTCGGTGGATCGGAGGGCGCCACAGGTATGGGTTCGAGTGAGGTCGCCTAACGGTTCAGACATTCGAAAAAGGGTTCTCGGAAAAAGGTCTATTCTGCGTTCACAAGTTGTCCGATGCGCGCCGCCGCTTCGCTGCGCGGCACCGACTGCTGCTCTCTCGTCGTCAGATTGCGGATGCTCGCCTCGCCCCGGGCTCGCTCATTCTCGCCAAAAATCGCCATCGCCTTTGCGCCGCGCGCTGACGCGTATTTGAGCGGCTTCTCGAACTTGCGGCTGGCGTCCGGAAACACGTCCACTCGCAACTGCTGCTGCCGCAACTCGGCCGCCATCTTCATGGCCTCCCCGCGGGACTCGTCGTCCAGAAAGGCGACCACGACGTCAACCGCGCCCTGCGCGATCGTCGCCGGAAACATGTTGCGCTCCGTCATGACGACGATGATGCGCTCGAGCCCGAGCGAAAAACCACAGGCCGGCACGTCGCGCCCGAGAAACATTCCAACCAGGTTGTCGTAACGCCCGCCGCCGCCGAGGCTGCCGATGCCCTCGACTGCGATCTCCATGATAGCGCCCGTGTAGTATGACAGGCCGCGTGCAAGGCTGACGTCAAACCGCACACGCTGCCGCACACTCGCCGTCGACAAAGTCAGAATGCTGCGAAGGTTGGCGAACGCCGCACGACCTTGGTCATCGAGCAGCGTGAAGTGGTCCTCTAAACGGTCCAAGAAATCTGGACTGTAGCCGGCACCAATCCAGTTCACGAACGCATTCCTCCCTGGATCTGGAATTCCGCGCGACTCGAGCTCCTGCCTGACGCCTTCGGGGCCAACCTTGTCGAGCTTGTCGAGGGCAATCAGTGCGTCCGCGTGATGGTTCGGGGCGATCGTCGCTTGCGTCAACAGCGCCGTCAACAGCCGCCGATGATTCAGACGAATCTTGAAATCACTAAACCCAAGCCGCTCCAGAATTTCACAAACCGCCGACAGCACCTCCACTTCGACCACCGGAGACGTCGATCCGGTGGCGTCGATATCGCACTGATAGAACTCGCGGAATCGCCCGCGCGCTGGACGGTCGGCGCGCCATACCGGCTGAATCTGGTATCGCTTAAAGATCGTCGGCAGCTTGCCCTGATACTCCGCAACCACGCGCGCCAGCGGCACGGTGAGGTCGTAGCGCAGCGCGAGGTCGGCTTCGCCGCTCTTTTCGTGCTCGCCGCGCCTGAGAATCTTGAACACGAGCTGATTGCCCTCTTCGCCGTACTTGCCCATCAACGTTTCGATATTCTCGAACGCGGGCGTTTCGAGCGGCTCGAACCCGTAGCGCTGATACACGCTCCGCACGATGCCAATCACGTAGTCGCGGCGACGGATGTCTTCAGGCAGAAAATCGCGCGTGCCGCGCGCGGGCTTGGTTGATTGCTGGTCGGCCATTACATGTAGTCGAGTCGATAGGTCGCGTAGCGGTCGGCGTAACCAAGGATGCCGGCGATTTCGTTCTGCGTCAGCAGGCGCTTCACTTTTCCCGGGCTGCCCATCACCAGCGATTTCGCCGGCACCTTTTGTCCTTCGACCAGCAGCGTCCCGGCAGCGACGATCGAACCGGCGCCGACGTGTACGCCGTTCAGCAGAATCGCGCCCATACCGATCAGGCACTGATCGTCGATCGTGCAGCCGTGGACGATGGCGCCGTGACCGATCGTCACGTTATCGCCGATCGTGGTCGGGTGCGTGCCACTCATGACGTGGACGATCGATCCATCCTGGATATTGGTGCGGCGCCCTACCCGGATGTGCTGCACGTCACCCCGAAGTACCGCACACATCCAGACGCTGCTTTCGTCACCGATCTCGACGTCGCCGATGACCTGCGCGCTGTCGTCGATGAAGGCAGCTGGATGCACGCGCGGCAACTGGCCGCGGTAAGGACGAAGCACCAGTTGATTATATCGAGGATGGCTGAGGGCTAATGGCTCATGGCTATGGTCAACGGTTGACAGCTAGAGTCGATGGAGCATTCCATCTTCCATAGCCATCAGCCATTTAGCCATCAGCCATTGATGTGCGCGGCGGCTTAGTTATTGTTCGCGCTCTTCGCCGCGCCCACCTTCGGACTGGGCCCGCCCTTGAACGTCAGCAGGTGATCGCGAATCGCCCGGATCTGCGTCTCGGCGTCGCCGCCAAGCTGCGGATAGTACGACTTGGGATAGTCCGGCCAGAACGCCGGCATGCGCGTGCCGGGCAGGATGTCCGACGGCTTCTTCAGCCATTGCAGAATCCACTCGGGCTGCAGGCGCTCCGGCGCCATCCGAAGATCTGGCGCCAGGTTCGATGTCGGCTGGTCCTTCGGTATTGCGCCAAGCACGTGACACTGCTGGCACTTGAGCAACTCGAACAGTTGTTTGCCGCTATCACCGTTTGCAGTCTTGACGATTTCGTGGGTCTGGAACGGACCGATCGTGTTCGAGATCGATCCGAAGTAGCTGATCACGTGGTTGATGTTCTCGTCGTTCAATCCGAAGGTAGGCATGCGGACGCCGAGCCACGGCCGGATGGTGATCGGCCCGCGCACGAACGCGTAGAGCCAATCAGGCTGCACGCGTGCGCCTTCGGGCGTCAGCATCGGCGGCCCGAGCGACGGATCAGCAACCAGCTTCACGAAATCGCCGCCGTCACCCTCGATGATGTGGCAGCCGACGCAGTTGCGCCGGTGTACCAGCGTCCGGCCGACGCCGAGGTTGTCGATACGCGCCGATCGAACCGGCATCGCCGCCGGCGGCTGGATTTCGCGCTGGAAACTCATCAGCGCGGTGAGCAGCCGTTCGACTTCGACGTTGCTCAGGTCAAAGTTCGGCATGCGCAGCTTTTCGAGTGGCTGCAGCACGCGGCCCTTGTCGAAGGCGCGCGGGTCGTGCAGCTTGCGGTCGAACCACCCCAGCTTGGAGGAATGCGGGATGTCGGTGATGAACGCGAAGTCGAGACGCGTCACCAGCTTGCTACCCTCTTCCGACAGGTCGGTGCCGATCGACTGCGCCTTCTCGAAGCCCTTGATGTCGTGGCAGCTGAAACAACCGTAGCGGCTGATCGCCCGCTGGCCGAGGTCGAGTTGCCGCTGCTCGGGCGACATCTTCGCCATCTGCGCCTTCGCGTCTTCGAAGGGCATGACGTTCTTCAGGTAGTCGAGCAACACCGCGTCGGTGACTGTGGCATCCGGCGTGGCTTTGGCGGCGTCTCCGGCCGGCCCCTTCAGCGTGACCAGATAGGTCGCGACGTCCGCAACCTGCGCGTCGGTGAGACGCAGATTGGGCATATAGGTCGCCGGGCTGTAGTGCTTCGGATCCCGCACCCAGTTGTAGATCCACTCGTAGGTCGTCTTGTTGCCGATGTTCTCGAGCGGCTGACCAAAGGTTCGGCGCGGACCAACCTCGGATCGGGATCCTTCGCCGACCACGTGGCAGCCCTGGCAACCGATCGCCTTGACGATCTGTTCGCCGTTCTTCGCATCGCCGTGCCCGGGGTTGCTGACGGCGAACGTGTGCTTCTCGGCGTTCGCGAAGAGGTACGCGGCGATCGCGTTGATTTCCGTCTCGTTGCGCGGCGCATCGTCCGGCCCGCTGTTGTTCGAGTTGTAGAAGAAGCGCGGCATCCAGGTCGTCGGCTTCACCGCCTTCGGATTGCGGATCCAGTTCCTGACCCAGTCCTGCGACAACTTCGAATCGATCTTGGTGAGGATCGGTCCCGGCTTCTTGACATCCTCGAAGCCCTTGGTTTTGTGGCAGGCAAAGCAGCCGGCGCGCTCGTAGGTCGCGTACGCCATGTTCAGCTTGTCGGCCTTCGGGATGTAGACCTGCTGCTTGTGGCACTTCGCGCACGACGCTTCCGTCATCGCGATCGGCAGCATCGGGTAATCCCACAGGTGCGGCTGCTCCCAGCCGTACTTCTTCTCCCACTCTTCCTTCTGCTTCTCGTTCGACGGCATGTGGGCCGTGTCACGGAAGCTGACCGACTGCCCCATCCCTTCGTGGCAGACCGTGCATCCGGTCTTGTCGATCGGATGCGGCGAACTGCCACCGAGGTAGGTGGCGAGGTCAGGGTGCGTGGTGAACGGCTGCGGATACTTCTCGTAGCCCTTCTTGTCGATGGCGAGATGGCAGGTCTGGCAGCGATCCATCTTCGGCACGCGGATGAAGTTCACGTCGTCGACGACGTTCGGGAGGATGATCTGCTGGACCTTGAGGGTCGGCGCCAGGAAATCGAGGAGCGGTGCGTTGCGGAAGTAGTCCTTGACCGCGCTGGGCGCAATCACCTCGAGCCGCTTGTTCAGCCGCGTCTGCTCCGCCGTGATCTCGTCGATCGATTTCTGGACCGTCGCGACCTGGCCGGTGTACTGCCCGAGCTGCTTCTGGACGTCGGCCTTGTTGGCCTCCGCCTTCTCGCGCGCAAGATCCAGGTCGGCCAGCCGCTTGGCTTCGTCCTTCTCGATTTCTTCCTTCCTGGGCGCGCTCGACAAGCCGTTGGCGCGCGAGGCCTCGAAGTCGTAGCGATCCTGATCGTAGGTCGCCTTCATGGTCTGGAACGCCGTCGTGGCGCGGAACAGCGCGTTGTCGGCGTCCTTCAACTTGGCCTGGAGGTCGTCGACCTTCTGCTGGTTCGCGCTGACGTTCTTCCGCGCGGCGGCTTCGGCGGCGGTCAACTGCCCCAGTTTGTTCTTGTCAACCGCGCGTCCGGCTTGAGCCAGGGTCGCCTGCGTGACCTGGTATTCGAGGGCCGCGAAACGCCGCTGCGTATGTTTCCATTCGCGGTCGAAGTCATCCCAGACCATCCAGATGACCGACAGGAACAGGAACAAACTGGACGCCGCAAAGACGACGTTCAGAAAGTCGACGTTGTAGGCGTGCCCGACACTCTTCTTTTCAGCCATGGGATTTAGATGTTGAAGAAGATCTCAGGAATAGCCACGACATATTTCAGGTTGAAGAGCCAGCGCGCCAGCATCTTGAGCGGCAGCGACATCATCATCAGGAACAGCACGACGCCGGTGTAGTAGCGCGGGCCGCCCATCTTCACGTAGTAGGTCTTCAGCCACATCTTCGCCAGCAAGGGCGGCAGCGCGAAGACGTAGAAAAGCACCAGGAGGATGCCGAAGATTTCTCGCACGAACCAGTTGGTCGGCAGTCCCATGTGCAGGCCGCGAACCCAGATGTACTCCGACAGGTTCACGTTGGTCAGCGCCGCCAGCTTGTGGATGTCCCAGAACTCGAACGGTCCGAAGAAGTTCCAGTTCGGACCACGCAGGAACGTGCCGAGCACAATCAACGAGCACCACAGCACCACGAATCCGAACAGGAAAATCGTGATCTCCGCCTTGCGCTCGCTGAAGGTGAAGTAGCCGTTACCTTTGGGATTCTTGTCGATGTACGGAATGGCGATCAGTCCGACGATGATCAGGCCAGGCAGCACCACGCCGGCCAGCCAGGGATCGAAGTAGACCAGCATTTCCTGCAGCCCGAGGAAGTACCACGGCGCCTTGGACGGGTTCGGCGTGTTGGCCGGATTCGCCGGCTGCTCCAGCGGCGCCTTCAGGAAGATCGACCAGACGATCAGGATGACGGTGAAGAGGATGAGCGAGATCAACTCGGTGTAGACCAGGTCCGGCCATACCCACACCCGATCGGATTCGGCCTTTTCGATGGGACCCTGCCCGGCCGCAATCCGGCGGTCGTTCAGCACGCCTTCCTTGATCGAATACCAGACGAAAAAAACCAGCAAAAAGATGAGGCCGACGATCGGCACGTTGTCCGGCTTGGTGACGATTTGCCGGAAGTTGACGTCGAAGGTGCCGAACGCAAAGAACAGACCGGTCAGGCCGAGCGCGCCGTAGCCCACCGCGTTCGACGCGACCTTTTCCCGCTGCCACACGATGATCGCCAGCAACGCGACCGCCAGCATGAAGAACAGCCGGGGATCCGCAACGGCATTGATTGCACTCTTTATGAAGCCCATGTCTCCCACCTGTAGGGCGGGGCTTCAGCCCCGCCACCGCGGGGCCTGAAAGGCCCGCGCCACATCTAGAGCGGACCGCTGATCCCGCCGTCTTTCCGGACGCGCCAGAAGTGCACCGCCATCAGCACCGCAATGCCGAGCGGCAGACCCACGCAGTGCAACACGTAGAAACGAAGCAGCGCACCTTCGCCGACGAACGACCCGCCCAGCAGCGCGAAGCGCGCATCGTCGTAGGCGTGAATCAGTGGCACGTCGCCGAGGCGCAGCAGCTGCGCGCCAGGGCCTTCGTGACCGAGGAACGGGGTCGCGCGCGCCATGTTCGAACCGACGGTGATGGCCCAGATCGCCAGCTGGTCCCACGGCAGGAGATAACCGGTGAACGACAGCAGCAGCGTCAGCACCAGCATGATGACGCCGATCGACCAGTTGAACTCGCGCGGCGGCTTGTACGAGCCGGTCATGAAGACCCGGAACATGTGCAGCCACACCGTGATGACCATGGCGTGGGCGCCCCACCGGTGCATCTCGCGCATGATCCCGAGCGGCACGTGCTCGCGCAGGCCGACGATGTCGGTGTAGGCGTACTCGAGGGTCGGCCGGTAGTAGAACATCAACAGCAGGCCGGTGAAGGTCAGCACGAGGAACAGGAAGAAGCTCATGCCGCCCATGCACCACGTGTAGCGCAGCTTGACGCCCGATTTCCGAATCCGCACCGGGTGCAGGTGCAGGAAGATGTTCGACAGCATCACCAGCACGCGGTTGCGGTCGCTGTCGGGCCGGCCGTGACGGAACACGGACGTCCACACCTGGGTCTCGGTCAGCCAATTCCAGAAGCGGGTGCCAGGGCCTTCCTGCGGAGCGATGGTCTTGGTTTCTGCCATAAAAAGCGAGTCCGGCTGAGAAAGTTAGGCTTTGAGAAACGCGTCTGGGTCTTTCCACTGTCCCAGTTCGTATTGGAACTTCCGACTCTTGTCGACCAGGATCTGTCCGTCGTCTGCCAGCGCGACGCGGGCGCGCTCGAGAGGACGGGGGGCCGGACCTTCGAAGTTGATGCCGGTCAGACGGTAGCCGCTGCCGTGGCACGGGCATTTGAACTTGTTTTCCGCCGAAAGATAGTTCGGCGTGCAACCGAGATGGGTGCAGACCGTAATCAGCGCGTAGAAACCGCTGGCGTGCGCTTCGATGTCGTCGGGCGTCCGCACCAGCCAGATGCCGAACTTCTCTTTCCAGCGCTCGTCCACGCCCATGCCGTATTCGTTCGGGAACCCGGCTTTGAACTGCTGCGGCGGTTCGTTCAGCACGTTCGGAAACATGAACCGGCCGGTGGCTGCGAGTGATGCCGCGGTCGCCGCCGAGAACGTT
>DASXIR010000058.1:0-13250 GCA_036497895.1 Vicinamibacterales bacterium | reverse complement strand
GCGTCGCCGGCAACGCCAACTTCATCCCGGACTGTAATCTCCAGAATCCCGCGGCGAACGGGGAGTGCGGGATCGCGAACAACCCGGCCTTCGGCACGTCAATTCTGACGACGTCGTGGAATCCGGCTGCGGCGCAAGGCTGGGGTGTTCGCGAGTACAACAACCAGTATTCCTTCTCGTTGCAGCACGAGCTCCGTCCGGCCTTCGGCGTGAACGTCGGCTACTTCCATACCGATTGGCAGAACGGTCAGGTTGCCGTCAACACGGCACTGAAGCCGACCGACGTCAGCTTGTTCTGCATCACCGCGCCGGTCGATTCGCGGCTCGGCGCCGTCAGCGGCCAGCCCGTCTGCGGTCTCGGCAGCACCACGACGACCGAGTCGTTCGCGGTGAAGACGGTCGCGCCGAACACCGTGTGGGAGACGCCGGCGCAAGCGGGGATTCCAGGTCAGCGCACCGACGCCTACAACGGCGTGGACATGGGCATGACGCTCCGGTTCGGCAATTCGGGCGTGCTGGCGGGCGGCGTCACGGTCGGGCGCCAGGTCACGAACAACTGCTTCCTGAACAACTACCCGAACGTGACCGGCTATGTCTCCGCCGGCGCGTCGAATGCGATCAGCAACCGCGACCCGAACTACTGCGAGGTGAAAACACCGTGGTGGGACGGCGTCGGCTCGCAGATCAAGTTCCAGGCGGTGTACCCGTTCCCGCACGACATCCTCGTCAGCGGCGTCTTCAAGAACCTGCCCGGCATTCCGATTCTGGCCTCTATCACCGTGCCGAACGCCGCGGCCGCGGCGTCGCTCGGACGCAACCTGACCGCGTGCGCGGCGCCGACCGGCGCGTGCACGTCGGTCTACAACGCCACGGCGACCGTCATTCCGAACACCGTCTTCGATCAACGGTTGAACGAACTGGATCTGCGGTTCACCAAGCGGTTCCGTTTTGGACGCTCGCGGCTCGCCGGCAACGTCGACCTCTACAATGTGTTCAACTCCCGGGTGTCGCAATTGAACAACACCACGTGGGGCGTGCTCGCAACGCCGACGACGGCGGCGATTCCAGCCGCCAGGTATCTGGATCCATCGCAGTTCCTGGGCGGCCGGCTCCTGAAGTTCGGCATGCAGTACGACTTCTAGGCGAGGTCGCGAGAGTTAAGTCTGTCGTTCCGTTCGACAAGGCGGGCCCGATTACGGGCCCGCCTTTTTTTGTGTCGCGAGAGTGCGGTTACTTCGTGCCGCCGAGGCTGCGGATGACCGCCGCAGTCCGGGGATGCTCGATGAGTTGCGCCAGCAGCGTCACGCCTTCG
This sequence comes from Vicinamibacterales bacterium, assembly GCA_036497895.1. Classification (GTDB taxonomy): domain Bacteria; phylum Acidobacteriota; class Vicinamibacteria; order Vicinamibacterales; family CAVVIG01; genus CAVQFC01. Next base: position 11,938 of record DASXIR010000058.1, on the reverse strand, counting down.
GCGATCTTGAGCGGCGTCTCGTCCTTCTTGTTCTTCAACCGCAGATCGCCGCCCTTCGACACTAGGAACCTGATCGTCTCATCGAGTCCCTGCGTCGCGGCCGAGTGCAGGGCAGTGTCGCCCTGCTTGTTCGCGGCGTTGATGTCGCCGACGCCCAGCGTGACCATGTATTCCGCGGCGAGACGCGACTGCTCGTCGCTGATCACGCTCTCGCCCTCGGTGCGGCCCTGGCCACACGCCATCATCAACGCGGTGGTGCCATCGGCGACGGTGAGGAGCGGGTCGGCGCCGTTCGCGATGAGCAGCCGCAGCACGTCCACGTCCGCGCTCATGGCGGCGAAATAGAACGGCGTCGCGCCGCTCAGATTGCCGGGCGTGAAGAGGTAGACCCCGAATCGCGGCGGCGATTTCCTGGCTCTCGCGTTGGGATCCGCACCGTGGTGCAGCAACGCCTTGATCAGCTCGAGCTTACGCGGCGCGGGAATGCCGCCGAGCGTGGCCCATTCGCCCTGCGCCTCCGCGTAATCGTGCGTCATGCCGGTTTCCCATTTCGCAACAGCCCAATGAAGCGGCGTATAGCCGGCCTTGTCGATGTTCGGATTCGCGTGCTGGTCGAGAAGGAATTCGGCCAGATCCACCTGGCCGCGCACGACACCGACGGACAGCGCGGTATCGCCGCTCACGGAGGCCGCATCGATCGGCGCGCCGGAGCTCAAGAGCGTCCGTGCGATGCCGATGTTGCCGTCGCGCGCCGCAAACATGAGTGCGGTGAACCCGCTGCTCGATGCCGCCTCCACGCTCGCGCCGTGCTCGAGCAGTTGCGCGACCGCGCCGGCGTGCCCCTCGGCGACCGCCCACATCAGCGCCGTCTGTCCCAGCCCGGTCTCCTTGGCGTTCGGATCAGCGTGGTACGAGAGCAGGGCAGCCACCGATCCGACATCGCCAGTGCGTGCCGCCGTCATCAGCGGCGTTTCACCGGTCGGAAGCGCCAGGTTGGGGTTGGCGCCGGCCTTGAGCAACCGCTCGATAATCCGCGCGCTGCCATTGGTGGCGGCCAGCGAGAGCGGCGTGACGCCGAAGTCGGTCGCCGCGTCCGGGGAGGCGCCGTGCGCGAGCAGCAGATCAACGATCTCGACGTTGTCGAGATTCGTGGCCCAGTGCAGCGCCGTGGTGCCGTCCGCCTGTTTGACACTGACACTCGACCTGACTGCCAGGGCGCGGACCGCCGCGACATCGGATCTCCGGACTGCCGAGATGAGATCCGGCGCATTCTGCGCGTGCGTCGTCGATGCGGCCAGGCAAAGCGTCGCCGCGACGAATCCGCTGGCGGCGGCGCTCTTCAACGCAATTTGCTGCGGCATGATGGCCGCGATCCTATCATCGCGACACGGGCCGGCGGCCCGGCGGCTTGCTGCAAAAAACGGGGTCGGCTGGCGCCATCGTCGCCCTATACTGTGCGGAATGTGGACGCCTCCCCGTGCGCTGGGCGTTGGCGCCGCCGTCCTCGCAGCGACGGTGTATCTCGACGCGCGCGCCGCCAGGCTGGAACCCGGGCAACAGGCTTCCGCCCCGACGCGGCAGGCGCCGGCTGCCGCGGGCGCGCCCGCGGCGACGCCCCGCGCGATCCTCGATCGGTACTGCGTGGGGTGCCACAACGAGCGGCGCAAGAGCCAGTACGGCAATCTCGCGCTCGACTCGCTCGATATCGAGCATCCCGGCGAACACGCGGCGACCTGGGAAAAAGTAGTGCGCAAGGTCAGAGCGGGCACCATGCCGCCGAGCAACATGCCTCGCCCGGACGCCGCCGCCTATCGCACGCTGATCGGTAGTCTCGAACAGTCGCTCGACGCGGCGGCCGCCGTCAGCCCGGACCCCGGCCGCACGCTCGTGCACCGGTTGAACCGCGCTGAATACACCAACGCAATTCGCGATCTGCTGTCGCTCGACGTCGATGGCAAGGCGATCCTGCCTCCGGACGAAACCGGCTACGGGTTCGACAACATTGCCGACGTGTTGACCTTGTCGCAGGGGTTGATGGAGCGCTATCTGGCTGCGGCGCGGCGCATCACCGCGCTTGCGGTGGGCGACCCCGGGCTGCTGCCGGTGACCGAGTCGTACCGGCAGACGCGACAGCTCCTGCAGGACGATCGCATGAGCGACGAGCTGCCGTTCGGCAGCCGGGGCGGGATGGCGATCCGCCACTACTTTCCGCTCGACGGCGAGTACGAAATCCGCGTCAAGCTCCTGAAGGGTTACTACGAAGAAGTGCTCGGCCTTCACGAGGACAGTACGATCGACATTCGCGTTGACGGTGCGCGAATCGACGACGTGACAGTGAAGGCCGTGACGGCGGGTCGCGGCGGCGGCATCGGCACGATTCAGGAAAACACGTTCCAGAAGATTCAGGTCCGCGTGCCGCTCAAGGCGGGGCAGCACAGCGTTGCGGTCTCGTTGCGGAAGGTGACGCAGGAAATCGAAGGCGTCGGCCCTCGACAGCTGCCGGTCGCCAGCAGCAGCTTCGCCCAGGCGGTGCGCACCAGCGTTCAGGACGGCCGCGTCGAACTCGGCGTCGCTGGCGTCGATATCGAAGGGCCGTTCAACGGTTCGACGCCGTCGGAGACGCCGAGCCGGCGTCAAATTTTCGTCTGTCGCCCGGCCACGCCGAAGGATGAAGACGCCTGCGCCGCCCGGATTCTCACCAACCTCGCGCACCGCGCGTACCGGCGCCCGCTTCGTGCCGAGGACGTCAAAGCGCTGGTCGACGTGTATCGGGTGACGAAGGTCGATCAGGGGTTCGAGCGCGGCATCCAGGTTGCGCTCCGCCGGGTCCTGGTTGCGCCTGATTTCCTGTTTCGCATGGAGCCCGATGCGCCGCGTGGGGCGGCGTCTGCGGTCCACCGGTTGGACGATGTCGCGTTCGCGTCGCGGCTGTCGTTTTTTCTCTGGAGCAGCATTCCGGATCCTGAGCTGCTGGACATCGCCGAGAAAGGCACGCTCTCGGATCCGAGCGTACTCGAGCATCAGCTTGCTCGTATGCTGGCAGACGACAAAGCCCATGCACTGATCGACAACTTCTTCGCGGAATGGCTCGACCTGCGGAAGGTGCCAACCGTGCGTCCCGATCCGCGGATCTTCCCGGAGTTCGACGAGAATCTGCGCGACGCCTTCGGCCGCGAAACCGTGCTCTTTCTCGAGAGTCAGGTCCGCGACAACCGCGGCGCTCTGGATCTCCTGACGGCCGACTACACCTATCTCAACGAGCGCCTGGCGCGGCACTACGGCATTCCGAACATCTACGGATCGCACTTTCGCCGCGTCACGCTCGGCGAAGGTCCTCGGGCGGGCCTGCTCGGCCAGGGCAGCATCCTGACGGTGACGTCGTATGCGGACCGCACCTCGCCGGTGCAGCGCGGCAAGTGGCTGCTTCAAACGCTGCTCGGCACGCCGCCACCGGAGCCGCCGCCGAACGTGCCGCCGTTCCCGGTCAACGACGGCAAGAGCCGGCCGTTATCGGTGCGGGCGACGATGGAACAGCATCGCGCCAACGCCGTGTGCGCGACCTGTCACTCTCAGATCGATCCGCTGGGGTTTGCGCTCGAGAATTTCGACGCGATCGGGCGCTGGCGGACGAAGGACGGAGAGACGCGCATCGATCCGTCGGGCGTATTCCCGAACGGTGCCAAATTCGACGGTCCGGTGCAGTTCCGCCAGGTCCTGCTCGAACAGAAGGATGCATTCATCGGTACGCTGACGGAAAAGCTGCTGACCTACGCCCTCGGACGAGGCGTCGAATATTCAGACATGCCGGCGGTGCGTCAGATTGTACGCGCCGCCGCCGCAGACGACTATCGCTGGCGGACGTTGATCCACGGCGTCGTGAGCAGCCTGCCGTTCAGGCAAAGGAGATCGGGCACATCATGATCATCACCAAGATGCGACTCTCACGGCGCGAGGTCCTGCGCGGTCTCGGCACCACCCTCGCCTTGCCGCTGCTGGATGCGATGATGCCTGCGCTCTCCGCCGCGGCCAAACCGCCGACGCGTTTCATGGCGTGCTACGTCGCCCAGGGCGCGCACATGGCGCAATGGACGCCAACCTCCGAGGGGTCGGCGTTCGAGATCACGCCCTGTCTCGAGCCGCTCGCCGCCTATCGGGATCAGATGGTGGTCCTGTCCGGTTTGTCCAACGAACGCGCCGCACCGACGCCAGGCGACAGCGGTGGGCCCCATTCGCGTATCCAGGCGGCGTTTCTCACCGGCTCCCGGGCGCGGAAGACCGAAGGCGCCGACTTCCAGGTCGGCATGTCAGTCGATCAAATTATTGCCAGGCAGATCTGCCAGGACACGCAGTTCACCTCCCTCGAACTGGGCCTCGAGTCCGTCGACCTGGTCGTCGGCGGCTGCGACTATGGCTACACCTGCGCGTACACGTCCACGCTGGCGTGGAAGACGCCCACGACACCGCTGCCGAACGAAACAAATCCGCGGGTGCTGTTCGAAAGACTGTTCGGTGATGGTGGGAGCACGGACGCGAGCGTGCGCCTGGCGCGGCAGCGCGAGGACCGCAGCGTGCTCGATTCGGTCAACACTGAAATGGCGCGCCTGGCTCGGAGTCTCGGGTCGAGCGACAAGCTGCGCGTCAACGAGTACTTTGAGGCGGTCCGGGACATCGAGCGCCGCATCGAGCTGGCCGAGCGGCAGAGCGGACGCGAACTGCCCGTGTTCAGCCAGCCGGCCGGCATTCCACCGACCTACGCCGAGCACGCCAGGCTGATGTTCGATCTGCTTGCGCTGGCGTGGCAGGCCGATCTCACCCGCGTGTCCACATACGTGCTCGCACGCGAGTTGAGCTCGCGCACCTACCCGGAAATCGGCGTTCCCGAAGCGCACCATCCGCTGTCGCATCACGGTGACGATCCGGCCAAGCTCGCGAAAATCGCGAAGCTGAACGCCTACCACGCGAGCCTGTTCGCGCATTTCGTCGAGAAACTCCGCACCACGCCGGATGGTGACGGCACGATGCTCGATCACTCGCTGCTGCTGTATGGATCCGGCATGAGCAACTCGAACCAGCACCTGCATCGCAACCTGCCCCTCGTGCTCCTCGGCGGGAGCGGCGGCACGGTCAAGGGCGGTATGCACTACAAGTACGATCCGACGACACCAATGGCCAACCTGCATCTGACGCTGCTCGACAAGTTCGGCGTGCCGACCACGTCCTTCGGCGACAGCACGGGAACGCTCTCACTGTGAGCACTCTGGAATCGCGCCGAGCGTTTTTGGGCGGCGCCTGCGCGCTGTTGCCGGCGCTGGCGCTGGCGACGGATGCCGGGGCGCAGCCGTCTGCGGACCTCGAACACGCGAACATCAGGGTCGTGACCGCGATGTGCGAGAGCTGGAAGAGCGGCGACGCGGACAAGATCGCCAGCTTCGTCACGGAGGACTTCAAGTTCCGAGGCGCCGCGGATCGAATGCAAGCTCCGCCGACCGCGGATCGCCAGGCGTTCATCGACAGCACTCGCCGGTTCCTGACGACGGCCAAGGTCGAGATGGTGATTCACGACACCTTCGCTCGCGGCTCCATCGTCGTCAACATCCACCAGCAGCTCTTCGACGTGAAAGAGACCGGGCTGCGAGAGGATTGGTACATTGGCGTGTACCACCTCGTAGAGGGCAAAATACGGGAGTGGAACGATTACGCCATCGTGCCGTTCTCATCGCCGCGAGTACCGCGGTCGACCGGCTTCGGCACATTCGTCCACCAGAGCTGACCGTATGACCGCGCGGCGCTGGTCAGCGATCGCGCTGTTCGGCCTCGTGATCCTCGGAGCCTCGTCGCCGCGAGCGCAAGCCCCAACTTCGCCTGATCGGGCGCTCCTCGATCGCTACTGCGTCTCGTGCCACGGGCCTCGGCAACCCGCGGCGGGACTTGCGCTGACTGAACTTGATCCGGCTCGCGTGGATCGAGATGCGGCCATCTGGGAGCGTGTGCTCGAGCGAATGCGCGGCGGCACGATGCCACCTGCCGGGATGGCGCGCCCCGACCCGGCTGCCGGCCGCGCGTTCGCCGCGTCGGTCGAAGCGGCGCTCGACCGCGCTGCCGCCAGCGCGCCAGGCCCCGGGCGCACCGTGCTCCGTCGCCTGACGCGCGTCGAGTACGCGAACGTGATTCACGATCTGCTCGACCTCGACATCGACGCGCAATCGTTGTTTCCTCCCGACAAGTCGTTCGACGGCTTCGACAATGCGGGCGCGGCGCTGTCGACCTCGCCGGCTCTGATGGAGCGGTATCTGTCGGCGGCGCGCCGGATCAGCCGCCTCGCGGTCGGCAGCACCGATATCGGTCCGGCCTTCGCCGCGGCCACCTACGAGGCGCCACAGGACGTGTGGCAGAACTCGCGCATCGACGAGGACGCGCCGTTCGGATCGCGCGGCGGTCTCTCCGTCCGCCACCGCTTTCCGCTCGATGGCGAGTACGTGATCCGGATCCGTCTTCGGCGAAACATCCTCGGTTATGTGCGTGGTCTGGGCGAGGCGCACCTGTTCGAGATCCGGCTCGACGGGACACGCGTCAGTCGCGTCGCGGTCGGCGGCGCAGAGAACGGCACCCCCGCCCCGCTCAGCTTTTCAGGAGTCATTCCCGGCGACGCTGCCTGGGAGGCGTATGCCGTCTCGGCGGATCAGGGTCTGGCCGTATCGCTTCCCGTGAAGGCCGGCACGCGGACGCTCAACGTGTCGTTTGCCGACGAACTGTGGCTGGCAGAAGGGGTGCAGCAGCCGCCGCTCACGGGCTTGGGCTTCAGCTACGATGAATCGCGCACGACACCGGTCGGGCCGTGGGGCCCTGCAGTCGAGAGCGTCACGATTGATGGCCCGTACCGCGCCACCGGTGCGGGGCAGACGCCGAGCCGCACACGACTCTTCAACTGTCGCCCATCGTCCACGGACGACGCCGTGCCGTGCGCGCGGGCCATCCTGTCGTCGCTGGCGAGGCGCGCCTACCGTCGTGCGATCACCGACGAGGACCTGCAGCCGCTGATCGCCTTCTTCCGTACCGGGCTCGAACGTGGCGGTTTTGACGAGGGCATTCGTGCGGCCGTCGAGCGCGTGCTGGTGGATCCAAGTTTCCTGTTCCGGCTCGAACGTGACCCCGAGTCGGTTGCGCCGGGCATCGCGTATCCCGTGACCGATGTGGAGTTGGCTTCGCGGCTGTCGTTCTTTCTCTGGAGCAGCATGCCGGACGACGCGCTGCTCGACGAGGGAATCGCTGGCAGGCTGCACGAGCCGGCCGTTCTGGCCGCCCAAGTGCGCCGCATGCTCGCCAATCGTCGGGCCTCGATGCTGGCGGAGAATTTCGCGGTCCAGTGGCTGGGACTTCGCCGATTGAGCGACGCCGCGCCCGATCCGGATCTGTTTCCCGAGTTCGACGGTAATCTGCGTCAGGCGTTCGAACGGGAGACGCGGCTCTTCGTCGGCGACCAGATGCGCCGCGACCAGAGCGTGTTGGCGCTCCTCGATGCGGACTATACGTTCGTCAACGAACGCCTGGCGCGTCACTACGGCATGGCGAACGTGCACGGCAGCCAGTTCCGGCGCGTCGCGCTGACCGATCGGGCTCGCGCCGGGCTGCTCGGCCAGGGCAGCATCCTGACGCTCACGTCGCTTTCGACGAGGACGTCTCCGGTGATTCGGGGCCGATGGGTGCTCGACACGATGTTCGGGATGCCGACGCCGCCGCCTCCGCCGGACATCCCGGAGTTTCCGCCGAGCCATTCGGACGCCGGCCTTTTGTCCGTTCGCCAGCGCACTGAACGTCACCGGACCAACCCCGCGTGTGCGAACTGTCACGCGCGGATGGACCCGCTCGGTTTTGCGCTTGAAAACTTCGATGCGATCGGACGCTGGCGCGCCAGCGAGTCAGGACAGCCGATCGATGCTTCCGGATCGCTGCCGGACGGCACCCATGTTTCCGGCGTCGAAGAATTGCGGCGCGCCATCCTCAGCCAGCCGGACGGGTTTCTTCGGGCGACAGCCGGCCGGCTGCTGGCCTATGCGGTCGGCCGCGGCATCGAGCCCGCCGATGCCCCCGCCATTCGACGAATTGTGCGAGAGTCAAGTAGCGATGACTACCGCTGGTCGGCGATGATTGAAGCCGTGGTGAGGAGCGCTCCATTCCTGATGAGAAAGACGGCGTCATGAAGGGCCGGGTCCACCTTCCGCGCAGAACGATTCTGCGCGGACTGGCCGCGAGTATCGCGTTGCCGTTTCTCGGCGGCATGGTGCCGGCGTTCGCCGCACCGGCAAGGACCAGGCGATTGAGCGTGGTCTATCTGCCCAACGGTATCCGGATGGAGCACTGGACGCCCACGGCTGAGGGCACCGCCTTCAACCTGCCGCCGATCCTGATGCCACTGGAGCCGTTTCGCGATCGGCTGACGATCGTCAGCGGTCTGAAAAACGGGGCGCCGCATTACGCCGTGCACGGGGCGGCAAGCACGCGGTTCTTGACGACAATGCCGCCGGCGAGTGCATCGGGCGCGGTCGTTGAAGCCGGCGTCTCGATGGATCAATTGGCGGCCAGGCAGTTCGGCAACGAGACGCCGCTGGCGTCGCTCGAGTTGACCCTCGAATCCGGTTTTTCCGGCGTTTGCGACCTCGGATCAAGCTGCGTCTACACCGACACCGTGGCCTGGCGCAGTCTCTCGACGCCGCTGCCGATGGAGCACAACCCGCGCGCGGTGTTCGAACGACTCTTCGGCGATAGCGACGCGATCGGCCGCTCCGCGCAACTGGCGCGTTTGGGGAGCACGCGAAGCATCCTCGACTCGGTGACCGATGCCGCCACCCGCCTGGCTGGCACGCTGGCCGCGGACGACCGCGCCAGGCTGGACGAGTATTTCGAGGCGCTGCGCGACATCGAGCGGCGGATACAACTGGCCGAACGGCAGGATGTCGTCGCGCTGCCGGAATTTGGCCGGCCAGTCGGCGTCCCGCGCAGTTTCCCGGAGCATGCGCGTTTGATGTTCGACTTGCAGGTGCTCGCGTATCAGGCGGACGTGACGCGCGCCATCACCTTCATGACCGGCCGCGAGTTGAGCGGACGCTCGTATCCAGAGATCGGAATCCGCGACGCACACCATCCCATATCGCACCATCAGGGCGATCCGGAGAAACTGGCGAAGCTGACGACGATTAACACGCATCACATCGCGCAGCTCGCGTACTTTCTCGAGCGGTTGAGAGCGTCGCCCGACGGCGATGGGACCCTGCTCGATCACACGACGATTCTGTGCGGCGCCGGCATGAGCGATGGCAACTCTCACGCGCCAGACAACCTGCCGGTGATCGTGGCTGGTGACGGACCCTGGCCAGCTGCGCACGGCCGTCACCTGCGTGTGGCGAGCGACACCCCGATCGGGAACCTGCACGTCACGCTCCTGAACCATCTCGGCGTCCGCGTGGATCATTTTGGCAACAGCACGGGCGTGTTGCCTGGACTCTAGGCAGGTGAGGCTCGGCAGGTATCTCGGACTTGCGCTGCTCGCGAGCATCAGCGTTCGCGCAGCGGCCGACGACCTGCGCCTGATCGAGGCGGCGAAGCAACAGGATCTTGCGCGAGTCCGGACGTTGCTGGCGCAGAAAGTCGATGCCAACACGTCGCAGCCTGACGGCGCAACCGCGCTGCACTGGGCCGTCCACTGGGACGACTTGCCGATGACGAGCGCGCTGCTCGATGCCGGGGCCCGCGTCGACGCGGCGAACGATCTCGGCGTCACACCCCTCGCGCTCGCTTGTGAAAATGGCAACAGCGTCATCGTCGATCGGTTGCTGGGTGGCGGCGCTGATCCGAACCTGACGTTTCATGGCCGTCCGCCGGTCCTGATGCTGTGCGTGCGGAGCGGCAGCGTTGCCGGCGTGAGGGCGTTGATTGCCCGACACGCGAAGGTCGACGCACGGGAGCCGCTGCGCGGGCAGACCGCGTTGATGTGGGCGGCGGCGAACGCGCCGCCGGAGATCGTTCGCGCCTTGCTCGCGGCCGGAGCCGATGTTCACGAACGGTCGCGGTTGACACATCTCATGGTCAATCGCGCGGATCCGAACGACATCTACACCGGCGTGGTCGGCGAGGTTCCGAGTGGACAGAGCACGCCGCTGCTGTTTGCAGTGGCCGAAGGGCGTGTCGACGTCACCATGCTGCTGCTCGATGCCGGCGCGGACGCGAACGACGCGTCGCCGGCCGGTGAAAGCGCGCTGCTGGTCGCCGTGCACAGCGGACATGACGATTGCGCCACGTTGCTCCTGCGGCGCGGGGCCGATCCGAACGCCAGCGGCGCGGGTTACACCGCGCTGCACGCAGCGGTGCTGCGCGGCAGCGGCAGCATGGTGAAGACCTTGTTGCTGCGCGGCGCCAGAGTCGATGCGCGGATCGCCCATGGCACGACCACGATTCGGGCGGGTCGCGGCTTTGTGCTGCCGGAAACGCTGGTGGGTGGCACGCCGTTCCTGCTCGCGGCGAAATTCCTCGAGCTCGACATTGCCCGGCAGCTGGTGGCGGCCGGTGCCGATCCGCAGTCAGCTCTCGCCGATCACACCACCGCCTTGATGCTTGCCGCGGGACTGTTTGAAGCCGGCCCTCTGTTCGATCGACGGGAGCGGATTCTGGACCAGCCAGACAGCGGTGAACCGGCCGCGCTCGATATGGTGCAGTGGCTGCTCGGACTCGGCGGCGACGTCAACGCGACGAATACACGCGGTGACACCGCCTTACACGGCGCCGCGGCGCGCGGCTATCGCAGCGTCGTGCAGGCGCTGATCGCGGGCGGGGCGCGGTTGGAGATCACGAACGCCAAAGGCGCGACCGCGCTCGACGTTGGTGATCCACGTGTGAAGGATCTTCTCGTCACTCATGGAAGAGGCTAGCAAGGTGAGACGACGAAGGATAGAATCGGCCGCGCCGGGGGAGACTCTGATGGTTAAACGTGCGAGCGTCTGGGGAATGGCCGCAGTCGGCGTGTCGATCGTGCTCGGGTTGTCCAATGTGATCACGAGCGCGGGTCAGGCGGGCGGGGCTGCGATTCAAGTCGGGCCGAGCGATATTGCCGGAGTGGTGAGGAGCTCGGCGGGACCGGAGGCCGGCGTGTGGGTCATTGCCGAAACCCACGATCTGCCGACCAAGTTCATCAAGATCGTCGTCACCGACGACCGCGGCCGGTATTTGCTGCCGCAGTTGCCCAACGCCAATTACGACCTGTGGGCGCGCGGGTACGGTCTCGTTGACGGTCCGAAAGTGAAGAGCGCGCCCGGCAAGAACGTGAACCTCACCGCGACAGTCGCGCCGAATGAGAAAGAGGCCGCGCAATACTACCCGGCGAACTACTGGTTCGCCTTGCTCCAGCCGCCGCCGAAGAGCGACTTCCCGGGAACGGGGAAGACCGGCAACGGCATCGGCGAGCAGATGAAGACGCAGGGCACCTGGATTGGCTATACCAAGATGGTGAACTCGTGTTCGCAGTGCCATCAGCTTGGCACCAAGGCCACGCGAGAGATTTCGCCGGCCCTTGGCACGTTCAAGAACTCCGTGGATGCCTGGGATCACCGCATGCAGGTGGGTATCAGCGGCGCCTATATGGACAGCACGCTCGGCCCACTCGGCCGTCAGCGCGCGTTGGAGGTGTTCGCCGACTGGACCGACCGGATCGCGAAGGGCGAGCTGCCGGCCCAGAAGCCGTCGCGGCCGACTGGCGTGGAGCGCAACGTCGTGATTACCGAATGGGAGTGGGGCAGCCCGACGACGTTCGTGCACGACGAGATCTCGACGGCCAAGGTCGACCCGACGGTCAATGCGAACGGTCGCGTCTACGGCACGCAGGAGCTGAGCGGCGACTGGATCACTTGGCTCGACCCGAACAAGAACGAAGTCGGCAGACTTGACGTGCCGG
>DASXIR010000057.1:0-2687 GCA_036497895.1 Vicinamibacterales bacterium | reverse complement strand
CCTGCGAGGCCGAGAATCCCCGACCCCAGCCAGACGAGACGTTGCCGCGTTAATGCGGCTACTGCTCCCAGCGCGATGCCCACCTGAAGGACGGCGACGCTGGTCGCAAAGCGATGGTGACGGGCCAGCAGGTGATCGGCGCCCGCAGATTTTTCGTCGCGCTCGCGCTCTTTCTCATGCGCGGCCTGCTCGATGTCTTGCTGTTCCGCCCCGTATCGTTGAATCGCGGCATCAACGCTAGGAGGCACCGGTTTGCCGGCAGCGATCCACGTCGTGCGCGCCCCGTCCTGAATCGTCGCTTTAATCCCTTTGGCCTGATAGTAGCTCCATTGATCGGAGGCTTCGGCCTGAAGCCGCCCGGCCTCGGTCTTCAACACTAACGCCTCATTGACGGTGCCGCCCGCTTGCAACGCCGCGATGGCGCCGAGGGCCGCGAGCAAGGCGGTGGTCAACGCGATGTTGCGGAGCAGCGAGTCCGTCGGCGGCTCGTGAATCGTCTCCTGCAGGTGTTCCGTACTGATTTCCAGTTCGTCAGGCATGCGGTCATCATAGCCCGCAGAATCAATCGGCCTGAAGGAGCGCTCAACGTGTCGGCGCGCTTCTTCCAGGTCTCCCTCGAAGGCGTCCCGGAGCGCGTCGGCGTTCGCCGCTTTGGCCATTTGGGGCAACCGGTAACTGAGGAAATGCAACGCGAATGCCTGGTTACCTGACTTCTCGTTGTTCGTGGAGCGCGAGCAAGAACTCAAGTGACGCGCTCATGTGTCTTCATTCAATCGCAGGAGCAGCCGAGTTGTGGCGCGCTTGTCTCGACGGCACGGGCCACTTCAGGTTGTCGCGCTCTGCCGCAGCGCCCGTGAATGATCGAAGAGCTCATCAAGGTGACGATTCGACCGCGGTCCTTTGCCGCCCCGCGGTTGAGATATGCGCAGGGATCTTTACGCAATGAGTTCGCATACTGCCAGGCGCCAACTGCGATGGTGTTCGCCCACTGCCTGGATGTGAGGCTGAACACCATGCCGAGCGGCACCACGATGGCCGCCAGACCACCCACGGCGGCCAATCCAACCAGAGAACGGCCTGCTGTCGAAGAACCGAACCAAGCAGGTCTCGAACGGCGCGGCCTCGGTCAGACGCGATTCCGCGAGATCGCCTCGGACGCGTCACGTTCATCAGGCTCCAGGAGCCGGGAGATCTGGTCGACCAGCCATTCGCCACTCGGCGTCATGCGCGGCTGCCGCTTCGCACGCCTGCCCATGACGCGCCACGGCTGGCGCGCGTGACCGTCCGGTAGAAGTCAGCGCCGCTGCGCGCGCTGAACGGCCAGACGCCGTACGAACGACGGAGCCACGCCAGCGCGGTCGGAAGGGCTATTGCTCGGAATGCTTGTTGCACCGGCGCGAACGGCAGAGGGCTCGATGGCAACGAATTTCATGATTGCTGGCGCGTGCGTGTGCTTGTGGGCCGCCGGATCGCCTGCGTTCGCACAACCGATTCCCATCAGCTCAGGAAGCGCGACCCTGCCGTGGGACGGAAGTCTCTCGAGCTTCGCGATCGCGGGCAGTAACTCGCAGGGCAACTCGCAGTTCATGTCTGAGTACTACCAGGCCGCGAAGGGCGGCTTCAATGGCGGCGACACTGTGGACTTCAGCACGACCATCCCCGTCACGAACGCTGGAAACCATCCGCTGCCAGAGACGTATCGCGGTGCGCAGTATCAGGCGTGGGTTACCGGCAGCTTGACGATTCGCGCGAAGACCTTCGTCGCGCCGCCCGCCACTGGCGACGGCAGCACCTTTCAGACGTTCACAACCTCTTTCTCGATGAGCGGCTCGATTGGCGCCTACGCGACGGCCGATCGATCCGGCACGCCCCTCTTCGCGACCGGCGTGGTCGGCGGCGGCACGATCAGCGCCACGTACCGGGTCGTCGGCAACCAGTACGTGATCGCGCACAGCGGTGGTGAGCTATTGAGGTTCGTCGACGGTGGAAATCTGCCGCCGCCGTGGACGACCGCCGATATCGGCGCGGTGGGTACGCCTGGCTACGCGTATCAAGGCCCCGACGGCGACTTGTTCTTCGGCGGCGCCGGCGCCGACATCTGGGGCGCGGCGGACAGTTTCCGGTTTGTCTACGCTCCAATCTCCGGCGATGCGGCGATCTCGGCCGAGCTCGGCGGCGAATCGAGCACCCAACCTTACGCGAAGGCCGGCGTGATGTTGCGGCAGAGCCTCGACCCCGGGTCGCCTGAGGTGATTCTCGACATTAAGCCAGATGGCGGTATCGAGTTCATGGAACGCTCCGTCGCTGGAGGGGCCACCACGTTCCTGTCGGGCGGCAGCGTCAGCGTGACACCGATGAGCTCCGGCGTCTCGATCTATCAGTATGTCCAGTTGAGCCGCAGCGGCGACACCGTTACCGCGAGCATTTGCACCCCCGGGTCGGGTGCGTACTCGTGCCAGCTCATCGGCACGACGCAGTGGATGACCGGCGCCGCGCTCGCCGGCGTCGCAGTGACGAGTCACGACCCGACGACGCTGAACGACTCCTACGTGCCAGCGGACATGCCGACACTAGAGACGGCGACGGGTACTCCAGTTCCAGCACCGTGGCATTACACCGATGTCGGCGCTGTCGGTACACCAGGCAGCGCGAGCGTCTCGAACGACACATTCTCCGTCAACGCGGAG
>DASXIR010000056.1:0-7960 GCA_036497895.1 Vicinamibacterales bacterium | reverse complement strand
AAAAACACGCCGTAGCCTTCGAGGCGGAACCCGCGGACGTGGGCGTTGTCGCTGACCAGCGTATCGGGCTGCGCCTGCGCCAGCGCCTGGACGCGATCGCGCGTCACCGCGAGACCGTGCTCCACTGCGCCCTCGAGGACGCGTTCCATCTGCCCGATTTGGTAGCGCTGCTCACCCGCCGCGCGCGCGGCTGCCGCCGACGCCGCGGACTGCGCATATGCCGAGCCGCTCGCCGCGACCGTTCCTGCCATGACCATTGATGCGAGCCGTTTCACGATGCCCCCTGACGTCACTGTTTCTGAGATGCGCGGTACAGCAGGTTCAATGATTGCCGCTGCTTCATGACCTCGACGCCGAGGTTGTTCTGAACGGCGCCGAGGCTGCGGTCGATCTTCACGAGATCCGCCTGCCGCTGCGAGCTGACGTCGCGCAGCACTTCCGCGACCCGCAGCGCCAGTTCGGTCTGCTGACGTTTTTCGCTTTCATCCACGAGCGCGCGGACGCGCCGAATCAGATCCGCGTCGCTGGCCGAGACCGCACGCGGCGCTGCCGCCAGCGATGCGTGCATCTCGCTCTTCATCTGCTGTTCGAGCGCCACCAGATCGGCGCGCCACGGCGCCGGATCGACCGGCGCCGGCGCGGCCGCCGGAACCACTGTCACATTCGGCGCGACCTGACCGGCCGCAGCCACCCGTCGATCGGACGCCGGCGTCAGCCAACCGGTCCGCACGCTCAAACCACTGGCGTCATACCGGACGTCGATATTCGCGATGCCGGCTGACACACCTAAGAACAGCAACGCCGCCGCGACCTGCGCCCACACCGGCACCTGCCGCCAGGCCGACCCATGCGACATGGTTGATTGGTGATTGACCACGGTCGATTCGGGACTGTCGACTTGCGGTTGGCGGCCGATGATGCCGAAGGTCGGTTCGGGCGGAGCCCATCGCGACAGCTGGGCCCGCACACCCCGGAGTGTGTCGATTTCGTCGCGGCACAATTGGCACCCTGCCATGTGCGCTTCGAACGCCGACAGCTTCACCGGATCGCCATCGTCGTAGAGTGCCGCGATCAGCGCTTCGTCGCGATCGCCCGGATATGAGCAGATGGATGCAGTCATAACGTTGCTTTGGCGTTCTTCGCCAGTTCCCGGCGCAAGACAGTGAGCCCCTGATAGAGGCGGGTTTTTACCGTACTCAGCGGGCAGTTCGCCAGATCCGCGATCTCCTGAAACGTCAGCCCGTGATATTCCTTCAACACAATCGCGGTTCGCTGCTCTTCAGGCAGCAGTGTCATCGCGCGCTCGACCAGCCGCGACAGGTCCTTGCGCGCCACCAGTTCCTCGATCGATTCCGACGGCTCGGCGGCTGCCGCGAGCTCCATCAGATCGACGTCTTCCGGCGGTTGCACGACCGGCGTGCGACGCTCGCGCCGCATCCAGTCGCGGCACAGATTGAGCGCAATCCGATAGAGCCAGGACGAGAATTTCGCCTGCCCTCGAAACCCGGGCAGCGCGCGGAACGCCCGGAGAAACGTCTCCTGGCAGACGTCGCGTGCATCCTCTTCGCGGCCGATGGTTCGGTACGCAAGGGCATAGATGGGCCGTTCCCATCGAAGGACCAGTTGGTTGAAGCTCTCAGCGTCGCCGCCTATCGATTTGGCGACGAGCTCCTCGTCCGTCCACGTCATGCGGGGCGGGAAGGCCTCTCTCGGGGATGACCGCGGCCGGTATGCGGCCGGCCACTTCGATCCCTCGCGTACTAAGACGGTGGATGACCGTCGGCAGTCGGGTCGCCGGCCTGTCTTTGAATTATATTCCGAGCATCGGCCTAACCGGCTGATACCACACGCCTTGCGGTAAGCGCCGCGGCTCGGCCCAAAGGTTCGTGCGGTTGGATCGGCTCGTTCGATTCGCTGTAGAATCGCCGGACGCGGCCCGGTCCGGCCCCGACCAACCCTGAATGTCCCGAGACACCCCAGCCAGGCGAGCGACGCGTCCGGACTCCGGCACGACTGACGGCGTGTCGGTCACGCGCCAGACCCTCGTTTCGCTCTTGGCGCACACCAGCAACGCCCACGATCTCCTGCCGCATCTGCATCAGCACGCACTGGACGTGACGGGTGGCTCGTGTTCGCTCCTGTTTCAGGTCAACCCGCGAGACGGGATCCTGCAGGCAACCTCGGGGTTTGCGCTCGACACGTTACGCACGGAGCCCTTCCTGCCGGGAGCCGAGGAGGCCGGCTGCGTTGGCGGCACGTTCGACCGCGGCGCGCCGACCCTGATTGCCGACGCGGGCCGACAAACGCCGGACCTTGCCACGCGCCTCGGCACGCCGGCCGCGCTGCTGTTGCCGCTGGTGCGAAGCGGTGAGCGGCTGGGCCTGCTCGCCGTCGGCTTCGCGGCGCCGCCGGCCGCATCTGACATCGGCGATACCCTCGAAATCGGCGACGCCTTCGTCACCGCGCTCGAGTTGATGCGCCTGCGGCAGACCGCCGACCTGCAGCGTGACGTCCGCGAATTGCTCGGTGAGTTCTCCGCCAGTCTCTCCGCGACGTTGAACCTCGCCGCCGGGCTCGACATCTTCTGTCACGGCGCCAACCGGCTGTTCGCCGCCGACCGCACCTCGGTATGGATCCACGATCGCCGGGCGCGGCACCTGATGTTGCGTGCCTCGTCTGATCCGACCAGCGTGGCGCGCGGCGTCCGGATCAGCAGCGAGGACGCCACTGCACCCGCGGCCACCGCCATGCGCGGCGCGCGCGCCGAGATCACCGCCACTGCAGCCGAAGCGACCGCGCTCGTCACGGTGCCGCTGCGCGGCACCCGCCGGGCGCTCGGCGCTGTCGTGTTCGAAGGCGTCCGCGGCGAGACCGGCGGCGAGCTCGACCTGCTGAATCGCGCCGATGAGCTCGGCCGGCAGCTCTCGAGCGCGATCGAAAACATGCAGCTGCTCGATGATGTGATCAGGTCGCGGCGGGAGCTGGAGAACATCTTCGACTCGATTTCGCACCTGGTCGCCGTCTCGGACATGCGCGGCCGCATCGTCCACGTCAACGCGGCGTTCGCGTCGCGGCTCGGCAGGCAGCGCGACGAGTTGATCGACCAGCCGCTGGCCGATCACATCGGGGCGGAACTCGCCGGCTGGATCGAGCGGCACCGATCCTCGCCCAACAGATCGGCCAATGACGCGGCGATCACCCGGGAGGTGCACGATCCGGCGCTCAAGGGACCGTTCACCGTGACAGTTACAGATCTGTTGAATCAGGATCGCGAGCTGGTGGGCAGCGTGCTGGTCGCCCGCGACATGACGCCGCAGACTCAGCTCGAGGCGGAGCGTGAGGAATTACGCAAGCGGCTGACCCAGACCGAAAAGCTGGCGGGCCTGGGGCAGTTCGTCGCGGGAATTGCGCACGAGCTGAACAATCCGCTGCAGGGCGTGCTCGGCCACCTGGAGCTGCTGCGCACCACCGGCGCGTTCCCCAAGCAGATCAGGCGCGAGGTCCAGACCATCTATCGCGAAGCCGACCGTGCCGCGAAAATCGTCCGCAACCTGTTGGTCTTTGCAGGATCGCGTCGGCTGGCACGCCGCTCGGTAAGTTTGAACGTCGTCCTGCAGAAGGTGCTGGCGCTGCGGGCGCCCGCACATCGTGCCTGCGACATCGAAGTCGTGCGACACTATGATGAGAAACTGCCGCGCGTGCAGAGCGACCCGCTGCTGCTGCACCAGGTGTTCCTCAACATGATCATGAACGCGGAGCACGCGATCACCGCGACCGGTCGGCCCGGACGCATCGAAATCACGACGTCGACGCCGCCGTCGCGGGATCGGATCGTGGCGACTGTGCGCGACACCGGCGTCGGAATTTCGGAGGGCACCCTGTCCCGTATCTTCGAGCCGTTCTACACCACGAAGGAAGTCGGCCAGGGCACCGGCCTCGGATTGGCCATTGCGTACGGAATCGTGCAAGAGCACGGCGGTCAGATCGTCGCCGCTAATCACCCAGAGGGCGGCGCCGTGTTCACCGTGGAACTGCCGACCGCATCATCGCCGGGACGCGAAGCATGATTGACGAAACGTTTCTGACAACGGAAGAGGTCCTGGAATATCTCCAGGTCAATCTGCGAACTGTTTATCGGCTGATCAAGGCCGGCAAGATTCCTGCGGTCCGCGTCGGCCGCCAATGGCGGTTCCGCAAGCGCGACATCGACGCCTGGCTCGACAGCCAGCGTCCCCGCGGCGGCGGCGCCCGCACCGCACCGGCGGCGCCAACGCGTCCGTCAACCGGTACCGCGCGTCCTCGCGTGCTGGTGGTGGACGACGAGGCGAGCATTCGAGATCTGCTGGGCAAGACGCTGGCGCTGGCGGAATACGATGTTGACGTGGCGCCGGACGGCCGGTCTGCGCTCGAGCGGATGCGGCTCTACCCCTACGATCTGCTGATCGCGGATCTGAAGATGCCGGGTATGGACGGCCTGACGGTCATCCGGGAAGCGAAGCGCTACAAGGCGGACCTGCCGGTCATCATCATCACCGGCTTCTCCACCGAATCGAGCGCGATCGAAGCAGTCAACCTCGGCGTTGCGGGCTACCTCACCAAGCCGTTCCGCGTGCCGCAGGTGCTCGCCGCGGCGGCGAAAGCGCTCGGAGAATAACGCGCTTTCGATATCATGGCTGAGGGCTGATGGCTGATGGTTATGGCCGATGGTTCAGTCCATCGACCATGACCATCAGCCATTAGCCCTCAGCCATTGACATGATTCAACTCTCAGACCTCACCAAAACCTTCGGCGATCGCGTCCTGTTCGATCATGTGACCTGGCAGATCACCGACCGTGAACGCGTCGGGCTGTGCGGCCCGAACGGCGCCGGCAAGACCACGCTCCTCAAGATGATGGCCGGCATCGACGAGCCCGACTCGGGCGCGGTGCTGAAGCCCAACGCGCTCACCGTCGGCTATCTTCCGCAGGATGGCCTGAATCATTCAGGTCACACCGTTTTCGAGGAGGCGTCGGGTGCGTTCGCCGACCTGATCGCGATGAAGGCGGAGATGCACGCCATCGAGGATCAGCTGGGAAACCCGGAGATTCCTGAAGACGAACACGACGCGATGCTGCATCGCTACAGCGACCTTCAGGACAGCTTTCGGCTCCGTGACGGCTACAGCATCGAACTGAAGACGGCGACGGTGCTCGGCGGCCTCGGCTTCAAGACGGCTGACTTCGAACGGCCGACCGAAACGTTTTCGGGTGGCTGGCAGATGCGTATCGCGCTGGCGAAGCTGCTGCTCGGCCAGCCCAACCTGCTGCTGCTCGACGAGCCGACCAACCACCTCGACCTCGAGGCGCGCAACTGGCTCGAGGAGTACCTCAACGGCTACCCGCACGCGGTGATCCTGGTATCGCACGATCGCTACTTCCTCGACGCTGTCGTCACCCGGATTGCCGACCTCACGCTCCGTACGCTGACCGACTACCACACCAACTACAGCGGCTACCTCGCCGAGCATCACGAGCGGATCGAGGCGATGCGCAAGGCCAAGCGCGAACAGGACGAAGAGGTCGCGCGGGTCAAGATGTTCATCGACCGCTTCCGGTATCAGGCGACCAAAGCGGCGCAGGTGCAGAGCCGGATCAAGATGCTCGAGAAGGTCGTGCCGCTCGAGGTCCCGGCGGAACGGAAGAAGATTCACTTCGATTTTCCGTCCTGCGGCAAGAGCGGACGGATGGTGATCGAGCTCGGACACGTCCGCAAGGCATATGGCGACGTCGTCGTCTTCACGGACCTGAGCCTGCACGTCGAGCGCGGCGATCGGATCGCCCTGGTCGGCCCCAACGGCGCCGGCAAATCGACGCTGATGCGGATGCTCTCGGGCGAGGAGGCACCGGATTCCGGCACCCGCACGCTGGGCCACAACGTCGTCATGCAGTACTTCGCCCAGGACGAAGCCACGCGGATGGATCCGGCGCCGACGGTCTACGAAACGCTGCAGGACGGATCGCCGATGAATATGGTGCCGATGATCCGGAACATCCTCGGCGGGTTCCTGTTCTCCGGCGACGATGTCTACAAGAAGGTCAGGGTGCTGTCGGGCGGCGAACGGACCCGGCTGGCAGTCGCACGGATGCTGCTGCGGCCGTCAAATGTGCTGCTGCTCGACGAACCGACCAACCATCTCGACCTCGATTCGAAAGACGTACTGCTCGACGCGCTGGTGGACTACGGCGGAACCATGATCTTCGTCTCGCACGATCGCTACTTTGTCGAACGGCTGGCCACCAAGATCATCGAGATCAACGGCAACGGTGACGCCGTGATGTATCCCGGTACCTACGCGGAGTTTCTGTATCGAAAGGAACACGGATCAACCGCGGGGCACGATCGGATCGTGAAGGCCGTCGAACCGAAACGCAGCGTGAAGGCGCCGGACGTGCAGAACCGCGGCGCGAAGACTTCAGCCGAACGAACGCCCACTCCCCCCGCCCAGCCACAGAAACAGTCGCACGAGGACAAGAAGCGGCAGGACGCCGACGCCCGGAAAAAATCGCGCGAGCTCCAGGCCCGGCGAACTCGCGTCGAACAGATGGAAGCGCGGATCGCGGAATGCGAGACGGCGATGCGCGAGATCGAGGCGCAGATGGCCGCCCCCGGTTTCTACGAAAACCACGCCACGGCCCAGCCGGTCATCGACAAGCACCAGGCGCTGATGTGGCAGCACGGCGACCTCATGCATCAATGGGAAGAGCTTCAGTCCGCCGCCGACCTCGCCACCGAACCCTGACAAAATCGTAATTCGATTACAATAACGATACAAACTGCCATGGGAAAAGTTCCCTAACAGATTGATATCACGCGGGTTTCTGGGGCCTTACGAGGATTCTGGCTCAGGCATACCGTTTGCCCTTTCACTCGCTCAGTTCCAGTGAGTCTCATGACCCACACGCCTCCCCGACTCGATTCGCGCGCCCTCCGGCGTAAGGGAACCTCGTCTGTCCCGCCGGCCCCCGTCGACCATGAGCCGGCCCCGGCCGGCCCGGCCCCGGCTCTGCCCGAAGACAAGTTCTTCCGTCACATCGTCAGCAGCATGCGCAACGGTGTGATCGCGTTCCGGCGCGATGGCACCCTGGCGTTGATGAATGCCGAGGCGTACCGGATCTTTTCGATCGAACAGCAAGCCCACGACGTCGGCCGGCCGTTCGGCGATGTACTGCGCGACCGTCCCGAGATTCTGCGGATCCTGTCCACGGCGTTCGAGTTGAGCCACCTGCCGAATCGCGCGGAAGCGCGGCTCCGCGACCTCGACCGTGTGATCGGTTACACGCTCTCGCAGGTCAAGAGTGACGATGGGACGGCGATCGGCGCGGTGTTGTTCTTCAAGGACCTGACGCAGGTCGAGCAACTCGAGGAGCGCGAACGGCTGCGCGATCGGCTGGCTTCGCTCGGCGAGATGGCCGCGGGCATCGCCCACGAGTTGAAGAACCCGCTCGCCGGCATCGAGGTGATGGCGGGTCTGCTGCGCCGCCAGGTCCCTGACTCGAAAGACGCACAGTCACTGCTCGCCGACATCCTCAGCGAAGCCAAGCTGGCCAACGCCATCGTCGTCGAGATGCTGGAATTCGTGCGCCCGGTTCGTCTCCAGGTCGAGCGTACCGACCTCTCCGATGTGGTGCAGCAGTCGGTGACGATGGCCGAGTCCAAGGCGCGGCGGGGCCAGGTGACGGTCGCCGTGCACGTCGAACAGGGACTGCCCATGATCGAGGCCGACCATAACCAGCTGTCGCAGGTGTTCACCAATCTGCTGGCGAACGCGTTCGAGGCACTGGTCGGCAGCGGTCACATCTCGATTTCGGCGGTCGCCGGCTCCATCGAAGGCGACCCGGCCGTGGCCGGCGCCGTGCCGGCGATGCCGGCGGTGGTGGTTGACGTGATCGACGATGGCCCCGGATTGCCGGCGGACGTGA
>DASXIR010000055.1:0-5191 GCA_036497895.1 Vicinamibacterales bacterium | reverse complement strand
CGCCGTGGGCCTCGAGTCATCGTGCGACCCCATCACCTCCAACCTTTACGACGGCAGCGAGCAGCGTGATGTCCCGGAGCTCGCGCTGAAGGCATCGCTCGGCTGCGGCAACCCGACGGCGCTGGCGGAGTTGAAGGCTGGCGAGACCGTGCTCGATCTCGGCTCTGGCGGTGGCATCGACGTGCTGCTCTCGGCTCGCCGGGTCGGGCCTGCCGGCAAGGCATTCGGCCTCGACATGACGGATGAAATGCTGGCGGTCGCCGAGGAGAACAAACGAAAGAGCGGTCTTCAGAACGTCGAGTTCCTCAAAGGCGAGATCGAGCACATTCCGCTGCCCGACAATACCGTCGACGTGATCATCTCGAACTGCGTCATCAATCTCTCGGGCGACAAGGACCGTGTCCTCAAAGAAGCCTTCCGGGTACTCAAGCCCGGCGGGCGATTCGCCGTCTCCGATGTTGTCGTGCGCGGTGAGGTGCCCCCGGCGATCAGATCCAGCATGGAACTGTGGATCGGTTGCGTGGCCGGCGCATTGAGCGACTACGAGTACGTCGCCAAGTTGACGAGGGCGGGCTTTGACAATGTCGGGATCGAGGCGACTCGCGTCTATGACATCAACGATGCGCGGACGTTCCTGACTGGCGAAGGCCTGGACGCGGACGCGCTCGCAAAAGAAGTCGAAGGCCGGTTCATCAGCGCGTTCGTCCGCGCGACGAAACCGGCCGGTGCAACGTGCTGCGGGCCGGCCTGCTGCCCGTGACCCACTCGGTCCTGTTTGCCTGTGTCCACAACGCCGGCCGGTCGCAGATGGCGGCGGCATGGTTCAACCTGCTGGCGGATCCGGTCCAGGCCCGGGCCGTATCCGCCGGCACCGATCCCGCGCCACATGTGCATCCGGAAGTTGCCGCGGCGATGCTCGAAGTCGGGATCGATCTGTCGAACGCAAGACCGTCGAAGCTGACGCAGGATCTCGCACAGGCAGCCGACCTGCTGGTCACGATGGGATGCGGCGAGCAGTGTCCGGTCGTCCCTGGCCTGAGACGCGACGACTGGCCGGTAGACGATCCGAAGGGCGAATCCCTGTCACGCGTTCGCGAGATTCGTGACGAGATTCGCCAGCGGGTCGAGGCGCTCCTGCATCGTGAAGGCTGGGCGCGCTGAGACGTTCGCCGCGTTTTACTCATGAGGGTCACTGCACATCGACTCCCTGCCCGCCACGCACACACCACCGGAAGAAGGGAACGCAGCACGGGTCCATCGGACCAGAGTGGGTCCGCGCCAAGGCGTTCAAGCTCGGCAGACCAATCAGTGACGTTGGCCTGACGAATCCGGACGCGGTCCCCTCGAACCTGAAGTGGCGAGGTTGTCGGACCGCCTCACTGCTGCCATTCCTGAAGAGCTTCGCAGGCATCCGCGCGACGCTGGGCACCGTGCTCGTTGCCAGCCGATATCGCGCACCCGCAGACCGGCCGAAAGACCCAAGGAGCGGTATGCTAGCCGCGACAGGGCCCTCATGTTTCCCAACGTGCTGATGAGGTCGGCATTCCAGTCGCTGACGCGCGTCGCCTGGTCTGCGCTGCCGATCGTCCTGATGCTGCAGGCAGTACCCACACCCGCCTTTGCGCAGTCGCCCGTCTGTCGCGCAATCCGGCGTGGCGAGTCCGCCACGCAGGCCGCGCGACGCCTGACCGGCAACGGCGAGAACGCGTATCACGAGTGGTTCCAGATCATGAACCCCTCGTCGAGGGCGGTTCCCAAATCGCAATACAACCGTATTCGTCTCGGCTGGCGGGCCTGCATCATCTCGTCGGCCATGTCTGTGAACGCAGCTCACGTCGAAGAATCCGCGGCTGGCGACGCATACGAAGCTCTCAACGGCTCCCGTGTTCCCGAAGTACTGTCGGCGCCCGCTGCGCCGGCGGCGCTCGCAAGCGCGGACGCGGACGCCAGCGATGGACGGCCTTCTGTCGTCTCCGACGTGGTTCGAAGACTCGCGGGTATCGATCTCCGGGTGCTGTGGTTTTGCGCCGCGATGGTTGTTCCCTGGTGCGGGTGGCGGATGGTCGACGACTATCTCACCCGCAGGAAGACGGCGTCCCTCATCGTGCGGTACTTTGTCCATCGATTCGTTGATGAGTTCGAACGGCCACTGGTTCGGTACGACGCCGAGGAACGTCCGGTGAGATCGGATCTCCGCTTTGGCGCGCGTCGCGGACGATTCGACATTCTTCTCGCGCCTGGCGAGGGCCGGCGTTATCCAAACCTGTCTGACCACAAAAAGAACGTCGAATACGACGTGGCCCGAGTCGTGCGCGTGCTTGCCGACGACTCCTTCGTGAGCGGTGCGCCTTACACAAAAGCAGGATGGATCGTGGTGCCATTTCAATTCATCGCGGATCGCAGGCCGTCAGGTGTGTCATGCATATCCTCCTTGTGAGCACGGGCGGCGGCGGTGGAAACATTCTGCGATCAGTGATGGCGACGTTCCGGCGTGACGTGGCGGTGACGCAGAAGACCGATGCCGGTTACGCAGAACGGCTCAGGCGCGCTGTGACCCCTCGATTTCTGGACACCAACGAGTTTGCGCTGTCCGATCTCCCCAGCGAGGAGCGGTTGCTCATCGGCGCTCACACCACCGGCCGTCTCGGCGCCAGGCACGACCCGGAGGTGGCGCTCCGCGCGCTCGAGGAATCACGCAGCGAAGTCGAGGAACTGTTCAGCCGCTATTCGATCATCATCTTGATCGGCTCTGGAGGCAAAGGCACCGGTTCGGGAACGATGTTTCCACTTGCGCAGATCGCGCGTCAGCAGAAGAAGCTGGTGATCCCTATCTTCGTCCGGCCATCGTTCGAGCGGCACGAGGTGGACAAGCGGCACTACGACCACGCCGTACGCGCCATCGAGCAATTCGACGCAGCCGGCATCCGGCTGATCGAACTTCTGAACGACCGTGGATACACCGAACACGATCCGCAGCCGCAGCCGGTCGTCTTCGAACGAATGAATATTCCTATCGCGCGCGGGCTCCGCGGCCTGATCTATGTCTTGTGGGACCTCTCGCAGGTCGATCCGTCCGATCTCTCGGTCCTGTTTGCCGGCCGTGGCCGTCTGCGAATCGGCTTCGCAGAGATCGATCCTCCGGACGGCCGCGATCCGAGCGATGAACAGGTCGAGCACGCAGCCCGCCAATGCTGTGAGAATCCGTACTACGCCTTTCACAAGCCCGCTGGGACGTCTTTGATCTGCATTGAAGGCGACTGGTCGAACCTCGTGGATGCACAGATCAAGGGACGGGTTGGCGCCGCGATGGGCGTCGATGCCAGGAGTCCTTACAGTCCGCTGTACGCGCGAGCGGTCGGCATGCCGAAACCGTGGGGCGTGACGGCGTTGTTCGCCGAGTACACAGGAACGCAGCCCCCGCTCGAAGTCGATTGGAGCCTCGAGAAAGGCGTGCGCACGGCCGCCCACGCACCACTGGCTGATGCGGAATCGCCTGCGCCGCCCGAGCCACACACGAACCGATCGAATCGAACGATCGGCAATGCGTCTCCGGCACGTGGCTTTACCACGCTCCGGGAATTCGCGGTCGCCCTCAACCGTGCCGATCCGGCAGCACTGGCGCTGGCGGGCGACGGCACATCGAACATCCCCGTCGACGGAACCGAGGTGAGACGGCTTCTCGGCATGATGTGGTTTCGCACCGCGTTCGACCGGCTCCCCCGTGATTGGCGCGAGCGGCTCCTGCACGCCTTGATCGAGAGTACGACGGTGCCGGACCACGAACTCAAAAGGGGCCGGCAGACGATCCATCTAAGCGAGCTCAGCTACGAGGAGCTCCTTGAGACCAGTGCAACGACGGCCGTGCCGGATGGGATCCGGCCGGATCTGGATCTGCTAATCGCGGTCGGCCGCCTCTGGGGAGCTGACGCGGTGACGCGTTTCCACTTCGTCGAGCTCGCGGAACGCCCCGAACCGTCCACGATTGAGAGCCTGCTGCACAAGTTCCGGGACTGATTTCACACGCAACGATCTTCGGCGAGAACAAGGCGAAGGTCGCGCCGGAGATCGCGCCGGAGATGGCCCTCAGCGGCACGGCACCGCCGGTCTAACGCATACTCGCCTCCGTCGGCGACGAGTGGCGGCCGCGACGGACCGTCAGGTATTGCAAAGAGCACGAACGATACGAACGCGGGGCACTGCAGCGGAGACCTTGTCGGCGAGTGCGCGGCGCACACGAGCGGCGCTTCGCTTGATGTATGATCTGCCTCCACGAACCTTACTCCCCCGTGATCTCACAGAACGTGCAGGAGGTGTCCATGAAAGTCTGGTCGGTTGCGACGGTCGTGCTCGTGCTGTCTGTGGGCGTCGCGGCCCAGGGGCCGCCCGCGAAGGGAAACACCGGCAAGTCGGCGATCGCGGTGACGCTCGGCTCTCTCGGCTGCTCGACGGCGGCCGGAACTGACGCGTTCGAGGTGCTGTCCTGGAGCTGGGGCGCGAGCAATCCCGGCGACTTGAGCGGCGGCGGTGGCGGCGCCGGCAAGCCCACCGTCTCGGATCTCAACGTCCTGAAGGGGTTCGATGCGTGCAGCCCCGCACTGTTTGGCGCGGTGATGACCGGCAAGGCGTTTCCCACGCTCACGCTCACGGCGAGCAACAAGGATGGCACCACGACGACCGTGACGCTCAGCGACCTGCGCGTCTCGTCCTGGCAGGCCAGCGGCAATTCCACGAGCGAGGCCGCGGTCGAAAGCGCTAGCTTCGCGTTTTCGAGGGTCTGTCTGGCTGACGGAGCCAGCAGCGCCAAGTTCTGCTTCGACCTGAAAGCCGGCAAGACGTTCTAGCCGTACCGGTGCACGTGGGGCGCTTCGCTTCTCCTTTGGACTCGCTGAGAGCACCTGAAAAGCAACGCGCCCGGTAAACCGGGCCTGAATTTGCGTGTGAAATCCCAGACACCGGTAACAGATCTCGTGTTGGTTACACCAGCCGATCGCTTACTGCGGCGCGCGCGACGAGAGCCTCTGCCTGTTCGACGATGAACTCTGCCGTGTAACGCGTCAGGCAGTGCACGTCACCGAAGCGGCACTCCGCGTCCATGCACGACCCGCACTCGAGGTCGCCCGAGTGCAGACACAACGTGTGCGGGCCGAGCGGCGTCGACCACGCGTGGCGCGTCGAGCCGAAGAGCGCGAGC
>DASXIR010000054.1:0-29757 GCA_036497895.1 Vicinamibacterales bacterium | reverse complement strand
GGGCACCGCGCGCGTGTTTGGCAGCGCCGGCTACTTCACGCCAGGCGTGTGGTTCGCGGGCGGGGGCATCGGGGCTCAGGCGACGCCGCGAGTCGCGGTGTCCGCCGCGTTCAGCCGGGCCTGGACGACGGACGTGATCGGCGGGCCGATCGGCGATCGACGGGAGATCTCGGGCGGCGTGGCGTTCTCGCCGCGCCGCGAGATCTCGTTCTTCGGGTCCATCGGCCGCACGATCGCCACCAGCGATCATGACGGCGCGGGTACCACGTTGACGGGTGGCGTCCTCTTCCTCCTCTCGTCGTCAACGTTCAAATAAGCACACCAGGCAGCCTTGATCACGAAGCACTCGTGGGCAGGTCGCTGATGTCCAGCGCAGTCGCTTGGCCGGTATCGAAGCCCACAACCTCGGTGTTGTGGAACGCAGTCGCAGCTCACGGCGCGCCCTGGGCCTTGGTGTAGGTGAAGCCTCCCACCATGATCGAGCCGACGGGCCACGCCTCGGGGTGGTTCTTCCATTACCCTGGCGTTCCCGTTCCCGTTCCCGGCACGCAGCATGCCGCGCAAAAACCAACGCCCGCGTGGTGACTTAGGGATCCTGCACGCGACGCCAGCGCGAAATTTGTCAGGCGGGCGTCAAAATCGGCATTCAACGGGATGGGTCATCACGCGAGCGCAGCGGCGTGCTCAGGCCACTCAAGGGCATGTCCAAAGACGACGATGTCCGCGGCGTGTCCGTGGGGAGCAGTCGTGGGAGCTCGAAGCGGCCTCGAGCGTTGTTAAAGCCGCAGCGCCTCAGATCCCCTTCGAGGGCACGAATAGTGCTTGGCCTTCATGGTGGGGTTCGACGGCGCCGCTGTTCTCTTGCTTTCTCGTCACCACGTGCCGTTACACCGGTGCGTTTCCAAAAGCCCTGGCTCTCTCGCGAAGCGATGCGCAAACAGAAACACCAACGTTCAATCAGTTAGTAGGAGGCGTTGAACATGAAGTGTCCGCAGATGGCGTCCGCTGTACTCCTGGTGATCGGTGCCTCCGTCGCGGCGGGGTGCACACGGGATATCGCCGCCATGACGCCGGAACAGGTTGAGGATCAGTACGGCGTGGCCGGCGCACGAACCGGCGAGGTGGAGACCGCCGATGGACGCGTGCGCGGCACGCTGGTGCCCGTGAAGCTGGCGGATGGTCGCCAGGGGCAACTGTTGATTCCCGCCCGAACGCGCACGGAACCGCACGCTGTGTACTGGAGCGACGAACAGGGCCTACATCCCATCGAAGTCAGCCCAGACAGCAGTCGCAGCGAGATCGAGGGTGCGCCGCGCGTCGTGTCACGGCACGCGGAACCGTCGCATCCGAACAAGCGGTCGTGGGAACAAGAGGCATTGATCATTGGCGGCTCAGCGGGCGGCGGTGCGGGCATTGGGGCCCTCGCGGGCGGCAAGAAAGGCGCTGGCGTCGGCGCCGCCGTGGGCGGTGTCGGCGGACTGATCTACGACTTGGCGACGAGGAAGTGAGCGATGTCGCGACAACAGCTTCCACTGAATGGTGGCGGGGTAGTCGCCGGTCCTCAACCGTGACGCCGTAGTGTGTGCCGCGGACGTGGAGGGCCGGGGCAACTATCGGTGCGGACGATGTCCGCCTCGTGTCCACGGGGGAAAGGCCGTTCGAGCTCGAAGCGGCCTCGAGCGTCTGGTGGTCAATCCGAGCACACAGTCAAGCCGCGTACTCGAACGGAGTCACGGGTTCAGAGGCGTGAGCCGAACTGGCTTCTAAACACTACGGCGTTACTCGGAATGTACCGTCGTCGCTTAGCTGTCCTGGACGATTTCCCCAGCTGGCTTAGCCGGCGCGGATTACTCCCATCCGGGCGGGCCAGGGATGGTTCGCGTGTGATGGAAGGCGTACTCACCGAGCAGTCGCTCCCCCGCCGTCTCGTCGACAGCCACGAGACGCGCGATTAACGTATTCGACGGTGATGCCTTTGCCATCGTAATGGACTGCTGACAAAGCACCGTTCCCGTTTCATTCCCGACGGGAATGTCCGACATGCGCAGGAACTCGACGCCCAGGTCATCGCACCAGCTGAGATCCACCCGCGCCGCAGTGCTCAGATCGACGGCGAGACGGGCCACGAGCAGGTCATCGTCGGCCGCTACCGTGCACTGCACGCCCCCTCCTGGCGGTGGCGCATACTCCCGCACTCGCCGGCCCGTTTCGGCGGCATGCTTCACAAACTGGTCACCGACCACGACCTGCAGGGAGCCTGATCGCGCAAGCGCCCGAAGACTTTCAGCGAGCGCGATCGTCTCGCGCAAACGGTCCCCGCACTCGTCGCATGAAAGCAGATGCTCGTCGACAATCTCCTCAGCGGCGGCCGGCAGCAGACCGAGCCAGTACTCCATAAGAACCGCCGCCTCGATGGGGTTCGGGCACGCGATGCGGCCGTCGCTGTAGGCAGACGTCATCGTTTGGCCCCCATGCAGTACCGCAGTTGTTCAAGCGCTCGATGCCGGATCACGCGAACGTTCGCTTCCGAGATCCCGAGAAAGCGGGCGGTTTCACCGGCCGTCTGCTGGTCGTAGAAGGTCATCACGACGACAGAACGTTCGCGCTCGTTGAGCGTCTGAACGCATCGAGCCAGTTGACGATCGTCGAGCCTGGGCCCCGGAGGCGGATCCGGCACGAGATCGCCTCCGAATGTCGTTAGCAACTGTTCCTGCCTTCGCGAGGTGCGCCGAAGGTCGAGTACCGTCATGCGGCACGTGCCCAGCACGAAGTGGGCGAGCTTGTCCGACTCCCGCAAACGAGCCGTTCGAAGCGCTTCGAGCACCTTCAGGAGCACGTGCTGCACGAGGTCGTCCGCGGCAGAGGGCGATCGCAGGTGCCGAAGAGCGTAAAGCCGGATCCGCGGCCCCATGCGGCGGCACAGTTCAGCTTCTGCCCCACGATCGCCGGCCGCGATGCGCGGTGCAAGGTCGGCGTCGCTTACCTCGACATCCATCGTCCCCCATTGTATGGCAGCTAGGAGATGGCCCCCATCGACTCGAGAGGCAGTGCGCCGTGGACATCGATGTTGTACTTCGCCGCCACTTCGGCCATCGGTGCATGGTGCGCCTCGCTCATCTCCACCACGAACCGCTCGAAGCCGCCGGGCGAACAGAGAAGCAGCAAGCGCGCAGGCGCGTCGCCCTGAATCCTGAAGCCGTGAGGAACATCGCGCGGAAGGAAGACAAACGCGCCCGCCCCGGCCATCATCCACTTCCCACCGCAGCAGACGGCCATCTCGCCTTCCAAGACATAGAACGACTCGTCCTCGGAGTGGTGGGTGTGGTACGGCGAGGCAAACCCCGGCCGAACGGCCAGATGTTCGATCAGTCCGAAGGCACCGTTGGTGTTCAGTCCGGTCGCTCTAAGGACGGTCGGAATTCCCAAGAATTGGATGGGTGCCTGATCGGCGGTACTGACGTAGGGCTGCAGGTCCTGTGTGATCATCGCGCTCTCCTTTTGAACTCGGACGTTCGCGTGTCCGATCGTCGCTATAACCACCTTGTGGGACGACGGCCTCCTTGCGTTACAGAGGACTCGTCTCTGAGACATTCCTGGCGTAGACACTCAGCGACGTTTGTCGCGAAGGAAGGCGCGGTCTCGCCGAATCGGTAAGGCATCCGCTTGACCGTCCCCAGGCAATTGGCAGCCCACAAGGCTGCCTCGCCGTTGTTCTCGATACCGCGTTTGCGTGGTCCGTCATCAACAGCCACCTCGACGTGGCGGACTTCCGCCTCGAACACGGCGCCGATATCAACATCACCTGGAGCTCCCATGAGCCGGCGAGCATCCTGCACGAGCTCGTCTGTCACGGGAACTTCGACGCCATGCAATTCCTCATCGAACGCGGCATCGACATGACCATCACCGACTACCGCTGGAACGGGACTGCACAGGGCTGGGCGCGCCACGCCGCAAATGACGAAAAGATGGCGCAGTGATTGGAGGAAGCGGAACGGCAGCGGGAACAGAGAGGATGAGAGCAGCACATTTCACTTCGACCACGGCGGTACGACCTTGTTTGATCGCGCATAGGCAATCGACTGCCCGAGGTGCTCATGCTGGTCCGCGAAAAGAAAGCGGACAGCATCTTCCTTGGTCATATCCCTGCCGAACAGTTTCACTGGCGCCTTCAGATCGGCGTCCGACAGCCCCGCGATGGCCTTTTCCACGTTCGCGTAGGAGGTCTTCAGCGCTTCCTGCAGTTTTTCCGGGTCTGTGACCTGTGCCCCGCGCCCGCCGGCCTGACCCGCGCCCGCACCGGTAAGGGTTCCCACGAGCAGGCCGTTCTCCATCACGATCAGGTTGAAGACGTCGCCGGCCGAGCGCACGCCTTCGGCAGGCTTCCAATCGTATTTCCCGGCCATGACCCGCGCCAGACCGGCGAATTTGTCGGACAGGGTCCCTGCCTCCTTGGACAAGGCCACCTGCGTGGTCTGCGCGCGCAGCGGAGCAAGACTTAGAACCGTCGTCATAGCGACCGCGCATGCCATCGTTCGTGTTCGAATCGTTCTCATGGACATCTCCTATTCTCAGCGGTAGTCAAGTTACTCGTAACGCAGCGCGACGAGGGGATCGACCCGCGTCGCGCGCCTCGCAGGAATATAGCAAGCCACCAGCGCGACCACCGTCAGCACGAGGGTCACCGCCACGAACGTCAACGGATCGGTGGGTCTCACGCCGTACAAAAGCCCTTGCATCAGGTTGGACACAATCAGCGCGCCAACCAATCCCACTCCGGCGCCGGTCATCGCAAGTCTCAATCCTTGACGCAACACCATCGCCTGGATCTCTTCCCTTTGCGCGCCGAGCGCGAGCCGAATGCCAATCTCACGCTGTCGCTCGCTGACGATGTACGAGATCGTCCCGTAAATGCCAAGTCCAGCCAGCAGCAACGCGGTGACCGCGAACGCGGCCACCATTTCCACCGAGAGGCGCCTCTCGGAAAGCGAGTCCGATAGCGCGTCGTGCAACGTTTGCGCTCCGAAAACGGGAAGGTCCGCGTTCACGGACTGCACCTGCTGGCGAACCTGTTCGGCTGCCACACCGGGCTCGAGTGTTCCGCGCAGAAAGATCACCAGATCGCTGGCGTAGGTTTGATAGGCGCTCAAATAGATCTTCGGAATGCCGCCGTCCGCCAGAGATTCCGTTCGCGCGTCGGCGATCACGCCGACCACCGTGCTCCAGGGCTGCGCCGGTCTCAGCTTCACGCGCTTGCCGAGGGCGTCTCCATTGAGCCAGTACGTCCGCGCCAGGGCCTCATTGATGACCACGACCGGCGGCACTGTCTCGTTGTCCTTCTCGTCGAAGAGACGGCCACGCCGCAGCGCGATTTCCAGCAAAGGAAAATATTCCGGCGACACATCCGACCGTTCCACTAAAGGAGGCTCTGTACCCCGAAGATCCTGGCCCTCCACGATCAATGGCGTCACGTTTCGATCGTGACTTAAGGGGATCGACGAGCTGGTCCCGATCGCGGCTTGCTCCACTCCCGGCTGCGTCCGGCTGCGGCGAAGCAGTTCGCGCAGGAGCGGCCCTTCCCCTTCCCGGATAAGGGTTCCATAGATGTCGGTCTTGCGAACGTTCGGTTCGGGCAGCCACGTTTGAACGGCGAAGACACGCTCGGGATTGAATCCCAGTTGCACGTTGAACAAATCCCAGAAACTGCGCAACAGCAGGCCCGCCGCAATCAGCAACACCAACGAGAGAGCAAACTCCGTCACGACCAACATCCGGCGCGTGCGTGTTTGCTGTGTAGAACCACGCGAGCCGCGACCGTCTTGCCGAAGCGCATCCGTCAGATCGGTGCGACCGGCCTGCAGAGCCGGAGCCAGGCCGAAGATCACACCGGCCGCGACGGAAGCGGCGACAGCAAACACCAGCATGCTCCAGCTCACCGAGATGTCATTGATCCCTGCCAGGCTTTCCGGCACCATCCGTAGCAGAAATCCTTTGGTCCAGAAGAGCACCGCCACGCCGGAGGCCCCGCCGAGCAGAGACAGGAGCAAACTCTCGGTCAACAACTGCCGCACCAGCCGTAACCGTGGCGCCCCGAGCGCCTGGCGAACGGCCATCTCGCGTCCTCTGGCGCTGGCGCGCGCGAGCAGAAGGTTGGCCACATTCGCACACCCGATCAGCAGGACCAATCCCACCGCGCCCAGCAGCAGGATCAGCGACTGGCGAGCGTTGCCGACCTCGCTCTCCTGCAGCGGCACCAGTCGGAGGGCCCAACCGCTCTGCGGCGGATAATCGGCGGGAAATTGCTTCCGCAGAGATTCAACGAGTGCATCCAGCCGGCTCTGCGCTGCGGCAATCGTTAATCCCGGCTGGAGACGCCCGACGAAATTCCGGAGGCGGCGCAGATTGCGTACCTCCGACGAGGGTGCCGCGACAAAACCCGCGGCCGCCCACAGCTCCGTGCTCCGTTGCTGCGGGGTTCGCCCGGGATCGTGAAAACCGGCTGGCATCACACCGATGATGCGATTGACATCGTCATCCAGCAGCATGCTTTTACCAACGACATGCGGATCGCTTCCAAACAGCCGCTTCCACAACCCATCGCTGATGACCACTTCCTGCGTGTACCCAGGCGTTTGATCCCGGGGATCGAACCAGCGGCCCAACCGCGGGCTCACTCCCAGCAGCGCAAGGTAACCCGGCGCCACCCCTTTGAAGACGATCCGCGCCGGCTGCGACGCGCCCGTGAGGTTCACGGAGCCGTTTACCACAGGCGAGACATACTGAAAAATGCCGGATCGTTGCAGATCCTTCCATTCGGGCTGAGATATTCGGACGTCGCGCGCGCCCACGCCTGGAAAGTCGGCCTCGATCCGCACCAGTTGCTGGGGCTGTGGGAGGGGCAACGGTTGCAACAGCGTGGCATCGACCACGCTGAAGATCGCCGCGGTGGCTCCGATGCCCACGGCCATGGTCAGAATCGCGGCGCAGGCGAAGCCCGGCGACTTTGTCAAGATGCGAAACGCATAGCGGAGGTCTTGAAGCGTATCGTCGATGAACGGCAGCCCCCGCTCGGCGCGATAATCCTGCGTGACCGCCGCGATGCCGCCGAACTTCAGCACGGCCCGTCGGCGCGCCTCATCCGGAGCCATCCCGGCGCGAAGATTGTCCGCCGTTTGCAACGCGAGGTGCCCCTCGATCTCTTCCCGCAACCGTTGCTCGTCCTCCCGTCGCATCGCGACGTTCGTCAGACGCGCCCGGAACCGCTTCAGGATTCTCATGACAAGTCTCCCGCGCTTATCTCGAAAGTCTTATCTCGGACATTCCGGGCGCTCGAAGAATCGCGCGATAATCGCCGCGGTTTGCTCCCAGTCTCGAGTCTCCGCCTTCAGCAATCGATGACCAACTCGTGTCAGCCGATAAAAGCGGGCGCGGCGGTTGTTTTCCGAAGCGCCCCACTCGGAAGCAATCGCACCCTCCTGCTCCAACTTCAGCAGCAAGGGATACAGGGTGCCCTGGTTCACCGCCAGCACATCGCCACTGATCTGCTCCATGCGCCGGGCGATCCCGTAACCGTGCAGCGGACCAAGCATCTCGAGGGTCCGCAGGACCATCAGCGCCAATGTGCCCTGCAATACATCCGTTTTCTGTTTCATCGTGCCGCCTGTTGGTTTCCAACAGGAAGGATGCCATACTTCCTTTTGGAAAACAACAGGTAGACTCGCGCCCACCTCTGGCTCAAGCTATTCTGAAGAATCTGGAAAGGAGTCCTGCGGCATGGCGAAACTGGTCTTTGGAATGAACCAGTCCCTGGATGGCTACGTCGATCACATGAAGTTGGGGCCGCCGGTCCCTTCGGCCTTTCGTCACTTCGTCGAGCATATGCGTGGCCTGACGGGCTGCATATACGGTCGCCGCCTGTACGAGATCATGCGTTATTGGGACGAAGACCTTGCTGACTGGGACGCGGATGATCGCGACTTTGCGGCGACGTGGCGGCACACACCAAAGTGGGTGGTGTCGCGTTCGCTCACAACAGTTGGCCCCAACGCTACGCTGATCGCGAAGGACTTCGAGGCGGCGATACGCAAATTGAAGGCTGAACTGGATGGCGAGATTGACGTTGGCGGCCCAGTCCTGGCGCACAGCCTGACCGAGGCCGGTCTGATCGATGAATATCGACTCTACCTCCGCCCCGTCGTGCTTGGGAGCGGCACGCCATTCTTCGCCGGCCCCCGGCCGCCGCTCCGTCTGGTGGGCAACGATCTCATCGCCGAGGACCTGATTCGGTTAACGTACATTCCCGCTTAATCGCGCAACTCTCCCGGAAATCCAAACTGAGACACCACCGAATCGGCCGGGAAGACAGGTAACGAAAAGGCGCGTAGGGTTTGGTGTTTCGGACGGCCTGCCGCACGATCGATAAGCGAACACGGACATCCCCATCAACGCGAAAGAGGTCGATTTTGGCCTCCGCCGCGAGGACGGGCAATAGGAAATATTAGCGTGAACGTCGCGTTTGGGGCCGACAGGCGAGGGGGTAATACGGCGCGTTGTACCGTCCGGTCGCCGCTGATGCGGTATTCCAGGGCAAGAAGGTTTGGTAAGCTCTCGCGTGACCTCGCAACTGTCGCCTCGCAGGTCGGTGCTCACGGGCCTCTTCTTCGTCGCCTGCGGGTTGCTGGTCGTTGCCATGGCCACCGGACTGATCCCACACGCTGACGCCGCGACGGCGCCTGCATGGGTGCCCGCCTGTGCGGGACTCACCTTCGTCGCCGCGGGCCTGCTCGTCATCGTCGATTTCGGCGCCGCCCGGATTGGCCCGGATGGTCAGCTAGCACCCGATACACCGTTGCCAATTCAGCTGGCCAGCCTGCTTCTGGCACTCATAATCGTCGGGTTGCTCGCGGTGATCGCGGGGTGGATTGCGTTCGGCCCGGGGCCGCGCGCGTTCACGACGACGCTGTCGATCCCGTTCATTTCAGAGCGATATCAGAGCGGAGGGACGTCGGGGCGCATCGCGTTTGGCATCTCTACGGCGGTGCTTGTTGCGGTATTCGGCGCAAGCGGCGCCGTGGGGCTGCGACGACTGTGGCGGGAGTGGCAACGACACAACACCGGGTCCTAACCCTGATGCGATCGATACAAACGCCGAACAAACCATCGTCTACGTGACGGCCGATCAGAAAAGGAAGCTGCGAGCAGTCGTCGCGCAAATCAAGGCGACCGATGCTCCGAAAGAGCAAATGCCATGAAGGACGACACGTTTACCGAACTCCTCGGGTCCGCGCACGAGGCCCTCGCACATGCGCAGGGCAAACGGAGCCTGCGGACGACCACGCTTCCGCTGCCGCCAAAATCGCTGAACGGCCGCGCCGTCAAGCGCGTGCGAGCGGCGCTACACGCGTCGCAGGCGGTGTTCGCCCGGTATCTCAACGTGAGCACGAAACTGGTCCAAGCCTGGGAGGCGAATCGACGCACGCCCGAGGGGCCGGCGTTGGTGCTGCTCCACATCGCGGCGAGACGGCCCGACGTCATCGAGAACGTCCGGCGCGCTGCAGGATCGAATCGGCCTGCCAGCGCGCGGCCTCGGAGCGAGCGATTGCACGCCGCCGCAGGATAGATTTCCCGGTGGCGGTTTGGTGGCGGTTTTCAGAACTCCGAGGTCCTCCGGAGTCCTGGCAGGTCCAGAATTTATAGGGAATTCCGCGCCAGTCCACCGCTGTCCTCGCCCGGCGTTGCTTCACACGCACGAGGTCAGAGGTTCGAGTCCTCTAGCTCTTAAATGCGGAGATCGGAGCCGAGCCTCAGCCGCAGAAGCACTGACTGTTACCCCGGTGTTACCCGAAACAAGAAATTGGTCGGGATGGAGAGATTCGAACTCTCGGTCTCCTGACCCCCAGTCAGGCGCGATAACCAGGCTTCGCTACATCCCGAACTTGCGTCTGTCGTAACGCTCGGCTGACGCCTCGCGCTAGAGCTAAGCGGATCGCTTGCGGCGCGCTTGGGGGCCGCGCGCCGGGAGTTTCGTCGATCCGTTCCGCGAGGCGGCCGTCTTGCCGCGCGCGGCCTTGCCCCTTGCTGCCTGTACCGATCTTACACGCGATGGCGCCGACCCCGGTGCCGCCAGCTGAAACTCGTCGAAGCCGTGAGCGCCCGCCAGCAGGTCGAGAATCGACTGCAGCCCGCGCTTGACTGCGGTCAGCCGTTCCCGCGCATTCTGGCCGATCAGCTCGTCCAGCTCGGGCTCGTCGGCCGCCACCGGCGCGCCTTCTTCGTCGAGACGGCGCCGCGCCCCGGCCAGCGTCAGGCCCTCGACCAGGAGCAGGTGTTTGATCCGCAGCACCTGTTCGACGTCGCCCCGACGGTACACCCGCGGCGCACCCGCGCTCTTGGCGACGCCAAGCTCCGGAAACTCGGCCTCCCACGAACGCAGCACGTACGGCTGCACCTTTGCGAGGTCGCAGACCTCGGCAGCCTTGAACAATGCGCGCTTCGGAATTTCGACCTGAGCAGAAACGTCCGGCATGAAAGGCTTGAAAAGTATACCAGCTACACGCCCGAATGGCCGAAGCCATGTCCGCCGCGGCCAGTCGGTGGCAGCTCGTTGACCTCGTCCCAAGACACGCGTGCGACCGGCGCGATGACGAGCTGCGCGATCCGCATGCCCCTCGAGACGACAAACGCCTCCCGTCCAAGGTTGATGAGCGGCACGCGAATCTCGCCACGATAATCAGCGTCGATCGTCGCCGGTGTGTTCGGCAGGCTGATGCCGTGCTTCACGGCCAGTCCCGAACGCGGCCGGACCTGTCCCTCGAAGCCCTCGGGAATCGCCACTTCGAGCCCGGTCGGCACGAGCACGATGTCGCCCGGCGCGATCGTGATCTCGTCCGCGACGGCTGCGTGAAGGTCCATGCCGGCCGATCCGGCAGTCTGATATGCGGGAAGCGCGAGGCCTGCCGACGAAGGCAACCGGCGAATCTGGACGGCGAATGGCGAAATCACTCCGGAATGTTACTCGATCAATCGGCGGGCGCCACTGCCGCCAGATCGATATCGTCGCGTGAGACGTCGCTCACCGTCAGGCGACCATCGTCCGGCACGCGGCCCTCGGTCCAGAGCACACCAGCCAGCAGTCGTTCGGCTTGTTCATGCCAGAACACGCCGCCGGGTGGCAGCGTGCGCCGGGTCAGTCGGTCCACGCGTGCCACGGCCTCCGGCGCAATCGATACGGTAATGACGGTCGCGGTGTCGTCGGGGAAACGATTGACGTGAAAAAGGTGATCCGGATTCGAGAGATCGCGCGCGCCCGATGGGCGTCGAATGCGAAAGCCGTTGAGCGTCACCATCTCGATGCGGGGCCTCTGTTCAGGCCGCGGTACAGGCCGATCGGTTGCACCGGAACGAGCACCAGCCAGCGCGGCGCCGAGCGCGGCGCGCAAGGCATCCGGTGTCATCGGCTTTCGCAGAAAATCCGCGGCGCCGACCTTCATCGCTTCCACAGCCAGTTCGACCGACGCGAACGCGGTCACCATCAGCACCGCAGCGCCGGGTGCACGCGCACGGATGTCGCGAAGGGTCTGCAGTCCGTCGATGCCGGGCATTCGCTGGTCCAGCACGACCGCGTCGATGCCGCTGCCGTCGCCGAACCGAATCAGCCCCTGCTCTCCGTTCACCGCTTCGACGACCTCGTATCCGGAAGCCTCGAGCGTCAGCCGCATCATCTGTCGAATGTGCGCCTCATCGTCGACGATGAGAATCTTCATGACTCCGCCTTCTTCGCAATCGGGATGGTGAACGTGAATCGCGATCCCTTGCCGGGTTCGGATTGCACACTCAGTTGGCCGCCGTGCGCTTCGATGATTCGTTGCGAGATGCTGAGGCCAAGCCCGGCGCCGCCCACCGGGGCGTCCGGCA
This sequence comes from Vicinamibacterales bacterium, assembly GCA_036497895.1. Taxonomy (GTDB): domain Bacteria; phylum Acidobacteriota; class Vicinamibacteria; order Vicinamibacterales; family CAVVIG01; genus CAVQFC01. The sequence goes on along the minus strand of DASXIR010000054.1, from coordinate 17,844 downwards.
CCTGCACGAAGGGCTCGAAGATTTTCGCGAGGTACTCCCGCGGAATGCCGGTTCCCGTATCGGCCACGGATACCGCGACCTGGTCACCGATCGCGGTGGCGGAGACGATGATCGAGCCGCCCTCCGGCGTGGCGCGACGGGCGTTGGTCATCAGGTTCGAGACCACGCGCTCGATCTGTCCACGATCGACGAACACTTGAGGCAGGTCTGGCGCGGCGTCCACGATCACGTGGATTCCGGCCGAGTCGAGTTGCGGTCGCAGCGTATCGACCGCATCACGCAGCATCGCCGCGGTCCGGACCGGCGCACGTACCGGAGCCACCGCGCCCGACTCGATGCGGGACAGGTCGAGCAGCTCGCGCATCAGCCGGTCCAGCCGCAGGATATCGTCGCGGCACACGTAGAGAATCTCCTGCTGCCGATCGGTCAACGGTTCGGCCCCTGATTCCAGCAGCAGGTGCAGCCCGAGTTGCACGCTGGTCAACGGGGTCCGCAGTTCGTGGGAGGCGGCCGCGACGAACTCGGACTTGAGGCGGCTGATTTCGCTGAGGTGAGTGATGTCCTCGAGCAGTGTGACCACTCCGACCAGCCGCCCGTCGGTGTCGTGCATCGGTGTCGATCGGACGCGAAACGCCAATCGAGCGCCGTCCACGGCCCACGGCAACACCGCCGCGGCGCTCTCGGAGGCGAAAGGCTGCTGCGAGTGCATCACGTCAGTCACCGCCTGGGCGATCCGCGGATCGCGCGTCACTTCGCCAATCGGCTTGCCGATGACGTCCAGCCTGGCGCCGAAGAGACGTTCCGCAGCCGGATTGATTCGCGTCAGCCGGCCATTCTGATCCGTCGCCAGCACCGGGTCGTACAGCGAATCGATCGCTGCTTCGGTCGTTTGCTGAGCCACCAGCAGCTGCCCGAGTTCAGAACGCCGCAGTTCACCGATGCGCGCGGCCATGCGATTGAAACCGGTCGCCAGCATCCCGATTTCGTCCGTGGAGCGCACCGGCACCTCGGCGTCGAGGTCGCCTGCCGCCATTCGGGTCGCCGCGTCCGTGAGCTGCCGCACCGGACCGAGGATCGCGTTGGACAGGCTGTACTCGATGCCAACGCCGGCGGCCATGAGGATCATCACCAGGCCGACCGTCATCACGAACCAGCGGCGCGCGGTGCGCGAGGCGGCGTCCGCCTTGCGGCGCATGGCGTCCTGATTCAGCCGCAACAGGCGGTCGCAATCGGCGCGCACGCTGTCGAAGCGGGGTTCGAGCTCGTCGAAATAGCGATGGACGCGATCGCCGGTGGACTGCAGGAAGCTGTCGAATCGGCGCAGATAGTCGTCGCGCCCGACTCGAATGGCGGTCACCACATCGCCTTCGCCAGGCTCAGTGAGGTTGGCGGCCGCCCTCGTCAACGCGGCGTCGAACCGGAGTCGATGCTCCGCCGCCTGTTGGGCCGCTCTCGGGCCGTCGCCGGCGAGTGCAAACAGTGCCGCCGAGTCGATGCGTTCGAGGCTCTCCTTCATGTCCTGCGCGGCAATCACGGAGTCGTAATTCTCGGAAATGATTCGGCCGGACACGGCACTCATCTGCTGCAGCGTCCGCGCGCTCCAGGCGCCGAGCACACCAAGGGCGACGATGAAGCCCGCGTAGCCAAGCAGCAGCTTGCTGCGCAGTTTCATCGGCCATCGCTTTCGTCGGCGCCAACGGACGCCGATTCGGCCGAGTCGGTGTCGCCTCTCGCGACCGGTACAATCTGCACGGTCGCGTTCCTGACGTCGCGCAGAAACCGGTCGACGATCGAGCCGTGGATCAGAAGGTTCCACCGCGACCGCGCCGACTGACCGAAGACCACATGCGTGATGCCGTGCTGTTTCGCGAACTCGACCAGCGCGTCTGCGACCTTCGAACTTTTCAGGCACACGACCTGCGCGCCGAGTTGTTTCGCGAATCTGGTGTTCTCGGCCAGCGCGACGTGCTCCTGGGGCGTGATCCGTCCGGGACCCTCACGTGGTGTCTCGACGTACACCGCATACCAGTCCGTGGCGAGCCGGCCGGCGATCCGCGATCCAACTCGCAGAATTGTTTTCGCACTGCCCCGCGACGCCATCGCGACCATCAGTCTGTCGGGAATCACCGGACGATCCAGGCCTTCGCGCGTGCGGTACACCTGGGCCTTCCCCGCCTGGTCCGACGCCAGCTGGCGCAGGGCGAGCTCTCGGAGCGCCGTCAGGTTGCCTTTGCGAAAGAAATTGCCGAGAGCCTGGTCGATTTTCTCCGGCTGGTAGATCCGTCCCTGTCGTAGCCGCTCGCGAAGCGTCTCGACCGACACGTCCACGTTGACCACTTCGTCCGCGCGAGTGAGCAGCCAGTCCGGAATGGTTTCGCGGACGCGGACGCCAGTGGTGGACGCGATGACGTCGTTCAGCGACTCGATATGCTGGATGTTGACGGCAGAAATGACGCTGATCCCTGCTTCGAGCAGATCGACGACATCTTCGTAGCGCTTCTGGTGGGGCGAGCCCGGCGCGTTCGTATGAGCCAACTCATCGACAACGGCCACCTGCGGATGCCTGAGCTTGACGGCGTCCAGGTCCATTTCGGTCAGCGTCACACTCCGGTACGAAATGTCCCTCAGCGGCACACGTTCGAGGTCGCCGATACGCGCGATCGTGTCCGCGCGGCCGTGAGGCTCGATGAAACCGATCACGACGTCAAGGCCCTGGCGCCTGAGCTCGTGGGCGTCCTCGAGCATCCGAAACGATTTGCCGACGCCCGGCGCCGCGCCGATGTACAGGCGCAACCGCGCGCGGCCTTCGAGCCTCGCGCGGGCGAGCAGTGACTCGGCGACGGACGGCGATGCTTCGGCCATCGGCTACTTCTTCATCGGATGCTGATCGTCGAGCGCGAGGTTGAGTTCGAGGACGTTGACGACGGCCTCGCCGAGAAAGCCGAACTGCCGACCGGCCGTATGGAGATCGACCAGACGCTGCAGTTCCGCCTCGGGAATCGCCCGCTCGCGAGCCACTCTCGGCAGTTGAAACGATGCAGCGGCCGGCGAGATGTGCGGATCGAGCCCGGACGCCGACGAAGTGACGAGATCGATCGGCACCCGCACGGACGGATTCTCTTTCTGCGCTGCCGTCACGGCCGTGGCGACGGCATCGATCAACTTCCTGTTGGTCGGTCCGAGATTCGTCCCGCCCGAGTTGAGAGGGTCGTAGCCCGCGCCGGCCGCAGACGGCCTGGACCGAAAGTACCCGGGTGACGAAAACGCCTGCCCGATCAGTCGGGAGCCGGCCACCACTCCGTAGCGCTCGATCAGCTGACCGTTCGCGTGTTGCTGAAACAACACCTGAGCCAGGGCGGTCACCAACAGCGGGTAGATAACACCGACCAGTAAGGTCGTCACGATCGTCATGAGCACGGCAACGACCAGGTTGTTTCGTGTGTTCACGCGAGCCTCAAGGTGGTAATGATGACGTCGATAATCTTGATGCCGACAAACGGCGCGACGATGCCGCCGAGCCCGTAGATGAGGAGGTTGCGACGCAACAGGGCCTCGGCGCTCAACGCGCGATATTGAATTCCACGCAAGGCCAGCGGCACCAGCGCCACGATGATCAGGGCGTTGAAGATGACCGCCGACAGGATCGCCGACTGGGGTGTCTTCAGCCCCATTACGTTCAGCGTCATCAGAACCGGGAAGGCGGCCACGAACATCGCCGGGATGATGGCGAAATACTTCGCCACGTCGTTGGCAATCGAAAACGTCGTCAACGCGCCACGGGTCATCAACAGTTGCTTTCCGATTTCCACGATATCGAGGAGCTTGGTCGGACTCGAGTCGAGGTCCACCATATTGCCGGCCTCTTTCGCCGCTTGCGTGCCGGTGTTCATGGAGACGCCGACGTCGGCCTGGGCCAGGGCCGGGGCGTCATTGGTGCCATCTCCGGTCATGGCGACGAGCTTCCCGTCCTTTTGCTCCTTCTTGATCAGAGCCATCTTGTCTTCCGGCGTCGCCTCGGCGAGAAAATCATCGACGCCGGCCTCGTTCGCGATGGAGGCGGCCGTCAGCGGGTTGTCACCAGTAATCATGACGGTCTTGATGCCCATCGCCCGGAGCTGGGCGAACCGTTCCCGAATCCCGCCTTTGACGATGTCCTTGAGGTGGACGACGCCGAGGGTACGCCCGCGATCGGCCACCACCAGCGGCGTGCCACCGGCGCGCGCAATGCGATCGACCACCAGCCTCAATTCCGGAATCACGGCACCGCCACTCGAGGCCACGAAGCGCTCGATCGCGTCCGCCGCGCCCTTCCGCACCTCGCGACCGTCCAGGTTCACACCCGACATTCGAGTCTGCGCCGTAAACGGCACGAAGACAGCGCCATGATCGGCGAGTTCGCGGCCGCGCAGGCCGTAACGTTCCTTCGCCAGCACGACAATCGATCGTCCTTCCGGAGTCTCGTCCGCCAGCGAAGATAATTGCGCGGCGTCGGCAATCTCCGATTCGGTGACGCCGGGCATCGGCAGAAACTCGGTCGCCTGACGGTTGCCCAGCGTGATCGTGCCCGTCTTGTCGAGCAGCAGCGTGTGCACATCACCGGCCGCTTCCACCGCCCGGCCCGACATCGCCAGGACATTCCGTTGCACCAGACGGTCCATGCCGGCGATGCCGATCGCCGACAGCAGCCCGCCAATCGTCGTCGGAATCAGACAGACGAGGAGCGATACCAGAACGAACACCGATTGCGGGGCGCCGGAGTAAATCGCGAACGGCTGCAGCGTGACGACCGCCAGCAGGAAGATGATCGTCAGGCCTGCAAGGAGGATGTTGAGGGCGATTTCGTTCGGCGTCTTCTGCCGCTCGGCGCCTTCGACCAGCGCAATCATCCGATCGATGAACGTGTGGCCCGGGTCAGCGGTAATTCGGATCTTGATCCAATCCGACAATACCCGCGTCCCGCCCGTCACGGCGGTGCGGTCGCCACCGGACTCACGGATAACCGGAGCCGATTCGCCCGTGATTGCCGACTCGTCTACCGACGCGACCCCTTCGATGATCTCGCCATCGGACGGAATGAACTCGCCGGCCTTCACGAGGACTTGATCGTCCTTGCGCAACGCGGTCGCCGGCACCGTTTCGCTGCGGCCGCCGGCGAGCAGACGGTTCGCGGTGGTCTCGGTCCGCGCTTTTCGCAGCGTGTCGGCCTGTGCCTTTCCCCGGCCTTCGGCCATCGCCTCAGCGAAGTTCGCGAACAGGACCGTCAGCCAGAGCCAGAATGTGATCTGGAGCTCGAAACCGAGTCCACTGCGGCGCTGGATGGCATCGACCAGCAACCGGAGAGTCGTCAGCACGCTGCCGACCTCGACCACGAACATCACGGGATTCCTGGCCATCGTCCGCGGATGAAGCTTTCGCAGCGCGTCCATCGCGGCGCTCCGAACGATGCCAGGATCCCAAATCGACTTCGACTTTCGTTCCGCGGCCATCAGAACACCTGCCCTTTCGTCATCAACAGGTGCTCGACAATCGGGCCGAGGCTGAGTGCGGGAAAGAATGTCAGCGCGCCGACGATGACGATGACGCCGACGAGCAACGCCGAGAACAGCGGCGTGGTGACCGGGAAAGTGCCGGGCGACGGCGGAATGCGCTTCTTGCGGCCCAGGCTGCCGGCGATCGCCAGCATCGGGATGATCATGAAAAAGCGCCCGACCAGCATGGCCACGGCGGTCGTCGCGTTGTACCAACGGGTGTTGGCGGATAAACCTGCGAACGCCGACCCGTTGTTGCCAGTCGCGGACGTGAACGCGTACAGGATCTCGGAGAGGCCATGCGGTCCGGGATTGAGAACGCTGGAGGTCCCGAAGCTCGGCGACACCACTGAAATCGCTGTGAGAACCAGAATCGTCAGCGGAAACACCAGCACGACCAGCATCGCCATCTGGACTTCGTAGGCCTGGACCTTCTTGCCGAGGTATTCAGGAGTGCGACCGACCATCAGGCCTGCGATGAATACCGCCAGGATGATGAAGACCAGAATCCCGTACATCCCGGCGCCGACGCCGCCGAAGATCACTTCGCCGAGCATGATGTTGACGAGCGGCACCAGACCGCCGAGCGGCGTGAACGAATCGTGCCAGCTGTTGATGGCGCCGCAGCTGGCGTCGGTCGTCACGGTCGCGAACAGCGCGGAGTTGACGATGCCGAAGCGACACTCCTTGCCTTCCATGTTGCCGCCGGACGAACCGCCGTTCACAACCTGTTCGACACCAGAGGCCGCCAGCAATGGATTGCCGCGCGCTTCTGCCCAGTACGCGGTCGTCACTCCAGCGAGAAACAGGAATGCCATCGCGCCCCAGACGGCCCACCCGTGCCGAGGCGAACCCGTCATCTGACCGAGGGTGTAGGTGAGACCGGCCGAGATCGCGAAGATCGCGAACATCTCTATGAAATTCGTGAACGGCGTCGGGTTCTCGAAGGGATGCGCGCTGTTGGCGTTGAAGAAGCCGCCACCGTTGGTCCCGAGTTCCTTGATGATTTCTTGAGAAGCGACCGGCCCCTGGGCAATCACCTGCTCTCTCACGACGCTTGTCTGCAGCTTGCCGCTGGCATCAGGTGCCGTCACTGTTTGCGGATCGACGAGGACTACGCGATCGTACGGTCGCAGGTTCTGCACTACCCCTTGAGACACCAACAAGAGGGCACCAGCGAGACAGGCCGGCAGCAGCAGCCACAGCAGGCAGCGCACGAGGTCCACCCAGAAATTGCCAAGCGAGTCTTTTTCCTTCTGGGCAATCCCACGGATGAAGGCGATCGCGAGCGCGATGCCGGTGGCGGCCGAAGCGAAGTTATGGAAGGCGAGGCCGGCCATCTGAGTGAAATAACTCATGGTGTTTTCGCCGCTGTAGGCCTGCCAGTTCGTGTTGGTCGTGAACGAGGCCGCGGTGTTGAACGCGAGGTCCGGTGGAACGGCGGCAAAACCTTGCGGATTCCACGGCAGCCACTGCTGCACGCGTTGCATCACGTAGAGGACCAGCATCGACACGACGCTGAAGAGCAGCATCGCCGTCGCGTACTCGGTCCAGCCCATCTCGCGCGTTTCGTCGACACCCGTCGCTCGATAGATCAGCCGCTCGAGCGGGCGCAGCACCGGATCGAACCAGGTCCGTTGCCGCTCGAACACACGCGTCATGAAACGGCCGAGCGGTACGGTGACGGCCAGAACCGCCGCGAGGAAGATTCCGATCTGGAGCCAGCCATTTGGTGTCATCTCAGAACTTCTCCGGACGCAGCAGCGCATAAGTGAGATACACCAGCAGGCCTGCGGTCACGATTAGACCGACGAGATAATCGATAGTCATGGTTGTTCCGTCTGCGACATCACTTCCCGAGCCGCTCGCAGCCGGCGACATATGCGCCTGCCACGATGAAAAACAGGATTCCGATGGCGATATACGCCAGATCCATCATCACGCTCTCCTCACCACGCGCCTCGTTTATTGCCCCACCACCAGACGGCTCCTAACGTGGCGGTGCTCTGAGTGGACTTCAGGACGCCCGCATCTGAAGTCAGGAAGAACGGCAGGCTGGAGAAGTCGCTGCGCCACTCAGTCCGCATCAGGAAACCTTCCGCGACCTTGTATTCGTACGTGAGGGTCGTTTCCTTCAGCGACTGCGTCACGCCGGTGAACAGCCCGCCATCGTCGCGCAGATATTCCGCGCGAACGGCAAACGCGGCCTTGGGCGTCAACTGCTGACGTCCGTAGATCGCCGCGCCGTACACGTGCGACGGCGTCGTGATCCGTCCGGGCCCCGGCTCGTTCCAGGCGCGGCTGACGACGTAGTCGCCCTCGACTGAGAACGACGTTCGAGGGGTCGCTTGCCAGTTCGCATAGGAGTCGACGATGTGGAGGCGGCCATCGAGGGCAGGCACAATCGGGATAATCGAGAGACCGGGTTGGGTCGGCAGTGTCGGCGGCCCCGGGGACACGATCGGCTCGACGTCCGGATGTTCCTGCCCTATGTAGAAATTCGTGGTCCACGTCACGGACTTCCACGGGTTCAGGACCGCCCCGAACAGCTGATCCTTGTAGTTGTTGAATGCCTCGGTCTGCTGCGTGCCGTTGGTGATCCAATAGCTGGCGGCCACCGTGTCGTTGAAGCGATACGTGGCGCGCGCGCCCATGTGATAGAACGGCAAAAAATCGAACCAGTACGAACGCGAGTAGTTCGCCTGATCCTTGGAGTAGTTGCCCTCGAGCCCGATCGAGCTCGCCCACTTCCCGAAATCGACCGTCAGCCCGGAGCCGAGCGGAAAGACATAAGTGCCGTAGGCCTGAAAGATGTTTCGATACACCCACGGTCGCGGCTCGCTCGCGAGGCTGCCCTGAAGCGTTTCGGTGGCCTGGCCGTACTGCAGGTCGAGGCGGCCGCCGAATCGGCGGCCGACGTCGATGTCGGGCGGGCTCTCGACGAGCACGCTCGCCTGATTCAGACTGAAGTTGTTGCTGGTCACGTCGTACGCCCGCAGGTAGGTGACGCGACCGATCGGCTGGTTGAGATTGAACATGTAGTACATGTCCAGGCCACCGCCGTAGTTCAAACCGTGGAGGAAATCGTTTGGCGCCGTGGGCGCGTCGGCGGCTGTTTGCGGCGTCGACGCTGGCGGCGCCGCCGCCGGCACGGCGGCGCTGACGCCGCGGGTCGTCAGCAGGCTTTTCAACTCCGCGAGCTGCGCCTCCAGGGATTCGACCCTTCGCAGCAGCTCTTGATCGCTGATCGTCTGCGCCGTCGCCGGCGTTGGACAGCACCCGATCACGACCATCGTCGCCATCGCGAGAAGATATTCAGTGCGAACACGCATCACCCTCTCAGGCTAGGCGGCCGCGACTAATGGCCGCCCAAAGATCGCCTAAAAGAACCCTAAACTCAGAATTTGACGAGGAGCGCGGCGGTCACGCGGGTCTCCGACTTTCGGAGATCCGGCGCCCATCCTGGCACCAGGGAACCGAGCGGCGCGACGTTGCCGCCGGGCGGCGTGACCCCGCCGTCGCCGGAGAAGTACGGCACGTTTGCGGCTCGATGATTCCCTTCAAGCCGAAAGGTGACGAACTGGCTGGGCATGTAGTCGAACGTCAGAGACGCGTCCCACGCCTTGTAGGGATCGCCGGGGTTCTCGGTGAAGTACGGCGTGCCGGAGCTCGCGGTCGCGCCGTTGATCGGCGGCAACAGCACAAGATAGCGGCCGGGATTGTCGATGGCTCCGCCACCGAGCGTGATCGCATACCGATCGTGGTCGAACCACAGGCGGTTGTAGACCATGAATCCCAGGAAATACTGCGAAGGCGTCGCGTCCGTGCCCCCTGAGCAGACGACACCGCCGCCGGATTCACAACCGGCGTCGAACGTGAATGTGAACGCCGCTTTGCTGATGGCGTTGTCCGGCTCGTCGTAATACTTGAACTGGATGCTGTCGTCGGTATGAACGCGCTTCCGGCCGGGATTGCCGAGCGCGTCGGTGCCCCAATAGTTGTTCGCGAGGATCGAGATGGAACCGGTCGGCCGCCACAGCACCTGCCCGCCGAGGCCAGGCGCGGTGTTGAATTTTCCATACGATTGCCAGCCGTTGATGATCCATGGCTCGATCTTCAACTTGTCGGTCGGGAAAATCTGAATACGAACGCCGTTGAAGAACCACGGCGTGTTTGACGAGACGTACGAGGGTTGGTACATCCAATTGTCGAACTGGTAGTAGCTCTCGAGCCCGATGTAGGACATGAAGATGCCGGCATCCACGTTGATGCCGCTCAACTTGTCCCAGTGGTATCCACCATACGCCTCCGACACGTACCGATAGGCGCTGTCCAGGTTCCACTGTCCACGTGACGGGCTGGCGTCGTTCCTCGGCGTGGTTTGGGAATAGAGGCCGAATTGCGTCATCAGACGGCCGCGGACGTTGTCGTAGTGAAAATCGCCGCCGACACCGAGCTGCGTGAGCTGGAATTCGCCGGAGCGGAACACTTCGCTCGATCCGGAGATGGTGTCGTCGGTCGGGTGGTTGAATGAATATGTGAAGTTCGTGTCAACGCGAAACTCGCCGGTGAATGCCGGTGTATCGAGCGGCGAGCTTTTCGCTCGAGAATTACCCGTCAGCCACGAGAAGTCCGCGAACGCGAACGGTTGGGGTTTCTTGTCGGGATCATCCTGCGCGGTCGCAGAAGCTGAGCAGAGCGCGAGAACCAATGCGAAGAAGATAGTGAAGGCTTTCATGCATCGAGCATAGAAACGCCTTCCTAAACGCCGCCCGAAAATAGCCTAAAAAACTCCTAGCCGGTCACCAGCCGATAGCCGACCCAGGGTTCGCTGACCAGGTAGTGCGGTTGGGACGGATCAGGTTCGATCTTCTTGCGCAGCTGGCCGATCAGCACCCACAAATGCTCCGGCTGCTCGACCGCGTTCGCTCCCCAGATCGCTTTCAGGATGGTTCGGTTGGTCAGCACGCGATCCGCATTCCTGGCGAGCAGCGCGAGCAGTTCGAACTCCTTCGGCGTCAGGCGAATCTCGTCCTCTCCGCGCACGGCACGGCGGCGGTCGTAGTCGATCGTCAGGTCACCGACCGTCAGCCGGCCAACTTCGGCGGAATCGGCCGAAAAGACGCGACGTAACGCAACCCGAACCCGAGCCAGCAACTCCTCCGGGCTGAACGGCTTGGTCACGTAGTCGTCCGCTCCCAGGTCCAGCGCTTCGACCTTGTCATCGTCGGATCCTCGCGCCGACAGGACGATGATTGGGACGGCTGACGTCGCTCGAATCCGGCGGCAGACTTCGGTGCCCTCCAGATCCGGCAGTCCGAGATCGAGAACGATGACGTCGGGCGCCCGAGTGGCGGCCATTGACAACGCCTCGGCGCCAGTGCCGGCCACGTCGACTTCGTAGCCGCGGGAGCGCAGCAGCGGCGCAATCGCCTTCTGGATGGGTACTTCGTCGTCCACCAGCAGGATGCGCGCGGAACGTGTCATGAGATCGAGTCGCCCGTCTGCGCGGGCTTGATGTCCGCGGCGACCGCGATTGTAAATCGCGCGCCGCCATCCGTGCAGTTTTCGGCCCAGACCCGGCCGTGCGCAGCCGCAAGCAGTCCGCGCGCGATCGCGAGCCCCATACCGGTGCCGGTCGAACGGCTGCCCGAGCCGGCGCCCCGGTAGAACCGATCGAAGAGATGCGGGGCGTCGGCCGACGTGATGCCGCGGCCGTGGTCGCGCACACTCAATTGCAGTTCCCGATCCGTCGTGGTCACCGCGATGTCGATCGAGGTTCCGGCCGGCGCGTACTGCGCCGCATTTTGCAGCAGCTGGGCGAGCGCCGCCGCCGTCAGCCTGGGGTCGATTCGGGCGAGCACATCTGCCTGAATCGACGTCGAGAGCGCGTGGCCGGTCAGGCCCGGGCCGACCTGATCGCGCGCCGCCTCGACGATTTCTGAGGGGTGAACCCATTGCTCTGTCGTTGCGATGACGCCGGCGTCGATCCGAGCCATCTCGAGAATGTTCTCGAAAATCCGCGTCAGACGCGTGACTTCCGCCAGGACCAGTTCGCTCTGCTCGCGTCGATCGTCGTCGGTCAGCCACGACGCTTGCAGGTTGCTCGCGGCGATGCCAATGGCCGTCAGTGGCGTGCGCAAATCGTGACCGATCGACGCCAGCAGCGCCGATTTCAGTTCCTCCCGCTGTCTCGCCAGCTCGACGGACTTGAGCTCCTCGAGGAAATGCGCGCGCTCGATCGCGATGGCCGCCATCCCGCCGAGTGCGTCAAGCGCTCCTGCCTCGGGGGCGTGTCCCGAGATGGCGAGCAGGCCGGTCGGTTTGGCACCGAGCCGCAGCGGGACAAGTGTCAACGGACCGGACGCCACCCTCTGGTTTCCGCTGAACGCTCTGGATAGCTCTGCGGGGTTCAACGACACGGCCAGCGCACCGCCGGCCGCAATGTCCCACCCATCGACACCAGGCAGGCAAATCGCCGCGTAGTCCAGATCGAAGCGCCGCGCGACCGCACGCGCCAGATCCGGAAGCGCCTGGCGGCTGTCGGTCATCAGCAGCACGTCGCGGCTGACGTCGAACAGCCTCGTCATCTCGTCGCGACGCGCGAGCGCCTCCTCGGTCCGCGACCTCGCCATCGACGACAGGTTGCTCGCCACAAGGCTCACTGCCAGAAAAGTAAAGAGCGCGACCCAGTTCTGCGGGTCGGCGATCGTCAACGTCCGCACTGGCGGCAGGAAGAAAAAGTTGAAGCTGATCATCGCCGCCACCGAGGTGGTGATCGCGACCCACAGCGGCGAGGTGGTCGCGGCGACCAGGACGATCAGGAGGAAGCCGAGCGCCACCGTGGTGCCGTTGCTCACCTGCAGCCACTGCACGTCTGCCAGCGTGAGCAGGCCGACGGCCACAAGACTGAGCGCGAGCCGGATCAGGTGGCGAGGCACGGGCCTCAGTCCTTCTTGTTGTCCCGACGATTCCTGGCGGACCGGCGATCTTCCTGAACCTTCTTTGCCACTCTCTTGTCCCAGCTCTTCGCGTCACGCCTTGGCTTCGGCCTGGGCTTGCCACCGACGTTCGTGTTGCGATCCCGGCGCCGGACCTGAATCCGAATCGGCGATCCGACGAAACCGAACTTCTCACGCAGCTGGTTGATGAGGAAGCGCTCGTAGGAAAAATGAAACGTGGTCGCGACATTCGTAAAGAACACGAATGACGGCGGCGCGACGCCGATTTGAGCCGCGTACATGATGCGAACGTGCTTCCGTCCCGGGCTGACCGGCGGATTGGCTGCGATAATCCCTTCGATGAACTTGTTCAGCGCCGGAGTCGGCACGCGCATCCGCCGCGCCGCTGCCACCTTGTCCATCGTCTCCAGCACCCTGGTCACGCGCTCGCCGGTCCTCGCCGAGATGTGCAGAATCGGGGCGTAGTCGAGAAAGCGCATGCCGTGCCGCAGCTTATCGTCGAAGACCGTGACGAAATCCTTGTCCGCCGTCTTGACGAGGTCCCACTTGTTCACGACGATGACGACGCCGCGTCCGGCTCGGTCGGCTTCGCCACCGATGGCGGCGTCCTGATCGGCAGCGCCGGTACTGGCATCGATCACCAGGGCGACCACATCCGCGTCGGCGATCGACTCCTTCGCGAGCGCCACGCTGACCATCTCCACCTTGCCGCCGCCCGACACCCGTCCAGGCCGTCGCATGCCGGCAGTATCGATGATGCGGAAGCGGCGCCGATGCCAGAGTAGCGGCACGTCGATAGCGTCGCGGGTCGTGCCTGGCAAGTCGCTTACGAGGACGCGCTCTTCGCGCAGCAGCCGGTTGACCAGCGACGATTTTCCGACATTCGGGCGACCGATGATGGCGAACCTGGTCTCGGCGGGCACGTCGGGAGTCTGAGCAGCGGCGTCGGATCGCGAGGTGTGTTCCTCGTGGCCCGAGTCGGCCGCGTCTGGAGCCGGCGCTGAAACCTTCGCGCCCTTGGGGTCCAGCCGCGCCACGATTTCGTCGAGGAGGTCTGCGACGCCGGTGCCATGCTCGGCGGAGATCTCGAGGACCGGATCGAACCCGAGCTGGAAAAACTCCATCGACGATTTCTGCGACCGCTTGTCGTCCGTCTTGTTGATGGCCAGCAGCACCGGACGACCGGTCTCCCGAAGCTCCCGCGCGATGCGTTCGTCCCCGGGGATCAATCCGTCTCGACCGTCAACGAGCAGTACCAGCAGATCCGCGCCGACGATTGCGCGCTTGCCCTGCTCGACCACCAGCTCGTGAAGCGGATCCTCACTCTCACCGTAGAGTCCGCCCGTATCGAACAGCTGAAAGACTGCGCCGCGCCAGAATACGGGTCGCGCCAGCGCGTCCCGGGTCGTGCCCGCGATGGGCGCGACGATCGCCCGCCGGCTGCCAGTCATCCGATTGAACAGCGTGGACTTGCCGACATTGGGACGACCCACAAGAACGACGGTTGGAGTATGCGAGGCCATTGCGATGTGGATGAGTGTAGCTTGTCCGCGATTGGCCAGAGCGGGATTGCGAGGGACACTTAGCCGTACGCTTGACAGCCTAAGTATCACAATCTATAGTATTTACAAGTCTCCTGGGGACCCTAAGCATGATCAAGGTCGACATCGTCAACGAAGTGTCGAAAATCGCCGACATTACCAAGGTTAAGGCCGAGGTAGCTGTGGACGCGGTGTTCGATGCGATGCGGACGTCCATGCAGCGGGGCGAGCGGATCGAGCTGCGCGGGTTCGGGGTCTTCCAGGTGAAGCCACGTAAACGCGGAATCGGCCGTAACCCCCGGACCGGTAAGGAAGTACGTATCCCGCCAGGACGCACCATCCGCTTCAAGCCGGGCAAAGAGCTCCAGAACATCGGGTAACTTGGAATCCACCGTCGTCGAGTGGCAGCAGCGATCGAAGTTTCAGGATCGGGTGTGGCTGCACGTCCTCCTGTTCGCCCTGACGCTGGTCACCACAACTCTGGCCGGCGCCTTTCAGTACCTGGGCTTTCTCGAGAGCTTCGGCTCGCTCGACACCCACGTCCTGCCGATGGCGATCCCGGCCCTGATCGTTCGAGGTCTCTGGTACAGCGGAACGATCCTCGCGATCCTGGGCTGTCATGAGCTCGGACACTATTTCGCGTGCCGCTACTACGATGTGGACGCCACGCTGCCGTTCTTCATTCCGATGCCGCTGCCCATGACCGGCACGCTTGGGGCCGTCATCCGCATCCGCGAGCCGTTCCCCAACAAGCGAGCCCTCTTCGACATCGGCATCGCCGGTCCGATCGCCGGTTTTCTTGTGGCAGTCCCGGCGCTGGTGCTCGGCATCGCGATGTCGCCGATGGTCCGGATCCCGCCGGGGTTCGTCGGCGACGAACTGGGCGAGCCACTCCTGTTCAAGCTGATCAGCCGCGTGATCTGGGGTCCGACGCCGGCCGGCTTTTCGCTGAACCTGCATCCGATGGCGTTCGCGGGCTGGTTCGGGCTGCTGGCGACGGCGCTCAACCTCTTCCCCATCGGCCAGCTCGATGGCGGACACATCGCCTACGCCGCACTCGGTCGCCGCTCGATCTATGTCACCTTCGCCGCGCTGACGGTGGTCGCTGGCTTGACGTTCTTCGCCAGCACCTGGATCTTCTTCACGCTCCTGATGATCGCGATGCTCGCCTTGTTCGGACCCCGGCATCCGATGGTGTGGGACGAGCACGTGCCGCTCGATCGGGGGCGGCTGATACTCGCCTTCTGCGCGGTTGTGATCTTTGCGCTGTGCTTCACGCCGGCTCCGATCACGATCGCCGACCTCACCGGACGCTGAACCTTCCGACTTTTGATTTTCTAGAGTACCGAGAGCGGATCGATATCGACGACAACGCGCCGCTGCAGCTCGGGTCGTGAGGCTAGCGCGGCCTGCAGGCTCTCGCGAATCCTGCGCCGGTTCGCGCCCTTCACCAGCAGCTGAGCGCGGTATTCTCCTCGCAGTTTGCCCAGTGGCGCCGGCGCCGGTCCGAGCACGTGGAGTCCCTTCCCTTCCGACCGGCGCAGCTGCCCCACCAGATAGTCGGCATCGTCCATGGCTCCGGCGAACGTTCGCGCGCGAACCACGGTGTTGATGAGCGAGATGAACGGCGGATAGCCCATCTGGCGCCGAAACTTCAGTTCGCGCTCGTAAAACGCGGGAAAGTTCTGCTGGCGGGCCAGTTGAATGCTGTAGTGATCGGGGTACAGCGTCTGCACAATCGCCTCGCCCGGCTGCTCACCGCGGCCGGCCCGCCCGGCCACCTGCGTCAGCAACTGGAAGGTGCGCTCGGAGGCGCGGAAATCAGCGACGCCAAGTCCGACGTCGGCCGAGACGACTCCGACCAGCGTCACGCTGGGAAAGTCATGGCCTTTCGCAATCATCTGAGTGCCGACGAGGACGTCGATGTCGCCCTCACGAAATCGAGTCAGGAGCGACGTCAGCGAACCGCGTCGGCGAATCGAGTCCCGATCGAGCCGCGCGACGCGGGCGGCCGGGTTGGTTCGCTTCACTTCGGCCTCGACACGTTCGGTGCCGAATCCGGCCTGCTCCAGGTACGGACCAGCGCACAGCGGGCAGACCGCCGGAACCCGCGCCGTGTAGTTGCAGTAATGACAGCGCGCCCGTCGTGACGCCCCGTCACCGTGCACCACGAGCGATACGCTGCAATTGGGACAATCCAGCGTGCCGGCGCACTGCCGGCAGAAGATCGCGGTCGCGAAACCGCGGCGGTTCAACAGCACGAGAGCCTGCTCGCCGCGCGCCAGCCTGGTCTCGATTCCCTGCCGCAGCGAACGACTGAGGATCACATCTGGTCCTTCGGCGGCGTATTCCTCCCGCATGTCAACGACCGTCACCGACGCGAGCGGCCGATCCAGCACCCGGCGCTCGAGGACGATACGCTCGTATTTGCCGGCCATGGCGTTGTGATAGCTCTCCATGGACGGTGTGGCCGATCCCAGCACGACCAGCGCGCCCGCGCGTTGACCGCGAACGATCGCCACGTCCCGCCCGTTGTAGCGCGGGCTCTCGTCCTGCTTGTAGGAACCGTCGTGCTCCTCGTCGACGACGATCAAGCCGACTTCTTCGAGCGGCGCGAACACGGCCGACCGGGTGCCGACCACCACGTCGATGTCGCCGCGCCGGATGCGCTGCCACTGGTCGTGGCGCTCACCGTCCGACAGGCCGCTGTGCTGGATGGCAACGCGGGTGCCGAACGCTTCCCGGAACAAACCGGCGACTGCTGGTGTCAGCGCAATCTCGGGCACCAGCATCAGCGCGCGGCGGCCCGCCGCACTGACCGACGCGGCCAGGCGCAGGTACAGTTCGGTCTTGCCGCTCCCGGTCACCCCGTGAAGCAGAGCGACGCGAAACGCCCTGGCCGCGGCGAGAGCACGAAGCCGTCTGAGCGCGGCGTCCTGCTCCGCCGTCAACTGGCGCTGCGTGACGCCCGGTGGCACGGCGGGCGCTTCGGCGGCCTTGAAGGGATCCCGGTCGATCCGATCGTGGCGCAAGCTGACGAGCCCTTTTTTCGCCAGCCGAGATACCGTGTCAGCTGCAATCCCGCGAGCGGCGAGGACAGCGGTCCCGATTCCGGCCGGCGCGCCGGCCAGCAGGTCGAGCGCCTCGCGCTGCTTCGCCGTCAGTGCATCCGGCGCCGCGAGCGCTTCGGTGCCGGCGATGGTAATGGTTGCGACCCGCGTGGTCTTGTGTGAATCCACGCGACCGCCCCGTGCCATCGGCGGCAGCAGTGCGGTGATGGTGTCGCCGACGCCCGCAGCGTAGTACTCGGCGGTCCACCGGGCGAGCGCGACGACCTGCGCCGGCACGAACGCGTGCGCATCCATTACCGAGCGAATTGGCTTGATCAGCGGTGCAGCGGCCGTCGTTCCAGCCGGATCGCGATCGGGCGCGGCGCTCGCGGTCGTCTCCACCACTAGACCGGTGACGACACGCGTTCCCAGCGGCACAAGGACGCGCGCACCGACCGCAGGCGTCTCCACGCCCTCGGGCACGCGATAAGTCAGTAGATCGAGACCGGGAACGTGGACCGCAACGAGGACAAACACAGTCTGAACGCTTACGAGTGTGGACCTGGAAGTCGCTTACGTCGTACTCAACAGTTGCTTTACCAACTTCATGTCTTCCCATACCTCGCGCTTCGATGAGGGATTGCGAAGGAGGTAGGCGGGGTGGAACGTCGGAATCAGCTTCGCGCCGCGATAGTCGAATACACGACCACGGAGACGCGAAATCGGATCCGTCGAGCGCAGCAGTCCCTGTGCCGCGAACTTG
>DASXIR010000053.1:0-6617 GCA_036497895.1 Vicinamibacterales bacterium | reverse complement strand
CCACGCCATCGTCCGCGATGTCGATCCGTGGTCGTCGTTTCTGGCGCTCGGCGTCCCCGCCAACGGTGCGACTGACGGCAAGCTGACCGCTCAGAAAATATACGGACTCTCGCTCGATGCCGATCTGGTGGTGTTGAGCGCCTGCCGCTCGGGCGGCGGTGTGATCACCGGCGATGGCATTGCCAGCCTGGCCCGCGCATTCTTCTATGCGGGCGCCTCGTCGATGATCGTCAGCGTGTGGGACGTGGCCGACGAGTCGGCGAAGCGCCTGTTGCCGGCGTTCTACCGATCGTGGCTGAGCGGGGCGGACAAAGCGACCGCGCTTCGTGCGTCGCAACTGGCGATGATTCGAGATCTGCGCGCCGGCCGGGTCACCGTTGCGACGCCCGCCGGGGAGGTGGCGCTCGTCGAGGATCCGGCGCTCTGGGCCGGATTCGTGCTGTTGGGAAATCCCAACTGAGGTCGATCAGGCTTCATGTGAAAGCGAGCGCCCGGACTGAGGTCGTACTTTGCTATGGCGTGGCGGCCTTCATGTCGACACTCTTGGTCTCGCCTTCGCTCAACGACACCCTCACGCCGTGCGCCTCGAGCGATTTCAAAACGTCCGGGTCAAGAACGCTGTCTGGCTGCAGAACCGTTTCCGACACCGCGGCGAAATAGTCGCCCGGCGGCAAACCGTGGACGTTGAATTTGCCGTCCTGGTCCGGTCTGGTGAGCCTGACGTAGCGCGAATTGAGGGCTTCCCACTTTAGTTCGTCTTGCGCGAAGACGACGACGCTGCCGCTGCTGGTCGGCATGCCTCGGCCGTCAGTCACCACTCCCGAAACGGACGTTGGGTGGTTGGTCAATTCAACTTCGACACCCGTGAGCCGTTCGTTCGCCTTGACCTCGAAACCACTGTCGCTCACGTCGACGCCGCCGACACGAACGGATCGCACCACCGAACCAGTCGGGACGTTGAACAACTGGATGGCGTTCCGACCGGCCTGTGCCCTGGCTTCAAATGTGAGATCGTCGTTTACACGTCCCGTATCGTCGACCACGTAGCTCATGTCCGGATCGGTGGCCACGATTCTGACGGACATGGACAGCTTGCTCGATCCGGAGGCAGTCGGATCGAGCAGCACGATTCCCGAGACTGTTGAGAGCTCGGTGGCGACGATCTGGATACCGTCCACGTTGTGTCCGGCGACCGAGACGACCGTCATCGCTGTCTGCATCGTCTGGGGCTGTCCCCGGCGGAACGGCGTCTGGGCACGCAGGACGTACTCTCCCGGCGCGACGTTGCGAACGACGAACGTGCCGTCCGGCCGAATCTGGGTGCCGCTCTGAGTTCCGGCGATGCCCCCGCGCTCCGTCAGGGACAAATTTCCTCCGGCCATCGGTTGCCCATGACCGTCGATGACGCTGCCGCTGATTTGGGCGGTCTTCACGGGAACGAGCGCGACGTCGATTTGGTCTACCGTTGTTCCGACACCAATCGTCACCTTCTGGGCGTCGGCGGCGTTCGCCGTGCCGGGAAAATACGTCACGGCGTAGCCTGGCGCGTCCTCGTCGGCGGCGGCAGCCGTCGGTAGCGAGCGAACGTTAGCTGACACGTAATAATCTGCGGGCCCGAGACCAGAGATTCGATACTCACCGAGGTCGTCCGTCGAAGCGTTCTGGCCGGGCATCAGGCGCTTGCGTCCACGGATGAATTGAGAGCGCATCGCCGTCACCTGGACGTTCGGCGCCGGGTCGCCGTACTCGTCTACGACGTGTCCGGCGATCACACCTGTGCGCGACAGTGTCACATCCAGTTTCTCCGCGGTCTGTCCATCGAGAAGGATCACGGTCTTGCCAGCCTCGGATTGACGGCTCTGGCCGTATTGCGCTGAAACGAAATTTGTTTTGCTCGCAGTCAGCACGTAGTGGCCGGCTGGCAGTTCGCGGAATTCATAGGCGCCCTGGTCGTCGGTCAAGGTTGACGAATTCGTGCGCGCGTCGGGCGCCATGGAGCGGACGAGCGCGCGGCGCAGCGGCCGTCCGTTCTGGGCATCGAACACATGACCGCGAAGGACGGCGGTGCCTTTCGGTGGAGTAGCGTTCGGCAGCGACCCCACCTGAGCGAATGACGGCACGACACCGCCGGCGGTCAGAATGACGACCGATGCCGCGAGCCGAACCGACTTCGACCAGTGTGATGCCATGAGCAACGCCTCACTGAGGAGCCGACGGGACGACACTCAAATCCAGCGTTTTGTGATCGCCATCCTGCAAAGAAATCGTGACCGCCTTCTCGCGCACACGCTCGAGAAATGCCGGGTCACTCCATTCCGCGCCTTCCACGTGGTCGAGCGCGACTTCGTAATAGTCACCCGGCGGCACCAGTGCCCGATACTTGTTGTCAGGATTCGGACGAACCATTCGCACGTAGCGCGATCCGAACCCCCACAGTGCGCTGTTCTGCGGAAAGACGACGATGTAGGCGGTGCGAGTCGGATCGCCGGCGGCGGTTCGGACCGTGCCCGTGACCTCCGGTTGCTTGTTGGTGATCTGGATCTCGACGTCAGTGATCGGCTGATTCGGTTGAACGGTGACGCCGCTGTCCAGAACGTCGACGCCTTGAATACGGACGCTTCGCAGGAACCATCCGGCGGTGTTGGAACGGATGAACACACGGCCCGGAGGAATCTTCAGCTCGAACGTGAAATCGTCTTTCACCATCGTATTCGCGCCGCCGCTGACGCCGATGTCGCCCGGTGTTCCGGCCGGAGCATTGAGCCGGAAGATCGTCGGCCTGAGCGATCCAAGCTCGGACGGATCGACGCGCACACGGCCTGTGACGCTCGTCGGCGGCGATGTGACGATGTGAACGTTGGTCACGTCGCTCGTGCCAACGGTGAAGGGAACGGCGGCCGACTCCGCACCGCTTTGCGGCATTCCCGTACGCACGCGGAGGATATAGTCGCCTGCCGTCAGGCCCGCAAGTGTGAAGCTGCCATCAGGTCCGACGGATGCGCCGACGACCCCGCCCGGACCGCTCTCGCGAAGCGTGGCCATCACCGACGCGTTGGCCAGAGGCGCGCCTGTCGAGTCCGACACCGTTCCGGTGACGCGCACCGGACGTACCGGCAGCAACATCAGGTTCATTCCGCTCAGAGTCTGACCGGTCGCAATCGTCAGCGGTTGCGCAGATCCGGCGTTGCCGGTTCCAGGATAGTAGGTCGGTGCGTAGATGTCCGGACTGTTGCCGGTGTCAGGGCCGTATTGCTGCACTCCATTTCCCGGCAGTGTCGCCTCCAGGTAGTACTCGCCTGGGACGAGACCGAAGATGCGAAATTCGCCGATGTCGTTGGTGATTCTGGCCGCAGCGGGCATCAGGCGTCGATTGGCGTTCGCGCCCTGGTAGCGCATCGCCGACACCCTGGTATTCGGCAACGGTTCGCCGAATTCGTCGGTCACCCGGCCGGCGATCACGCCGGCGCGCGACATGGCGACATCGATTGGCGCGACAATTTTTCCATCGCTCACGTCGATGGCCGTGCCGAGCTCCATCACCCGCGGCTGCCCGTACGCCGCGGGAACGTAACCGAGCTTTGCGGTGGTCACCGTGTAGTGGCCGGCGGGAAGCGCAGACAATTCAAACGCACCGTTCGCGTCGCTGTAGGTCGTCCGGCCGTCGCGGAGCGCCGGCGACGCCGCGTGAATGCGCGCCTTCCGGATCGGCTGATTGCTCCCTGTTTCGACGACTCGTCCCCTGATTGCCGCTGTGCCGGTGGCCGGCGCCACGATGTCGCGCGGTGGCTGAAATAGCCGCGGCTGCGCGGGCTGCTGGCCTGAAGCCGTCCCGGCCAGCAGACACGAGACGATCGCCACGATTGGCGCCTGCGCAGCGACGATCGATCCATTCACCGCCATCTCGCGTTCCTTTTTACTTCGCGTCGAGCTTCCGTCCGGCGTCCAGGTGGTCGAAGTTCAACAGCGTGTTGAACACGAGGAAGTAGCTGCCCTGCGTCTCACCGCGCCAGATCGGGTTGTTCGAGAAGGCGACCACGTGACCCTTGTCGAGCGGGACGTCAACCACCGCGGCGTGCTGCGCGATTTCTGCGCCGTTCTCGACCAGGCCGGACACCAGCAGGTCGCGTGTGTCCGCGTAACGCAGAATCACGCGCGGCCGCATCGCCGGCGGAATCACGTTGACGCCGTTGCGCAGCTGTTCGTCGGTGACCGGAACGCCTTTCCACACGTCCGTCCGCACCTCGCGCTCAGCCTCCATGCCGACGCGCCCCTGCGGCATGTCCTGTTCATCCGCCGTTCCTCGTCCGGTCGGACGGTTCCCGCCATCGTCCGGTCCCAGGCGACGCCCGCCGCGGCCGCCGAACACGTTTGAGAGGTTGAAAATCGGTCCCTGGTCGCACCAGATCGCGAGGTTATCGGTGTACCCGTACGCGATCGGGCTGGTCGCATCGACGGTCTTCGACCGGACGACGGTACCGATGATCCGCATGCGTTGCCGGGTGGCGACCGACAACCCCGGCGTGAATCCGGTCGTGACCGCGAGGTCGGCGGTGTCCATCACCGTGAGAAACACGCCGCCTTTACGCACGAAGTCCTGGAGATGCGCGATGCCGTTCCAGCCAAGACCCGGGCGCATGTCATCGGTGGAGTCTTCGGATCCGAGGTTCGGCGTCTCCGCGGTCTTCTTCCACGGCAGCGCGTTACCCCACATCGGCATGCCGGAGACGATGCCTTCGGGTCCGCGTCCGACCGGCGGAAAGACGATGACGTCGAACCTCGCGTTGAGATTGTCGTCCTTCGCGATCTGCTGCGTGCTGAGGTAGGTGAACGGCACCTCGGCGTTGTCGAACGCTTGACGCCACCAGCCTTCGGTCTGCGTGCTCAGCCAGGTGTGGAGCAGCGCCACGCGCGGCGCGCGCAGCGGGTGGGTCTTCACCGACGGCGCAGTGGACGTCGCTGTGACTTGCAGGCCCAGGTCGGCCGCAGCCTGCTGAATCTCCGCGGCGCCGACGTTCTTGACGATGAACGAGCCGCGGCTGAATTTCCTGCCGTCGGCTTCGAAACCATCCTCGGCGGCTTCGAACGACGCGTCCTTGAATTTGTAGCGGAGTGTGACCAGCGCTGTGTCGGCGTTGTGGTTGATCAGGAATACCGCTCCGGTTGCGGTCACGCCGCCCTTGGCGCGCACGCTGCCGGACACCTTTTCGATCGGCGCGTCGAGCACCTTCACGTCCATCACGCGCGTTGCCTGGACGTTGAACAGTTCCGGAAACGTCCAACCGGTATCGTCGTACGGCGTCTTCTGCGGATCGTTCGGGCTCCAGTACTGGTAATCGAGCAGCGAATCGGCGATGCGGCTGTTCGGCTGATCCATCCGGACGATGTACGAGCCAGAGGGGAAGGTTTTCGAAACCGGCGCGGGCTTCTCGCTGGCGGCGCGCGCGCCGCCACTCTGCGGCTCCTGCGCCGAAGGCCCACCCGGCCCGCCAGCGCCACCCGCGTCGGCGGCCGTGTCCGTCGTCGTCGCTGTCGGCCGTTCGGGCACCTTCTTCCCCGGCACAGTCACCGTGAACGCCGCGGTCGCACGCGAAATCTCGACGCCTTGCTTCTGCAGAATCCGCAACAATTCCGCCTGCGCGCCGGTCCGCGACTCGTCGGCCGCGAACACGTACGCCGCCGGCCCCTCTGTCTTCGCTTTCAGGATCGAACGCTTGCTCTTGGTGTAGTAGTTGCGGAGGAACAGCTTGCCGTTGCCGGCGAAGTAGTGGAGCGATGTGAGCAGTCCCGTTTGCTCGTAGTTATTGTTGTTCCGCTGCGACCACATGGTTTTGGGCAGCGGCGGGTTCTGCTTGTACCAGGTCCGCGCGTATTCGTCCGGCCGCAGCTCGCGTTCGACCGTGTCGGCGCCGCCGTTCCCGAAGGTTTCGTAGAGGCGACTGATGCCGTTGTGGAGCGCGGCGATGAACATCAGGTAGCCGGGCGACCAGGTGTCGAAGTTGCCGTGGGTGAACACGCCGGGCATGCCGAACTTGGTCATCTCCGAGACGTTGTTCCAGCCGATCATTTCCCATTCGTCCGCGAGAATCGGATCGATCCAGGCGTTGTAGGGTCCGTCGCCGACGGTGTTGTCGTACATGTACGGCACCGACTCGTGCAGATCGTGAAGCACCTGCGGGTGCCACGAATTCCAGGTGTTGAGCACGTTCTCGGTGAGCTTGAGTGTGGCGCCCATCGCGTCGCGGTTGTTGTCGTGGGCCACGTATTTGCCCCAGTACACCAGTCCCGGATAGTTCTGCCCGGGATGGGCGAGGTGCCACTTGTAGACGTCCACCATCTTGTCGCGGCCGTCCACTTCGATCACCGGCGTGATCAACGTGATCAGATTGTTGCGGATGGCCTTGATGTATTCGTGATCGTCTACGACCAGAC
Organism: Vicinamibacterales bacterium; assembly: GCA_036497895.1. Taxonomy (GTDB): domain Bacteria; phylum Acidobacteriota; class Vicinamibacteria; order Vicinamibacterales; family CAVVIG01; genus CAVQFC01. The sequence continues at coordinate 188 of DASXIR010000053.1, read as the reverse complement.
GATAGGCAAGCTCCATCAGCGCCGTCGGCGCGCCGGTTTCCGGCGAGTGGATGGTGCCGGTGATGTAGTAGATCGGCGTCGATGCGTTGACCAGCGCCTCCGCCTGCACATCGTCCATATTGATGGATCGCGGATCGGCCAGCTTGGCGAGGCGTGCGCGATTCTCGTCGAGCTTCGACATCAGCGCG
>DASXIR010000052.1:0-9108 GCA_036497895.1 Vicinamibacterales bacterium | reverse complement strand
GTCGCGCGGCATGCGGCAGAAGGTCGTGATTGCCTGCGGACTGGTCCGGGACGCGACGACGCTGTTGTTCGACGAGCCACTGACCGGACTCGATCCGATCGGCATCCGGCGGATGCGTCAGACTATCGTCGCGCGCGCGCGTGCCGGGGCGGCGATCCTGCTCTCGTCACATTTGCTGCATCTGGTCGAGGAGGTCTGCTCCCGGGTGATCATCATGGACCGCGGCAGGAAAATCGCGGACGGAACTTTCGCCGAGCTGGCGACGCGGGCGGACCTCGCCGCGTCGGGGTCGAGCCTCGAGCAGATCTTCCTGCACGTTACCGGTCACGACACCACCGGCGAACCCTGATCGATGCTCGGCGCCAGCCTTTACATCATCGTCTGCAGCGCCAGAAACCGCGTGCGCGTGCGCCTGCGCCGCCTGCGGGAGCCGCGCTATCTGGTGGGTGGACTGGTTGGCGCGGCGTACATCTACTTCAGCTTCTTCGCGCGGTACCGGGTTGGACGCCGCAGTGCCAGCGCCGGGCGGGTGCGGCAGGCGCAGATTCCCGCCTCGCTCCGTGCGGCGGGGCCGGCGCTGGTCGGCATCCTGTTCATGGTGCTGGCGGCCTTCAGCTGGATCATGCCGTTCGACAGCGGTCTCCTCGATTTCTCAGATGCAGAAGTGCAGTTCCTGTTCCCGGCGCCGGTGCCCCGGCGTCAGCTGCTGCTGCATCGTCTGCTGCGGTCGCAGATCGGGATGTTGTTCGGCGCCGCCGTGGTCGGGTTCGGCGCCGGCTTCACGCTGTCGGGATGGACGCGGCTGCGTGTTGCGGTCGCAGCGTGGCTGATGTCGCTGGCACTGAAGCTGTACTTCACCGGCGTCACGTTGGCTCGTACCAGACTGGCGGCGCGAGATACGCGCAGCCGCGGAGTGGCGTGGACGCCACTGGCGATCCTCACGACCGCGTTGACCGTTGTCTTCGCCGCGATGTGGCGCGAGTACCAGGCCGCTCCGCATTTGCGCGGGCTCGACGTCATGATCCTCGCCGGCCGCGCCTCGATGACCGGAATCGCCGGGATCGTGTTGTGGCCGTTTGCCGCCCTGACTGCACCGATGTTCGCGGTGTGGCCGCTGCCTTATCTCGCCTCGCTGGGCGGCGCGCTGCTCGTGACGGCCGCGCTCGGTGCGTGGGTCATCGCCAGCGACGGCGTGTTTCAGGAGGCAACGGCGGAGGTCGCCGCGCGCCGCGGACAGCAGAGCGCGACGGCCGGAACGGCCCGCTATAAGGTTCGATCGAGCAGCTGGGCCCTCGCTTCGCTCGGTCGTCCTGAACTGGCGTTTGCATGGAAGGGCGCGATGCAGACCACGCGGACAGTCGACAAACGCAGCATCGCTCGCATCGTCGCCCTGTTTTTCGCCGTCGCAGTGGCGTCCGCATCGTTTGGCCGATCCGCCGCGCCTGCCGCAATTCTCGGCGCGTTCTCGCTCATGGCAACGGTCTTCATGATCGTGCTGGGACCGCAAGTGCTTCGCAGCGACATGCGTGAGGATCTGGCGCACCTGGCGATGCTCCGGACATGGCCGATCAAGGCGTCAGCGGTCGTCCGTGGAGAGCTGCTCTGGCCCGGCGCACTTATCACGGTCTCCGCGTGGACGACGCTCGCTGTCGCAGCATACTTGTCCGGCATCACGCTCGGGGACGTCAGCATCGGTTTGCGGTTGAGTGGCGCTGCCGCCCTTGCGTTCATTGCGCCTTCGCTGGTGTTCGCTCAGTTGACGATCCTCAACGCGATCGCGTTGCTGTTTCCGGCCTGGGTCCCGCTCGGCAGCCAGCGCGCCCGTGGTCTGGATGCGATGGGCCAGCGCTTGATCATGATGGGCGGGACGTGGCTGCTGATGGCGGTGGCGCTGCTGCCCGGTGCAATCGTCGGCGGCATCATCTGGTTCGCACTGCGGCTATTCATCGGGCATGCAGCGCTGATTCCTGCCGCCGTCGTCTGCACGGTGATTGTCGGGATCGAAGTGCTGCTCGCCACCGAGGCGCTGGGTCCGGTCTACGAACGGCTCGATGTGATGGCGGTGGAGAAGGCGGAATAAGCGCTCGGCTGTCGGCCGCCGGCGGTTGCGCTAACGACCGACGGTTTCGAAAGTGCCCGACGTCGGTTTCTTGTCGGTGTAGCGGACGACCTCGCGGCCGTCGATGGTTTCGGTGACCCGATAAATCGAATTGTCGCGAACCGCGATCGGTCTCGAAGCCATCTGGTTGATCTGCGAGACGTAGTTGCGGGTCTCGCGATATGGCGGAACGGTCTGGCCGTGCTTGTCTACAGCGCCCGGTCCGGCGTTGTAGGCGGCGAGCGCCAGCTCTTCGTTATTCTGATATCGATCCAGCAGCTCGCGCAGATAGGCAACGCCGGCGCGGACGTTCTCCGACGGGTTGAACGGATTCTTGACGCCGAACTGACGGGCCGTTGCCGGCATCAACTGCATCAGGCCCATCGCGCCCTTTGGCGATCGCGCGTTGGGGTTGAACGCCGACTCGACCTGCATCACGGCGCGGACCAGATCGGGACGGACGCTCTGTTCGCGGGCGTGCAGACTGATGAGGTCGTCGAAGGATCGCGCCCGGTCGGCTGTCGCGAGGCGGGTCGATCGGACGCCTTCGGCCTTCGGCACTGCGTACGAGTTGAGCGGGGCGGTGCCGGCGGGACGCCGGTTCGACAGGACCAGGTTGCCGTTGTCGTCGTGCCACGAATAGATTTGGGCGCGAGCGGGTACCGCGCTGGCGATGCCGGCGGTAAATACCAGACAGGACAGGATCTTACGCCTGTCTCTGGCAACGGAAATCAACAGGGAAAGCAAGGTCAACAGTGTACGTCCGGGCCGCTCGTTGGAACAACCCGGTACGGTTATCGGCGGGAAGAACCGTGAACTGTAGGGGTGGCGGACCGGAGGGCCCTGGGGCTAGCCCTTGGTCATCCGAGCGATGACGGCCTCGGCAGCCTTGAGCATCTCGTCGATGTGCTCGGGTTGTTTACCGCCCGCCTCAGCGAAGTCCGGCCGGCCGCCACCAGCGCCGCCGACGAGCGGCGCGAGCTCCTTCACGACCTGTCCGGCCTTGATCCTGCTGACGAGATCCGCTGTCACGGCGACGACGATCTGAACCTTGCCCTCGTTCTCGCAGGCGATCACGACGACGCCGCTCTTGATTCTGGCTTTGAGGGAGTCGGACAGCCCTCGCAACGCGTCCTTGTCGAGGCCGCTCACCTTGCGTCTCGCCAGCCTGACCCCGTTAATCTCGACTGATTCATCGGCGTCGGCGGCCGCCCCGCCACCCATCGCCAGCTTTGCCTTCAGCTGCGACACTTCCCTGGTCAGCCGCTTGGCGTCCGCCTGTACCTTGACGATCGAGTCGACCGCGCCGTCCTCAACCGTGTGGAGCGCCTCCAGCACCGACGTCAGCACCCGACGCTGGTGCTGCGCCCACACCACGGCGCCGGTGCCGGTCAGCGCTTCGATACGACGGACGCCGGCCGCGACGCCGCTTTCGGCCACCACCACAAAGAAGCCGATGTCGCCGGTCGCGCTGACGTGCGTGCCGCCGCACAACTCCATGCTGAAGCCCGGCACGCTGACGACGCGCACCTGGTCGCCGTACTTCTCTCCGAATAGCGCCATCGCTCCCGCGGCGATCGCCTCCTCGGTCGACCGGACCTCCGTCGTCACGGTCGTGTTGCGCACGATCTGCGCATTGAGGATGCGCTCGATGCGGTCCAGTTCGGCGCGTGTGACCGGCTGGAAATGGACGAAGTCGAAACGGAGCCGATCGGGCGAGACCAGCGACCCGGCCTGCTTGACGTGCGTGCCGAGCACGTCGCGGAGCGCCGCGTGCAGCAGGTGCGTCGCGGTGTGATTGCGGCGGGTGGCGTCGCGGACCTCCGCATCGACTTCCGCCGTCACCAGATCGCGCACGCGCAGCGCGCCGACGGTCACGCGCACACGATGGGCGCGCGGCAGGCCTGGTTTGATGCGTGAGAGTCCCTCGACGGTCGCCGCTGATTGACTGGCGTCAGCGACGATGCGGCCGGAGTCCGAGACCTGGCCGCCGGCTTCGAGATAAAACGGCGTCCGTGCCAGTGCGACATAGCCGACCTGCCCTTCGCTGAGCTCCTCAACAGGATCGCCTTTTTCGTCCCACTCTCCGAGAATCCGTGACGCGACGCAGGTGGAGTCGTAGCCGTCGAACACGTCCTTGGCGTTCAGAAAGTCCTGGCCCTCGCCCTCGAGGGTGAACGCAAACTTCGCTTCCGTCTTGCCGAACGCGCTACCGGCGCGTGCCTTGTCACGCTGGCCTCCCATCGCTGCGTCGAACCCGGCCTTGTCGACCACGATGTTCTGGGTGGCGGCTGTGTCTTCGATGAAGTCGTAGGGGATGCCGAAGGTGTCATAGAGCCGGAACGCGACGTCGCCCGACAGGGTTTTTGATTTCGTCCCGAGGACCTTGTTGAGCTCGGCCTCGAGCCGGGGCAGGCCGTCGGTCAACACCGTCTCGAATCGGTTCTCCTCGGCGAGGATGGTCCGCTCCAGCATCAAGCGGGTCTGGCGCACCTCCGGATAGGCGTCGCCCATTTCGCGATCGAGCACGGCGACCAGATGGTGCATGAACGGTTCCGTGAAGCCGAGGTGCTTGCCGTGGCGCATCGCGCGCCGCATGATCTTGCGTAGCACGTACCCGCGCCACTCGTTCGATGGAATGACGCCGTCCGCGATCAGGAAAGTGGTCGCCCGCATATGATCGGCCACCACTCGCAGCGAGACGTCGGTGGGGCTCATGGAGCCGCCGTAGGTGTGGCCGGAACCGGCGCCGATCGCCGTCAGCAGCGGCATGAACAGGTCGGTGTCGTAGTTCGAGTCCTTGTTCTGGAGCACCGCAGTGATGCGCTCGAGGCCCATGCCGGTGTCGATCGACGGAGCCGGCAGCGGCTTCAGGACGCCGTCCGCACTGCGTTCGAACTCCATGAACACGTTGTTCCAGATTTCGATCTCCGGGTCGGCACCGCTGCCGCCGCGGACGAAGTAGATCTCCGAGCAGCGGCCGCAGGGTCCGGTGTCGCCCATCTGCCAGAAGTTGTCGTCGCCGCCGAGCTCGAGGATGCGGTCGCGCGGCAGGCCCAGCGTGCGCCAGATGTCGTAGGCCTCCTCGTCGCGCGGGATGCCGTTCTCTCCCTTGAAGATTGAGACGACCATGCGATCCGCCGGCATCTTCCAGACCTCGGTCAGCAGCCGCCAGGCAAAGGGCAGCGCTTCCGACTTGAAATAGTCGCCAAACGAGAAGTTACCGAGCATCTCGAAGAAGGTGTGATGACGGAACGACGGTCCGACGTTGTCGAGATCGTTGTGCTTTCCGCTAACCCGCATCACTTTCTGGGATGTCGCCGCCCGGGTGTAGGCGCGCTTCTCACGACCGAGAAAGAGATCCTTGAACTGGTTCATTCCGGCGTTCGTGAACAGCAGGGTCGGATCGTCGCCCGGCACGAGCGGGGAGCTCGGCACGATGCGATGGCCGTGTTGTTCGAAGTATTCGAGGAACGACGCGCGGATCTCGTTCGAGGTCATCTCTCTAGTTTAGACCAGAGAGTCGCAGAGGCTCGGAGGGCGCGTCGGCGGCAGCCGCTAAGGCGGCCTGCGACCTCGCTCTGTGTCTCGGTGCCTGTGGTGAGCCTATCGCCTCGGCCTGAGAACGTTGAGTACCTTCATCACCTGATCCGACTCGAAGCCCTGCGCGGTGAGATAGCGGTAGAGACGCTGGAACTCGCGGTCGTCGGCGATCGCGGTCCGGCCGCGAAGACGTTTGTTCAGCGCCGCCTCGATGTGGGCCTCCGGATCGAGTGCGCCGAAGACCTCGTCCACCGCGCGCCGGGCAATCGCCTTGGCGATGCCGGCGCGCTCGATCTGCAGCCGCACGCGCAGCCGGCCCCGTCGCCGAATGGACGTCTCGGTCCTGGCGATCGCCTCGGCCACCCGCACATCATCGATCGCGCGTTCGGCCCGGAGCCGCTCGACGGCTTCGTCAATCGACTCAGGGTCGTGTTCCTTGCGCGCGAGACGCTGCCTGATCTGGGCCTCCGACAGCTCGCGCCGCCCGAGCATCTTCAGGCCATCGATGTAGGCTGACGCCATCTACCAACCTGAACTGACGTCTACGATCCGAATCGGGTGATTTCGGGGCCGCCGGTGAGTGTCTTGGCCATCTGATCGCGGCTGATCTCCGCGGTGGAGGAGATCCCTTGGACCTTCAGCTTGAAGTCGTCCACGTTGCTGGCCCAGCGGACGGCCTCTTCGTACGAAACCTGGTGCTGCTCGAACAGGCTGAAGATCGACTGGTCGAAGGTCTGCATGCCGTACTGCGATGTGCCGCTGGCGATGGCGCCGTGGATGAGGTGAGTCTTTTCCTTGTCGACGATGGCGTCGCGGATGAACGCCGTGCTGATCATGATTTCCGAGGCGGCGACGCGTCCCTTGCCGTCAATTCGCGGCAGCAGCCGCTGCGAAACGACCGCGCGGAGGACGCTCGCGAGCTGGAGGCGAATCTGCTTCTGCTGGTGCGGCGGAAACACCGCGATGATGCGGTTGATGGTTTCGGTCGCGTCGAGCGTATGCAGCGTCGAGAGCACCAGATGCCCTGTTTCCGCAGCGAGCAGGCCGGTCTCAATCGTCTCGAAGTCGCGCATTTCGCCGACCAGAATCACATCGGGGTCCTGGCGCAGCGCGCTTCGCAGCGCCTGGGCGAACGAACGTGTATCGACCGCGACTTCGCGCTGGTTGACCATCGCGCGGTTGTCGCGGTGCAGGAATTCGATCGGATCCTCGACCGTCATGACGTGCGCGGGACGGGTCTTGTTGATGTGATCGATCATTGCGGCGAGCGTCGTACTCTTGCCGCTGCCGGTCGTCCCGGTGACGAGCACCAGCCCGCGTTCTTCCTCGGCGATCGTCTTCAGGACCGGCGGTAGACCGAGTTCGTCGATCGTCCGGATCTGCATCGGGATGACGCGGAGGACGAGTCCCACGGTGCCGCGCTGTTGAAAGATGTTGCAGCGGAAGCGACCGAGCCCGGGCACGCTGTACGCGAGGTCGACCTCCTGCGTCTCCTTGAACTTCTGCCGCTGCGTGGTCGACATCACCGCGGCACTGATCGCCACCACGTCTTCGTGATCGAGACGTTTCTCGGTGCTGGCCGTCATCAGTGTGCCGCGCACCCGCATCATCGGGTAGCTGCCGACCTTCAGGTGCAGGTCGGATGCGCTCGATTCGACCGCGATCTTGAGGAGGTCGTTAACGTGCATGCGCGGCGGCAGCCTTCGCGCGGTCGCGAAGACCGGACTCCTCCGGGTAGACGTAGGTCAGCCAGTGGTGGGTGTCCGGCACCTCGCCGTTGATCACGTCGAAGAACGCGCGCTGCAGCGCCTCGGTGACCGGCCCGCGCTTGCCCGCCCCGACCACGATCTTGTCGATCGATCGGATCGGTGTGACTTCGGCAGCGGTGCCGACGAAGAAACACTCGTCGGCGGTGTAGAGCGCCTCGCGGGGGACCACCGTCTCGGTGACCGGATAACCGAGGTCGCGCGCCAGGGTGATCACGGAATCGCGGGTGATCCCCGCCAGAATCGACGACCCGACCGGCGGTGTGTAGACATGGCCGTCGCGCACCAGGAAAATGTTCTGACCGCTGCCCTCGCTGACGTTGCCGTAGACGTCGAGTGCGATCCCTTCGGAGTAGCCGTCGGCGATCGCTTCCATCTTGATGAGCGCGGAGTTGGCGTAGTTGGCGGAGCTCTTGGCCATCGCCGGCAGCGTGTTGGGAGCCATGCGCGACCAGCTCGACACCTTCACGTCCGTTCCCTGCTCCAGCGCTTCTTTCCCGAGATAGGCGCCCCATTCCCACAGCAGGATGGTCGCGTCCACCGGGCACGTCAGCGGGTTCACGCCGAGCGTGTCGTAGCCGCGGTAGACAATCGGACGGATGTAACAGGCCTTCATCGCGTTGGCGCGAATCGTCTCGAGCACGGCCGTCTGCCATCCCGCCAGGTCCAGCGGATAGTCCATGCGGTAAATTTTTGCGGACAACTGGAGGCGGCGCATGTGCGCGTCGAGCCGGAAACACGCGGACCCTTTCGGCGTCGCGTAGCAGCGGGCGCCTTCGAACACCGCGCTGCCGTAGTGGACGACGTGTGAGGCGACATGGATCGTCGCGTCCCTCCACTCGACCAGCTTGCCGTTCATCCAGATCTTGCCCGTACCCGCAAATGCCATTGCCCGCTCCTTGTCGAGATCTTATCGCAATTGGGGAACCGGGCTCATTGGGCTTCGCCGCAGAACGGGCAGCGGTCCGACCGCGCGTGGAGCGGCTTCCGGCAGTGCCAGCAGAAACGGGCATGGGGCGTCTCGCGCGCCTTGAGGCGGAGCTGGATGTCCTGCGACTCTTCGCTGGCGGCGTCGTTCTTCGGCGCCGGCCGCGGTGTCCATCCCGACCCGCTGCCACGCGCCGACATCACATCATCGAGCAGATCGCCGGCACGCTGATAGCGGGCATGGATGTCCGGCGCCATCGCCTTGAGGACGATGTCGTTGATCGATTTCGGAATCTTCGGGTTCTTGAGGCGCGGGGCCGTGAGGAGCTCGCCGGTCATCAGACGCTGGAGGTCGGCGGGCGACGGCGTGTCGTACGGCAGCGCGCCCGTCAGCATCTGGTACATCGTCACGCCGAGCGAGTAGATGTCGGAGGCGAAGACGGCCTTACCGTGAAACTGCTCGGGCGCCATGTACGGCGGGCTGCCGATCACGGTCGTCCCGTGCGCGGCGATCTCGAGAAAACGCGACGTCCCGAAGTCGGCGACCTTGAGGAGTCCGCTGTCGGCGACGAGCACGTTCGACGGCCGGAGATCGCGATGGAGCACGCCCTGGCGGTGGGCGTGGTCCACGGCGTTGCAGATCTGGCAGATGTAGTCGAGCGACCGATTGAGATCGAGCGCGCCTTCACGCGTGATGATCGCCTCGAGCGTCTCGCCAGGGACGTACTCCATCACGATGAAGAACAGGTTCTCCTGTTTCTCGGCCGTGAGGAT
>DASXIR010000051.1:0-40953 GCA_036497895.1 Vicinamibacterales bacterium | reverse complement strand
CGCGTGTCGGACCGAACCATCGACCGCGTCGCATCGCTGACCGTACGCGAAGCGCAGGTGTTTTTCAGCACGCTGGCGCTGTCGGAAAAAGAGCAGACGATCGCCGACAAGGTGCTGAGGGAAATTCAGCGCCGGCTGTCGTTCCTGAGTGACGTCGGTCTCGACTACTTGACGCTTGACCGCCTCTCGTCGACGCTGTCCGGAGGCGAAGCGCAGCGCATCAACCTCGCGACGTCGCTCGGGTCGGCGCTGGTCGGGACGTTGTACGTCCTCGACGAGCCGTCAATCGGCCTGCATTCGCGCGACAACCTCCGGCTGATCGCGATCCTGCGTCAGCTTCGCGATCAGGGGAACACCGTGCTGGTGGTCGAACACGACGCCGACATGATCAAGGTCGCCGATCACATCGTCGATCTCGGCCTTGGCGCCGGCGAGCAGGGCGGCAGGGTGGTGTTCTCCGGGACGCTCGACGCGTTGATGCTCGAGCCCCGTTCGTTGACGTCGAAGTACCTCCGCCAGGAACTCGCCATACCGGTGCCGACGACCAGGCGGCGCGGCACCGGGTTGAAGATCAAGTTGACCGGTGCACGCGAGCACAACCTGAAGGACGTGGACGTGAGCATTCCGCTCAATACCTTGACCGTGGTGACCGGCGTCAGCGGATCGGGAAAGTCCACCCTCGTGCACGACGTGTTGTATGCCGCGATCAAGCGCGCCAAGGGTGCTTGGGAAAAACGTGTCGGCACTTTCGACGACCTGGAAGGCACCGAATACATCACCGATACTGTGCTGGTAGACCAGGCGCCGATCGGACGCACGCCGCGCTCGAATCCTGTCACCTATCTGAAGGCGTTCGATCCCATCCGCGAGCTGTTCGCCGCCACCAAGGACGCGCGGGCGCGCGGCTTGAGCGCCAGCCATTTTTCGTTCAACGTCCCCGGCGGCCGCTGCGAAGCCTGCCAGGGCGAGGGCGAGGTGCGCGTCGAGATGCAGTTTCTCGCCGACGTATTCGTGCCGTGCGATCAGTGCGACGGCAAGCGCTTCAAGCCGCAGGTGCTCGACGTTCACTATCGCGGCCGATCGATTCATCAGGTGCTCGATCTCACCGTCCGCGAGGCCCTGACCTTCTTCAGCAGCTCGCCGAAAGTGCTGCGCCGGCTCCAGGTGCTCGACGAGATCGGGCTTGGCTACCTGCGGTTGGGGCAGCCGGCGACGACGCTGTCGGGCGGCGAAGCGCAGCGCATCAAGATCGCGGCGCATCTGTCGTCCAACGGTGGCGAACGGCTGCTCTACATCCTCGACGAGCCGACCACCGGTCTGCACTTCGACGACATCGCGAAGCTGCTGACCGCGTTCAAGAAACTGCTCGAGGCCGGCCACTCGCTGCTGGTGATCGAGCACAATCTCGACGTGATCAAGACCGCCGACTACATCATCGATCTCGGTCCCGATGGCGGCGAGGACGGTGGATCGATTGTGACGACCGGCACGCCCGAGCAGGTCGCTCAGGTCGAGGCCTCGCATACCGGCCGCTACCTGCGGCCAGTGCTGGCGGAAGGGCGCTCCCACGCGTATGCTTCGGGACGCTGACTCCTGCCAGTAACAAGATGAGAAGCCTGCTGTTCGCGGTCGCGGCCATTCTCGTCGCGTCGGCGTCCCCGGCACAGATTCCGTTCGATCAGGCACTGGCCGAACTCACCAGTCCCGACGAAGGGACGCGTCTCCACGCCGCGCAGCTGCTGAGAGAAGCGGCGTTCGAAGAGGCAGCGCTGCCGCTGGTGCCGTTGATCGCAGACCGCCGCGATGCCGTGCAGTTCGAAGCGATCGCCGCCGAGCTGAACATCTTTCTCGCCGACAAGCTGACACCAGGAAAGCGCAAACCGGGAGCGCTCGCGGAGCCGGTGTTTTCAACCGGTCCGTTGGCGCTGGGCCCGCGGCCGGTGCCGATCGCCGTCGTCAACGCACTGCTGGCCGCCGCCCGGGACGACAATCCGCGGGTCGCGCTCGAGGCACTGTACGCGTTCGGCACGCTGGCGGTTGGGCCGGGCGGTTCCGAGCGGAACACCGTACTCGCGGCGAGCGGCCCGAGACTTGCCGCATTCCTGGGCTCGACCGACCCGGCGACGCGCTATGCGGCGGTGCGTGTGATGGGCCGGGTCTTCGCGCGACGCGCGAGCGATCCCCCGATCGAACCGACCGTCGGCGACGCGCTGATCACCGCGCTCAACGACGCCGATCGCCTGATAAAGCCTGCCGCGATGACGGCGCTCGGGTCGATGCGCTACGACCGCGCCGTTCAGGCGCTGACGGATCTCTCTCAGTACTACGGGAAAGGGCCGCTGGCCGAAGCATCGCTCGATGGCCTCGCGCACATTGCCAACCCTGCGAGCGTGACCGTGTTCTCGACGTTGCTTGGGGCCAAAGGCGACGCACTGAAAGGCATCGCCGTCGAAGGCCTCGCCCGACTTGGCGATCCGGCGAAACTTCCGGACATCCAGGCGGCGCTTGCCGGCAAATATGCCGACGCCACAATGCTGACCGGCGCGTTCGCGAGAGGCATGCTGTCGAACGCGTCGCTCGATCCGATCGCCGAGGCGTTGGCAAAGCCGAAGCTGCGCGATCAGGCCAGGGGATACCTCGTCGAGCTCGCACCAGGACGATTGGCGCTGTTCGCGCGCTACCTGCAGGACCCGGACGCAAAGATGCGGGCTGATGTCGCGGACGTGCTCTACCTGGCCGACGATCCGGTGGCGCTCTCGCTGCTCCAGCCGCTGTTGAACGACAAGGATTCTGATGTCGTGAAGGCGGCCGAGCGAGCGGTCGCGCGTCTGCGACAGCACTGAGCCGATGGCTCGCGCGGTAAAGCTGCACCGTTCGTTCTACGAACGGCCGACCCTGGAGGTTGCGCGAGATCTCCTCGGCAAGGTCCTGGTTCACAGGCGGCGCAACGTGCTGACCAGCGGCGTCATCATCGAAGTCGAGGCTTATATCGGAGAATCCGATCCAGCCTGCCACGCGGCGCCAGGCCCGACCCGTCGAAACGAGCCGCTCTATGGCGCGCCGGGACACGCCTACGTCTATCTCAACTACGGCATCCACTACATGGTCAACGTCGTCACGGAGGAGGCGGGATCGCCGGCGGCGGTGTTGATTCGCGCGCTCGAACCGCTCGACGGCATTGCTGTGATGCGGCGACGCCGCAATCGCGTCACCAAGGGACGACCGGTTGTGAAAGCCGGTCTCGCGAGTTCGCCGCACGATCTGTGTCGTGGTCCAGGCAATCTGACGATGGCGATGGGTATTACGCTGGCGGAGAACCGCCTCGATTTGCTCGGCAACCGGCTGTATGTCGAAGATCGAGGCGTCCACGTCGGACCGATCGAGTGGGGTCCTCGCATCGGGATTCGAGTCGGTACCCAGCGCCCGTGGCGAGCGTGGGTACGCGGCCACACCGCCGTGTCAGGCAAGCAAGCTTAAGTCTGTCTTCCCGCTATCGAGTCGCCAGCCAGTTGGCGACGGCCGGCGTCTGCTTTTCCTTAAGTGCGATGCAGTTGTTGATCTGCTCGAGCGCCTGCGCCAGGGTGCGCGCGGCGGCCGGCAGGGGATGCGCTTCGAAGAATGTCTGCACCTCATCTCGCGAGCCTGCGTCGCAGAACGCGCCCAGCGCGCGCGTCAGGTTGGTGTCACCGCCGAAGATGGTGACCTTGGGTTCGAGCGCGGTCCAGTGCTCACGGATGAACGCCCAGGCCCGCGGCCGCGCGGTCGGGCTGAACAGGAAGCGCGACAAGTACAGCGCGGTGTCCTGCGTGCGGATCTGCGAGGTCAGCGACCGCTCGAGACCACGATCGATCAGCGTTGGATCGTGAAAGGCTGCGAGCGCATACAGATAGCGATACTGTTCTTCAGGAGACTCGCTGCGGTCGGCGGCGGCGGCGAGCGCGTCGAACAGCTTCGCGTCTCCGTGGATCGCGGCGGTGGTGACCACGGCTCCGGCGACGGTCGAGTCGAGTGCCGGGCCGCCTGAGAGTGCTCGATCGAGCGCGGCCCTCGATTTGGCGATGACCTCGGCATCCTGACCGGTCGTGCCGAGCGTGCGAATCAAGACGCCGCGCAGCTCGCGCCGGTTGTCATCGTCGCCGCTCGCAGCCGTGAAGCCGACCTCGTCATACATCGGCCGGAACAGCGACGCGGTGAACGCCTGCAGCTTTGGTTGTGATGCCGCGGTGGTCAGGTCCTGATTGATGCTGTCGAGCCGGCGCGCGATTTCCTCGAGCACGCCGCTGATCGGCTCGCGACCGTACCCGGAAGCCAGCGTCAGGTAGTCGGCGGCCGTCTGCCGTCCCGCCCGGACCAGTGCCCATTCGTCATTCAACAGCACCAGGCGCTCGGGCGCATTCAAGTCGGTCTCGGCGTGCGGCGCCAACGCACGCAGCATCTCCGACGAGTACGCGGTGCGGTAGTAACCACGCGCGCCGGCGTTGGCGAACACCCATGGCGAGCACGCCCCCGCCAGTTGCAGCGTTTGCGTTTCGTTGGTCATCACCTCGCAGGTCGGAAAGGCCTGGCCCGGCACCTTCATGCAGAAAGGAATCTGCCAGCGGCCGGCTTCCTTTGGCGGGGCGTCGATGAAGAAGCGCTGCTGCTTCAGCGTGACCGTGGTATGACCGGCGCCGCAGGAAAGCGCAACGTCCAGCAGCGGCGCGCCGGGCTGGTTCACGAAGGTCGGCAGAATGCGCTCGACCGGCTTGCCCGACGTCGAAGCGATCGCCTTGGCGAAATCTTCGGAGGTGGCGTTGCCGTAGGCGTGCGCCTGCAGGTAGGCGTTGACGCCCTTCTGGAACGTCTCGGCTCCAACGTAGCTTTCGATCATCCGCAGAACCGCGGCGCCCTTCTGGTAGGCGATGCCGTCGAAGGCCTCGTCGATCTGCGCGGGTGAATTCACCTCGGAGTGGATCGATCGCGTGGACTTGAGCGAATCGAGGCCGAGCGCGGTCAGATTCTCTTCGACCTCGTCCACCGGCACGTTCCAGTCCGCGTGCATGGCGCCGAGTGGCTTGTTGGCCATCCAGGTCGCGAAGCCCTCGTTCAACCACACATCGTCCCACCACGCCATCGTGACCAGGTCACCGAACCACTGGTGTGCCATCTCGTGGGCGAGCACCGAGGCGATGGTCTTGCGGGTTGCCGTGGACGCGGTCTTCGAGTCGGCGAGCAGATCGGTTTCGCGATAGAAGATCGCCGCCGTGTTTTCCATCGCCCCTGCCGCGAAATCCGGCACCGCCAGGACGTCGAGCTTCACGAACGGATATTTGACGGCGTAGTAACTGTTGTAGAACTTCATCACCTGCTGTGCCGACTCGAGCGCGACGTGCAGGAGATCCTTCTGTTCCGGCGTGCCGCAGATGCGGATCGGGATGTTGTCGGCGCCACCCTCCACGCATTTGAAATCGCCGACCGCCATCGCCACCAGGTACGACGACATCTTCGGCGAGGTCGCGAACTTCAACGTGTGCTGGGTGATTGACGGTCCCTGCGTGTCCGACAGCAGCTTGCCGTTCGAGATCGCCATGTCGCCGCGGTCGATGGTCAGCGTAACCGCGAACGTCGCCTTGAACGACGGTTCGTCGAAGCACGGGAAGGCGCGCCGCGCATCGGTTGACTCGAACTGGGTCACCGCATAATTCCGCGCTTTGGTCTTGCTCAGATAGAACCCGCGGAGTTGATCGTTGAGGACGCCGCTGTACTGCACGTGAACATCGTTCGGCCCCTTCGGGAGGGCGGTCGGGACCGTGAAGGTTGCCGTCTGGGCGTTCTCGTCCAGTGTGACGGTCGCTTTCTGCGCCGCGGCGCCGGTACCGATCGTCACTTCGCGAAATTCGATATCGAGCGCGTTGAGCACGATTTTGTTCGTCGGCGCGGCAAGCTGGACCGCGATCGTTTCGGTGCCCGTGAAGCGGGCTTGTGCGACGTTCACCACGAACGCGAGGTCGTAGTGGCTGGGCGCGACCGTTGTCGGCAGCCGTTGGGCGAACGCGGGAAGCGACGTCGCTAATGTGACCGCGAAGGCGCAGCAGAGGGGAAGTCTCATTCCCTCAAGTCTACGGGAAACTTGACGTCAGGCCGGTTCGCGCGGTAAAAAAGGACCATCGTGATTGGTCGTTCGACCTGCGCATGTACCTGCTGTTGTTGTTGCGGGCTCCCCTCGAGCCCCTGCGCCAATGGTCTGGCCTCGCGCGAATCGACGATCATCACCTGATCAAGTTTCGTTACCGAACAGAATCCAAAGGCCCGGGAGGCTCTTCAGCTTCCCGGGCCTTTTTGCATTTATGACTGATTTATTGCCGCTCTTCTTGAATCTGCGCGACCGGAAGGTGCTGCTCGTTGGCGGTGGGGTGGTCGCCACAGCCAAGCTCAAGCAACTCACGGCAGCGGGTGCGCGAATCCGGATCGTTTCGCCGGCCGTTTCCGCTGAGGTGGCCGAGCTGGTCGTTCGCGCGGCCCATGCCGGCGGAGACGTCAGTCCTTCGCTGGCGCTCCGTCCGTTCGATCCGGCCGATCTCGACGATGTCTGGCTCGTTGTCGCGGCGGCGCCGCCGATCGTGAACCAGGCGGTCGCGGCACTCGCCGAAACGCGTCGCATCTTCGTCAACGCGGTAGACGATCCCGCCAACGCCACCGCGTTCCTCAGCGGAGTGGTCAGGCGCGATGGGGTAACCGTTGCGATCTCGACCTCGGGCAGCGCCCCGGCGTTGACGGCGCTGCTGCGCGAAGCGCTCGACGCCGTTCTGCCGGACGACCTGGCCACCTGGGTGTGGCGCGCGCGAGCCGAGCGCATCGCCTGGCGGCGCGACGCGGTGCCGATGGGCGAACGCAAACCCTTGCTGCTCGCGGCCCTGAACAAGCTCTATCTCGGTCCCGAAGCGACTCGTCGAGACGAGGCCTTCAGTCACGACAGCGTCGTCGCGGCGTTTGACTCCCCGGATGATCCCGTTGTTGTCGAGAGCTTTCGCCCCGGCGTGCCGTGGCTGAACGCACCGGAGGACTCGTGGCTGTGACGACGACCACCATCGGTCACGTGTCGCTGGTCGGTGCAGGGCCCGGCGATCCTGGTCTTCTGACCCGCACGGCGATCGCCCGGCTTCGTGCTGCGGACCTCGTGCTTTATGACGCCCTCGTCGATCCGCGCGTGCTGAAGTATGCGCGACGGGCGCAGCGTTTCTATGTCGGCAAGCGCTCGAATCGACACGCGATGGACCAGTCGGCGATTCACGCGCTGATGATCCGCGCCGCCCGTCGCGGGCGCCGGGTCGTGCGACTGAAAGGCGGCGATCCGTTCGTGTTCGGACGGGGCGGCGAAGAAGCGCTGGCGCTGCAGCACGCGAACGTGACGTATGACGTCGTGCCCGGCGTCACCAGCGCGATTGCGGCACCGGCGGCGGCCGGGATTCCGGTCACGCACCGCGGGATGGCATCGGCTTTCCTCGTGGTCTCCGGTCATGACGAAGCGGCGTTTGCCAGATCCGTTGCCGAACTCCAGCCCAAGGGGCTGACGATGGTCGTGCTGATGGGGCTCGGACGCAGCAGCGCCATTGCCAGCGTGCTGATCGATCGCGGCTGGTCGCGCGGAACTCCGGTGGCAGTCGTCGTCGACGGAACACGACCGGAACAACAGGTATGGCGCGGCACGCTGGATCAAATGGCCGCGGATCGTGTGTCGCTCGAGTGCGGCGGTGCGGGAACGATTGTCGTCGGCGATGTGGTCGCAGTGGGATTGCAGACGAGTGCAAGCGCCTGGGTGAAACCTAGCGCCGCGGTGGCCCGTTAGTTAGAAACGGTTTGGAACTACATTCGCCAGCGAGGACAGCATGTCGGCAGCGGACGATACAAGAACCTACGGCCGGGCGCGAACGTCGTTTGCGAACGAGGCCGACATCGACGAGTTTGTGACGACGCTGGAGCGCTACGAACGAGGCGAAATGACGCCCGACCAGTGGCGCGCCTTCCGACTGGTTCGCGGCACCTATGGTCAGCGCCAGGCTGAGGACGCACAGATGCTCCGCGTGAAGATTCCGCAGGGGATTCTGTCGAGCGAACAGCTCGAGGCGCTCGCCGACGTCGGCGAGCGGTACTCGCGCGGTTTCGGCCACATCACGACGCGGCAGAACGTGCAGTTTCATTTCGTCAAACTTCACGATGTCGAGCCGGCCATGCGGCGCCTCGCCGATGCGGGCATGACCACCCGGGAAGCGTGCGGCAACTCGGTTCGAAACATCACGGCCTGCCCTTACGCCGGCGTCGCCGCCGACGAACGCTTCGACGTGACGCCATACGCCGAGGCGATGACGCGCTATCTCCTGCGCCATCCGCTGAGCTCGACGCTCCCGCGCAAGTTCAAAATCGCGTTCGAAGGGTGCCCGACCGATCACGTCGTCACCGGTGTCAACGATCTCGGGTTCCGCGCGCTGGTTGGTCCTGACGGCGGACGGGGCTTCCGCGTCACCGCCGGCGGCGGCACCGCGATCATGACGACGGCCGCGGGCGTGCTGCACGAATTCCTGCCGGCGTCCGAGATCCTGCGCGTCGCCGAAGCGGTCGTGCGCGTGTTCGCCAGACTCGGCGACTACCAGCACAAGCAGCGCAACCGCATGAAGTTCATGATCAAGACGCTGGGCTGGACGCGCTGGCGGGAAGAATACGATCGCGAGCTGACCGCGTGCCGCCTGCGCGGCCAGGTCCCGACGCTCGAAATCGATCCGCCGGCCGGCGAGCAGAAGCCCGACTGGATCAAGGATTCGTCGCCGTCGGCCGGCCACATCGCGTCGCGGGTCACCAACGGCCGCATTTCGGGGCCCGGACTGACGCCGACGATTGTTCCGCTGATCGAGGCCGGCGACGAGTCGTACGCGCGATGGCGCGTCACCAACGTGCTCGCGCAAAAACAGTTCGGCTTCGTGATGGCGGTGGCGAGCGTGCCGCTCGGCGACGTCTCGAGCGAGCAGATGCGGGTGCTCGGCGAGCTGGCCCGCGCTTACAGCGACGGCACGATCCGGGTCACGCCGGATCAGGATCTCGTGTTCCGGTGGGTCAACGCCTGCGACGTCCGGCAACTGTATCGCCGGCTCGCCGCCGCGGGCCTCGGGCTGTCGGAAGCCGGCACCGTTGCCGACGTCACCAGCTGCCCGGGCGCCGAGACCTGCCGCCTGGCGGTCACGCAGTCGCGCGGGCTCGGGCGCCTGCTCGAGGATCGTCTGCGTCAGCGACCCGATCTTATCGCGTCCGCCGACGGGGCGCGCATCAAGATCAGCGGCTGCCCGAATGGCTGCGGATTGCACCACATCGCCACCATTGGATTTCAAGGCAGCGTGCGCCGCCTCGGCTCCAGAGCGGTGCCTCAGTACTTCGTGACGGTCGGCGGCGGCGCGCAGGCGCGGGGGGTGACATTCGGCAGGCTTGCCGCCAAGGTTCCGGCCCGACGCATGCCTGAGGTGGTCGAGCGGCTGATCGACCTGTACGCCCGCGAGAAAGAACCGGACGAAACCGCGGCGGCCTACTTCGGCCGCGTCGATCTCGATGTCGTCAAGACCCTGTTGGCCGACCTCGAACGGCTCCAGGCCGATGACGCGGTGCCGCTCGACTTCGTTGACCTTGGCGAAGTCCGCGAGTTCGTCCCCGAGGTGCTGGATGGTGAGTGCTCGGCATGAATCATCCTATGTGGATACATCGATGTATGTTGTTGCTTTTGTGAGAAGCCCTTTGCTATAGTCGGGGCTCGGACAACCGAATACGCGCTTCATCAAGAGTGGCTGAGGGATGGGCCCGACGACGCCACGGCAACCACGCGACCTCCGGGTCCCGGTTCAGGTGCCAATTCCTGCCTCATAGCGTGTGAGGGGAGATGAGGGAAACTACGAGTGGGTTCCTGTTTTCGTGTGGCGTTACTGGGCTTTGGTACGGTCGGATCGGCCGTTGCCCGGCGCCTGACCGCCTCGACCACCGATCCCGGCCTTCGCCTTACCCATATTTTCGATCGACGCGCTGACGCCAAGCGGCACCTGCTGGGCCATGCACACGGCGTCCGCTGGACGTCGAACATCGACGACATACTTCACAGCGACGCCGACCTCGTGGTTGAAGCGGTCGGCGGCCTCGATAGCGCGGCCAGCTGGATTGGCGCCGCCCTGCTCGCGGGCAAGTCGGTGGTCACCGCCAACAAGCAGGTCATCGCCGCGCACGGCGTCGATCTGCTGCGTCTCGCCGCACGCCAGGGCCGGCAGCTGCGATTCGAGGCGGCGGTCGGTGGCGCCATGCCGATCGTCAGGGCGATCGCTGATGGTCTTTCAGGCGATTGCATTACCCGCATCGTCGCCATCCTCAACGGCACCACCAACGCCGTGCTGTCTCAGATGGAAGCAGACGACTGCTCCCTGGAGACTGCACTCGCCGAGGCGCAGGCCACTGGCTACGCCGAGGTCGATCCATCCACTGACCTCGACGGTGGCGACGCGAGCGCGAAGCTCGCGATCCTGTGTGCGCTCGCCTTCGGCATCCGCATTGAACCCTCGCAGATTGCCACGCGGACGTCGGCGACCGTCTCTACTGCTGATGTGCGTCGTCTCCGCGATCAGCATCAGTCGATCCGTCAGATTGCCTTCGCCGACTACGATCGTGGCTGCGCGAAGCTGACCGCCTGGGTTGCTCCTACCGCGGTTCCGTCCGATTCGCTGCTCGGCCGGACTGTCGGGCCGCGCAACGCGGCACTCATTACCGGTGAGCATTCCGGCGAGGTCGGTCTGTTCGGCGCCGGCGCCGGTGGTGCGGCCACTGCCGTCGCCGTCATCGGCGACATCGTCGCCATCGCCCGCGATCCGTCGGCGATTGTTCCAGCGCTGACACTGACGACTGATTTCAGCGTCCGGAAGCTGCTCTCTTCGGACTTCACACTTCCCACTTCTGACTATGCGGAGGCTCTGTGAGCGCGTTACTCGGACTGCAATGCCATCTATGCCGGGCGCTTTTTCCCGCCGAGGCGATCTACGTCTGCGACCGCTGCCTCGGCCCGCTCGAGCCGGTCTACGACTACGCCTCGATTCACCTCACGCGTGAGCTGGTGGAGAGTCGACCGAAGAACCTGTGGCGCTATCGCGAGCTCCTGCCGATAGCAGCCGAGCCTTTGACCGGCTTCAACTCGGGCTTCACGCCGTTGGTTCGGTGTACGCGGCTCGCCGATCGTCTCGGGGTGAGCGAGCTCTACATCAAAGACGATTCGGTCAACCATCCCACCTTGTCGTACAAGGATCGCGTGGTGTCGGTCGCGGCGACCCGCGCCGTCGAGTTGGGGTTCAAGGTCCTGGCCTGCGCGTCCACCGGCAATCTGGCGAACAGCGTCGCGGCTCATGCCGCCAGGCTCGGCGTCGAATGCTGCGTCGTGATTCCAGATAACCTCGAGGCCGGCAAGCTGCTTGGCTCCGCAATTTTCAATCCGACCGTGCTCGCCATCGCCGGCAACTACGACGACGTGAACCGCCTGTGCACGCAAATCGCGGATCGCCATGCCTGGGGCTTCGTGAACATCAACCTGCGCTCGTACTACGCGGAGGGCGCGAAGACGATGGGATTCGAGATCGTGGAACAGCTTGGCTGGAGGTATCCGCAGCATCTGGTATCACCGGTCGCCGGCGGCACGCTGCTGCCCCGGATCGTACGCGGACTACGCGAGCTGCGGCAGATCGGACTCGTTAGCGGCGAGCTGCCCCGCGTGTATGCCGCCCAGGCGGCTGGATGCGCTCCGGTCGTTCACGCGTTGCAGAACGGGCTCGAACATCCGGAACCGGTACGCCCGAACACCATCGCGAAGTCGATCGCCATCGGCAACCCTGCCGACGGCTATCAGGTGATCGAAAGCGTGAAGTCCACTGGTGGCGCCGGAGCGGCCGTATCCGACGAACAAATCGTGCGCGCCATCCAGTTGCTTGCCGAAACGGAAGGAATCTTCACCGAGCCGGCCGGCGGTACCACGCTCGCGGCGACCATCGATCTAATCGAGCGCGGCGTCATCCCGCGCGACGAGTCGATAGTCGTCTGCGTCACCGGCAATGGCTATAAGACGGCCGAGGTCGTCGCCGACCGGATCACCAAGCCGGTCCATTTGAGCCGGTCGTTCAAGGATTTCGAAGGCTGGTACGAATCGCGCGTCGCGTTGGCGTGATTCGCTACTGACGTTTGGTTCTGGCCGTCGAACTCGACACGATCGGCAGCTTGAATTCGATCGGCTTGCCGTTCCGGAGTAATTTGATCGTGGCCATGGTGCCGATCCTGGCGTCGGCGACCAGTCGCGAAAACCTGCCGGTATCATCGATGGCCTGACCATTGAACCCGACGATGACGTCGCCGGGCCGGATGCCGGCCTCGTAGGCTTCGGACGCGCGCGTCATCCTCGACACCAGCGCCCCGTTCGTACCGGTGGCGCCGACTTCCTCAGCCAGCTGCACGGTCAGCTTTTCGATCCCGATGTAGCCGATCGAGCCGCGCCGGACTTCGCCGTACTTGAGCAGATCGTCGACCACATGCCGCGCGAGGTTGCTCGGCACGGCGAATCCGATTCCCTGATAACCGCCGCTTTCGCTGTAAATGCCGGTATTGATGCCGACCAGCTCGCCGCGCGTGTTGATCAGCGCGCCGCCGGAATTCCCGGGGTTGATCGCGGCATCGGTCTGGATGAAATCTTCGTAGTCGGCGAAGCCCATGTTGGCGCGGCCGGTGGCGCTGACGATGCCCGCGGTCACGGTCTGGCTCAGTTGAAACGGACTGCCGATCGCCAGCACCCACTCGCCGACTTTCAGCTGACTGGAATCGCCCCACGGCACGATCGGCAGTCCGGCCACGTTGATTTTCAGCAGCGCGATGTCGGTGGTCGGGTCGGTGCCAATCACCTTACCTTTGATCTCGCGTTTGTCCGGTAGTGCGATGGTGATCTCGCGGACGTTCTCGCCGACGACGTGATTGTTGGTCACGACATAACCGTCGGCGGAGATGAATACGCCGGAACCGAGGCTGAGCGAACGCCGATCGCGGGAGCCGAATGCGTCCTGGTCGCCGAAGAAATAACTGAAGAAGGGATCGTTTGAAAACGGCGAGTTGCGCGTCCGCACCACCTGCAGCGACGAGATGTTGGCGATGCCTTTCACCGCCTGGCCGGCGATGCGGGTGAAGTCCGGTCCACCGCTCGCGATCGGCGCTGATGGATTCGGCGCGCCCGATACCGCGGCCGGCGGCGACGAACGCTGCGCAACCTGCTGCTGTCGCGTGGGTGTCAGTTCGACGACCGATGGTGGAGGCTCGGCCACCCGGAAGGCGGCAAACGCGTGCGTCCAGCCGTTGACCAGCAAGCCGGCCGTGAACGCGCCAAGCACCATCAGGACGAGGGCACCGGCAAGAAACAGCCGCCTGAACATCGATGTCAACCCACGTCGATGCGGCGCGTGCCGCGGTCGCCGGACTTGGGAATCGTCACCGTCAGGACACCGTCTTTCAGCTCGGCGCTGATGGCGTCGACCTGGATCCGTTCAGGCAGCGCGAACGCGCGCGAAAACTGTCCGTGCCCGCGCTCGACCCGGTGATACTGCTCGCACGGGATGTGCCGCTCGGGATCGACGGCGCGCGCTCCGCGGATGGTGACGCGCATGTCCTCGGCGTGGATTTCGATTTGCTCGCGTGTCAGGCCCGGCAGTTCGGCCGTCATCACGAATTCGGTCGCGGTTTCGTAGAGATCGACGGGCGGAGTCCAGCCAGGAGCGTCGGCGCCGACGAGATGACCAAGTTGCTCGTGCAGCGCGAGCAGGTCGCGCAGCGGATCCCACCTCGTTAAAGCCACGTTTTGCATCGTAACATGGCTGGAAGCGGTGTCCAGCCGCCGCCCGGATGTGCTACGATTGCAAGGATATACAGTCACAATCATGGCATTCATACAAGCGACCCGGCTCCGCAAGGGCATGCTCATCAAGGTCGGTAACGACCTGTTCCGCCTGCTCGAGCTGCATCACCTGACCCCCGGAAACAAACGCGCCCACATTCAGGTCCGGATGCGCAACATCCGCAGCCTGGCGCTGGCCGATCAGAAGTTCCGCGCGGAAGAGGATGTCGAGCGCGCGTCGCTCGACGAGCGCGAGATGCAGTATCTCTACAACGACGGTGACCTGTTCTACTTCATGGACACGTCCACGTTCGAACAGATTCACATCTCGACCGAGGCGCTTGGCGACTCGAAGGACTTCCTGATTCCCGAGATGACGATTCGCGTCGAGTTCTACGACGTCGAGCCGGTCGGAATCGAGCTGCCGCCGACAGTGGATCTGGTCGTCAAGAGCACGGTGCCGGGGATCAAGGGTGCGACCGCCAGCAATCAGATCAAGCCCGCCACGCTCGAGACCGGCCTGGTCATTCAGGTGCCGCCGTTCGTCAACGAAGGCGACAAGGTTCGTGTGAATACCGAGACCGGCGAGTACCAGTCCCGCGCCTGATTCTTCCGGAGCCCCATGGACGTCATTCGCAGCCAGCCGCAGCACGGGTGGATTGAAGTCGTCACCGGCAGCATGTTCAGCGGCAAGAGCGAGGAACTGATCCGCCGGCTCCGCCGCGCGCAGATTGCCCGTCAGAAGGTCCAGATTTTCAAGCCGCTCATCGACAACCGGTTCAGCGAGGATCACATCGTCTCGCACAGCGACATGCGGATCGCGTCGCAGAACGTGCGCAACTCGGACGAGCTGGTCAAGCTGGTCGCCGAGGACACCGAAGTCGTCGGCATCGACGAAGGGCAGTTCTTCGACGCGAACCTGCCCGCAGCCTGCAACACGCTGGCTGACCGCGGCAAGCGCATCATCGTCGCGGGCCTGGACCAGGATTACCTGGGACGGCCGTTCGAGCCGATGCCGCAGCTGCTGGCGATCGCCGAGTACATCACCAAAACGCTCGCGATCTGCGTCGTCTGCGGCGATCCGGCCAACCACACGCAGCGCCTGGTGGTCAGCAGCGATCGCGTCCTGGTCGGCGCGACCGGGCTGTACGAGGCACGCTGCCGTCACTGCTTCGATCCCCATCTCGCGGGTGAACCGAGCCACTAAGCTCTGTCGATTGAGAACGTGGAGCGCGAGGCGTCAGCCGAGCGCGGTCGCGCCATTGACCATCCGTTAGCCATCAGCCATCAGCCCTCAGCCATAAGCCATGTCGTAGAATCCCCCAGTGGACGTCCTCACCGGCACGCTGCTGCTGCTCGGCTTCGGCTTCCTCTGCGCCAACGTGAAGCTGGCGTGGGACTACGCGCAGTACCTGCGGCGGCGGCGCACCGCCATCCTGGTCTGGCGAGGGCCGAACCCACCGCAATACGCGTTCGCACTCGGCCTTGGCGTTGCCCTTGGTCTGCTCGTCTTCATCAAGGCGGTGTTCATTCATCGCCAGTTCTTCGGTGAGGCGATGATGTTTCTCTACTACGCATATCTGTACCCGATGAGTCTGCGGATCGGCCGCGGTTTCTACGAAGACGGCATCTGGGCCGACTCGGTGTTCATCCCGTACAACCAGGTAGGCGGCATCAGCTGGCGCGAGGGCGAGCACGAAGTGGTGCTGATTCTGATCTCGCGATTGCGCAATCTTGCACGGCGCCTCATCGTCCCGGGCGACAAATACGGCGCCGCGCGACGGGTGCTGCGGGACAAGATCGGCGAACACGCCATCCATTTCACCGGAACAGGTCTCGACCTGGGGGTGCACGACGAGCGCGATCAGGTGTAGGCGGAGCGTGCTCCGCCCTGAAACAGGTAGGGGCGGAGCTTGCTCCGCCCTGCGCGGCAGGGTGCGCAGCTTGCCGGGCCGCCCAAGGTCGGCCACTACGGTCCGCCCTGCGCGATCTGGCGCGATCGACCGATAAAACCGCAAATGGCTGCACGTCCGACCTGGAAAGGGTTCCTCAAAATCAGCCTGGTCAACATCCCGATCAAGGTGTTTCCGGCGACGGAATCGAGTGGTTCGATCGCCTTCAACCAGCTCCACGCCGAATGTCAGTCGCGGATTCGCCAGAAGCGCTGGTGTCCGCAGTGCGAGCGCGAGGTCCCGACCTCGGACATCGTCAAGGGCTACGAATTCGAAAAAGGACGGTATGTCGTGCTGTCCGAGTCCGATCTGGAGCAGGTGCGGCCCGAGTCCACGCGTGTCATCGATCTCGTGCAGTTTTCTGACGCTTCGTCGATCGACCCGATGTACGTCGAGCGCACCTACTACCTCGCACCTGACGGCAAGATGGCGGCTGACGCGTTCGCAGTAATGCGTGACGGCATGCAGGGGAAGGTCGGCATCGGCAAGCTCGCTATCTCCGGACGCGAGTACCTGGTCGCCGTCCGTCCCTACAAGCAGGGGATTGCGATGCACACGCTGCACCACGCCGCCGAGATTCGCGACATCGACGCCATCGACGAGCTCGACGCGGTGCCGGCGACGGTCAGGCCCGACGAGATCAAGCTCGCGCGTCAGGTGATCCAGACCTTCGAGCAGCCGCTCGACCTGGCGACGTACAAGGACGAGTATCGCGCCGGCCTGCAGCGGATCATCGACGCCAGGATTGCAGGCCAGGAAGTGGTCTCGACAACGGCCGACAGCCCACCGCATGTGGTAAACCTGATGGAGGCGCTCAAGAAGAGCCTCGATACGGTGAGTGCGGCGAAGAAAAAACCGATCAAGGCGGCAGTGGCGAAGCCAGCCGCGGCCGCGAAACGCAAGCGCGCCTGATCGTGCCTCCAGCGCTCAGCTTCGTCATTCCTGTCTACAACGGCGCCGAAACGATCGGTCCGCTGGTGCGGGACATCGAGCAGCTGGTCGTTGACGGCGGTCACGAGGTGATTCTCGTGAACGACGGCAGCGCCGACCGGACGGCTGCCGTCTGCCTCGATCTCGTACGCACCGCGCGCGTACCGATCACCTTCGTCGATCACTCACGCAATTTCGGCGAGCACAACGCGGTGCTGACCGGATGGCGTCACGCCCGCGGCGCGCACCTCGTGAACCTGGACGATGACGGACAGAATCCGCCGGCCGAGGCGGTGCGGCTCTGGGAGCACGCGAAGGCGACGGGGCTCGACGTCGTGTTCGGGCAGTACGAGGTGAAGCAGCACTCGTCGTGGCGAAACGCCGGCAGCTGGTTTACCAACCGGATGACCGACTGGGCCATCGACAAGCCGCGAGGGCTGTATCTCTCGAGTTTCCGCTGTGTCAACGCGTTCGCCGCGCAACAGGTGATTGGCTACGCCGGCCCCTATCCGTACCTCGACGGACTGCTGTTGCAGATCACGCAGCGGATCGGATCGATCGAAGTCCGGCACGAACAGCGACGCGCGGGCGCCAGCGGCTACACCTTGAAGCGGCTCGTACGTTTGTGGATCAGCGCGTGGTTGAACTTCTCGGTCCTGCCGCTACGCGCGGCTACCGTCACTGGACTCGTCACGGCGGTCGCCGGCCTCGGCGCGTTCGGCGTTGTGATCTGGCTATGGTTGTTGAACCGCGGCCCGCAATACGGCTGGGGCTGGATCATGGCGACGGTGCTGGTATTTTCCGGGGCTCAGTTGGTGATGCTGGGCATCATCGGCGAGTACATCGGCCGGATGTTCCTGACCGTGAATCAACGTCCCCAGTCGGTCGTGCGCAACATCGTCTCGAGCGATCCAGACAGCGGGAATCCACCACAGGGACACTGAGGCTCGGAGGCGGCATACGCTGGTGGCAACGACGCGTCGCACGTCGGCCGGCGAAGCCGAGCGATCTGGTCACCGCCGCCGCGCGGCGGTGTGCGACGCGTTCAGCTCTGTGTCCCGGTGACTCTGTGGCGGGTTGACGACGTTACGCCGCGACGTGGGCGATCACCCAGGCGATCAGGCCCGCATCGTGCGCGGTCGGATCGCCCAGCCAGGCCGGCGGCGTCAGCCACACGAAGGAGAGGATCGCGATCACCCACAGGTCGTAGGGCAGCGTCGCGCGCTCGTCGGTCCAGAAGAACGCCCGCGTAAACACGCCTCCGACGCCGCTGCGCGACGGCATCGGCAGCCGGTTGAGCGCCAGATAGGTGTAGTAGATCCGGTCGGCGACCGCGAGAATCGACAGCACCAGAATCACCCACAGCACCGCGGCCATCCGGTTGGTCAGCGCGCCGATCATGAAGAGCACGATTCGCTCGGGCCGCTCCATGAACCCGACCTTGCATTTCTCGACCAGCGACTCGGCCCGGGCCCGCGCGTAGCTGGTCATGATCGAAAAGATCAGCGTCAGCGCCGCCACCATCACGTAGTCGCTGCGGCCCAGTTTGGAGTAGAGGAAGATCAGCCCGGTCAGCAGCGCGAGATCGGAGAAGCGGTCCAGCGTCGAGTCCCAGAAGGCGCCGAACGCAGACTGCAGCTGCAGGCGGTGCGCCACCTTGCCGTCGATGAAGTCGAAAATGTTGGCGACCAGCATGATGAAGAACGCGAGCAGGAAGCGCTGGAAGCCCAGCGCCCACGCCGCTCCGACGTTGATGATCACGCCGATCAACGTGAGCGTGTTGGGATGGATCCGCAGCGCCACGCAGAGGTTGATGATCGCCTGCAGCGGCAGCATGCAGGCTGCGCCAATCATTCCGGTAAAAGTCGTCCGCTTGCCGGGCTGTTGAGGCTCGCGGCCGTTGCTCATCGTCGAAATGGCAGGCTCCGTGTGTGACGTGCGCCGTCGGCTATAATGGAGGGTTCAGACACTGAACGAAAACGCGACATAGTATCGTATGCCCATCCACGAACTCAAGGAGCAGATTGGCCGGCTGCCGGAGCAGCCTGGGGTCTATCTGTACTTCAATGCGGAGGGCGAGACCATTTATGTGGGCAAGGCGCGGGCGTTGCGCGATCGGGTCCGCAACTATCTCGGTGCCTATGGGTCGGACTCCAAGACCGACGCACTGCTCGAAGAGGTTGTCCGGCTCGAGGTGATCGTCACCGATTCGGTGGTCGAAGCGCTCGCGCTCGAGAACAACCTGATCAAGCAGCGAATCCCCAAGTACAACATCCTCCTTCGTGACGACAAGAACTATCCGTACCTGCAGCTGACCACCAACGAGACCTTTCCACGTGTCCTGGTCGCCCGCAAGGTCGAGCGCGACGGCAGCTTCTATGCCGGTCCGTTTCTACCCGCGACCTTCGCGCGCAAGACGATGGCTCTGAGCCATCGGCTGTTCGGGATTCGGTCGTGCAACGAAGTGATTACCGGCAAGCGGGGACGGCCCTGCCTCGAGTACGACATCAAGCGCTGCATTGCCCCGTGCGTGGACACGGTCTGCAGCGAGGACGAGTACCGCCGCGCGGTTGACGACACCAGGCTGTTTCTCGAAGGCAAGAACGACGAGCTGGTGAAGACCCTGCGCTCGCGCATGCTGAGCGCCGCCGAAGGCGAGCGGTTCGAGGAAGCGGCACAGGCGCGCGATGCGATGCGGACGGTGCAGACGCTGCACGATCGTCAGCAGAAGATGGCAACCACCGAACTCGGACACCGCGACGTGTTCGGTCTGAAGCTCGGACCGGCTGGCGCCGTCATCCAGGTGTTCGAGATTCGGCGCGGTCGGGTGGTCGAGCGCGTCGAGCTCGGGACCGAATCGGCGATTGTCGGCGCCGGGGAAGGCGCCGTGCTCGAAGCGGCGATTCAGCAGTTCTACGAGATTCGCAGCGCGCCTCCCGAAGTTCATGTGCCGGCGGTGCCGGACGATTGCGACGCGCTCGAGAGCTGGCTGTCCGAACGCGCCGGCCGCAAGGTCAAAGTGCTGGTGCCTCAACGAGGCGAGAAGCGCGGATTCGTCGAGCTCGCCAATCGAAACGCGGCGCTCGGGTACCAGACCCGGTTCAACCAGACCCAGACCGCGCAATACGAAGCGCTCGAAGGCCTGCAACATGTCCTCGGGCTTCCGGCGCTGCCGAGGCGGATTGAGTGCTTCGACATCTCGACGATTCAAGGCAGCGAGACCGTCGCGTCGATGGTGGTCTGCGAAGACGGACGCATGCGGCGTGGCGACTATCGGAAGTTCCGCATCCGGGATTCGGGACTGAGCCCTCGTCCGGTCTCCCCCAGTCCCGAGCCCCGTTTTCTGGATGACTTCGCTGCGATGCACCAGGTCGTGCTCCGGCGCTACCGCAAGCTGCTCGAGCAGGGCGGTCCGTTTCCGGATCTGGTGTTGATCGATGGCGGAAAGGGACAGCTGTCGGCCGCTTACGCAGCGCTCGAGGAACTGGGCCTCGCGAATCTGATGGCCGTCGGCATCGCGAAGAAGGAGGAGCTGCTCTACACCCGCGAGCACGAAAATCCGATTGCGCTGGCCGCCACCGATCCGTCGCTGCTGCTGCTCCAGCGGATCCGCGACGAAGCGCATCGCTTCGCCGTCACCTTCCACCGCCAGGCGCGTTCGATGCGCGATCTGCGGTCGGAACTCGATCACGTGTCCGGTGTCGGACCGAGGCGCCGCAAGACGCTCCTGACCACTTTCGGCAGTCTCGCGGGCGTTCGACGAGCAACCCGCGAGGAACTGGCCGCCGTGGTCGGCGCCAAAACCGCCGATGCCGTCCTTGCGTTTTTCGCGAGTCGGCCGTAACCTTTAATCCTTGCTGGACATCAACTTCGCGCAGATTTTCATCGCGTTTGCGGTGCTGTTGTTTTCGTTGACGGTGCACGAAATGGCGCACGCGTGGACGGCCGACGCGCTCGGCGATCCGACCGCGCGCCTGCTCGGCCGAGTGTCCCTGAACCCGATCGTCCACGCCGATCTTTTCGGCACCGTCATCTTTCCGCTGGTCGCGATGGTCAGCGGCGCGCCGCTGCTCGGCTGGGCCAAACCGGTGCCGGTGAACGGGCGTCAGCTGCGACATCCGCGTCGCGATTTCATGCTGGTCGCGGCCGCCGGTCCGGCCAGCAATCTGGTGATGGCAATGACCGCGGCGCTGCTGCTCGCACTGTTGCCGATCTCGCCGCAAACACTGGGCGAACCGACGGTTACCGTGCCGCTGGCCGCGATTCTCAGCCAGACGATGCGGCTGAACGTGCTGCTGGCGGTATTCAACATGGTGCCGATTCCGCCGCTCGACGGCGGCAACGTCCTGGCCGGTTTGCTGCCGGCCACGCTCGCCGTGACGTTCAACCGCATCCGTCCGTATGGGTTCATCCTGCTCTACGCACTCATCCTCACCAACGGATTCGACTACATCGTCGTGCCGCCGTATCGATACATCCTCTCCTGGCTACCCACGAAGTGATGGCTAAAGCTCGCGTTGTTTCCGGCATGCGGCCAACCGGCCGCCTGCACCTCGGACATCTTGTCGGCGCGCTCGGCAACTGGGTGCCGCTGCAGGACCAGTACGACTGCTTCTATTTCGTGGCCGACTGGCATGCACTGACCAGCGACTTCGCCGACAGCAGTCAGATTCGGACGTTCGCCTACGACAACGTCGCGGATTGGATCGGCGCCGGACTCGATCCCGAAAAGAGCACGTTCTTCGTCCAGTCGCTGGTGCCCGAGCACGCGGAGTTGTTCCTGATGCTGTCGATGGTGGTGCCGGTGCCGTGGCTCGAGCGCGTGCCGACCTACAAAGAGCAGCAGGAGAACCTCAAGGACAAGGATCTGTCGTCGATCGGGTTTCTCGGCTATCCGTTGCTGCAGACCGCCGACGTGGCCATGTACGATGGCAAGTTCGTTCCGGTCGGCGAGGACCAGGTCGCGCACCTCGAACTGGCGCGGGAGTCGGTTCGCCGCTTCAACAACTTCTTCGGCGACGTGCTGGTCGAACCGCAGCCGCTGCTGACGACGTTCGGGCGGCTGCCTGGCCTCGACGGCGACAAGAAGATGAGCAAGAGCCTGGGCAATACGATCCATCTGTCCGATTCGGCCGACGAGGTGAAGAAGAAAGTGATGCGGATGTACACCGACCCGAAACGGGTGCGCGCCGACATCCCAGGGACCGTCGAAGGCAACCCGGTGTTCGTGTATCACGATGCGTTCAACCCGAACACCGCTGAGGTGGACGACCTGAAGGCCCGCTATCGTGCCGGTCAGGTCGGCGACGTCGAAGTCAAAACCAAGCTCGCGAACGCGCTCAACGCGCACCTCGATCCGATTCGCGCGCGTCGGGAGGCGGCGCTGGCCAGACCGGAGCGCCTGCGGGAGATCATCTTCGACGGCTCGAAGCGTGCCCGTGCGGTGGCGACTGTCACCATGGAGCGGGTCCGCGACGCGATGAAGATTTCGTTCAAATGAGTGAGCCGCGATTGGACTTCGAATCCGCCCCGGACGCGTTCCCGATCAAGTTGTCGAACTTCGAGGGGCCGCTCGATCTGCTGTTGCACCTGATTCGCAAGAACGAGGTGAACATCCACGACATCCCGATCGCGCTGATTACCGCGCAATACCTCGCCGCGATCGAGCTGATGCAGGAGTTGGACCTCGACGTCGCCGGCGAGTATCTGGTCATGGCGGCGACGCTGATTCACGTCAAGTCGAAGATGCTGCTGCCGAGACCGGAGACCGCGGCCGGCGTGGAGGGCGAAGAGGTCGAGGATCCGCGTGACGCGCTGGTGCGGCGTCTGCTGGAACACGAGAAATTCAAGGCGGCGGCCGGCCTGCTCCACGAGCGCGAGCAGCTCCGCGCCGCACAATGGCTGCGGCCCGACGCCCGGGTCGCGGAGATCGCGGGCGAGGAGTTCGAGCCGGAGCTCGAGGTCGACCTCTTCAGCCTGATTACCGCGTTCCAGGCGGTGGTCGATCGCGCCAGGCATCGGCCCAAGGTGCTGATGCCGCCCGCGCAGATGCCGATCGAGGACCGCATCGATCAACTGCTCGCGCGTCTGTCGGAAACTGAAGCATGCGGCTTCGAGGATTTGTTCGCCGACGCCCAGGATCGGGGCGGGTTGATCGTCACCTTTCTGGCGCTGCTCGAAATGATTCGCTTGAAGCTGATCCGGGTGTTCCAGTCCGGCAGCTTCGGTCCGATTCGTGTTTACAAGCGATCGCGGCCGGCCGATGCGCCGCACCCGATCGGCGATCCGGAGGGAAATCGTGGCTGACGAAGATAACGTGCAGGATGGAGCGGAGACCGAGGCGCCGCTCGCGACAGACTCGCTCGCGGATGCGCCGGCACTCGCGGAGGCGTCGGCAGACGAGCCGCTGCCGACTCGGGGCAGTGCGGAATTGAAGTCGATTCTCGAGGCCCTGATTTTTGCCTCGCCGGATCCCCTGACGCTCAAGGCGATGTTCAAGCTGCTCGACGCCGAACCGAAGGAGGACGTCGAGATTGCGCTCGCCGAATTGAAGCAGCAGTACGAAGACCGGCCCGGCGGATTGGAACTGGTCGAGGTCGCCGGCGGATTCCAGATCGTGACCCGCTCGGATCTGCACGAATGGGTGCGGCGGCTGTTTCACGAGCGGACGACACAGAAGCTGACCGTGCAGGCGCTCGAAACGCTCGCCGTCATCGCGTACCGCGAGCCGATCACCGCCGCCGAGATCACCGACGTCCGCGGCGTCAACACGTCGGGCGTCCTCAACACCCTGCTCGAACGTCACCTGATTAAGATCGTCGGACGCAAGCAGGTCGTCGGACGGCCGTTCATGTATGCCACGACCAAGGAATTTCTGATTCGCTTCGGCTTGAACGATCTCGCCGATCTGCCGAAGGTGGAAGACATGGCCGAAGCGCTCGGGCTCGACGCGCCGATCCTGGTCGAGCAGGCGCCGGCCGAAGATCTGCTGCCGTTGGATGAGCCGGACGAGGAAGACGAGGCGGGCGATCCGGGCGAGTCGATTCACTGAGCGGAGAACTTCGCGCCGGCTACGTCGATTTTCGAGTGACGGCGCGCCGCCGTCCGCCGCTGCCGGCCTGGTGCTTGGGTTTCGGCGCGCGACCCGTCGCGAGCGGCGTCATGTCGGCGGCCCTCTTCAACCGCGTCACTTCGTCTCCGGTCAGTTCCCGCCAGTAGCCGACCTTCAACTTCGAATCGCGCAGCGGACCGATCGCCACTCGCCGCAACGTGTTGACCGGATGTCCGATCGCCTCGCACATGTTGCGCACCTGACGATTGCGTCCTTCCCGGATCGTCAGCTGCAGCGTCGATTCGTCGGCGTCGCGGCCGTGCGCCAGCAGCTTCACCTCGGCGTGCTCGGTACGTCGCCCATCGATCAGGATACCCCTCGCGAGCCTGTCCAGGTCGTGATCGTCGGGGATCCCCAGCACCCGCGCTTCATAGACGCGAGTGATGCCGTGGCGGGGATGGGTCAGCCGCGCGGCGAGATCGCCGTCGTTGGTCATCAGCAGCAGTCCCTCGGTGTCGTAGTCCAGACGGCCGACGGGGTAGACATATTCCTTCACGCCGCGCAGCAGGTCGAGCACCGTCGGCCGCCGCTGCGGGTCGGATCGGGTCGTGACGTAGCCCTTCGGCTTGTTGAGCAGCAGATAACGGTGATGCTCGACCATCTTGACGCGCCGGCCGTCGACACGGATGTCGTCGGCGGCAGGATCGGCCTTGGTGCCGAGTTCCTGGATGGTCTTGCCGTTGACCGTCACGCGCCCGTCGAGCATCAGCTGTTCCGACGCACGGCGCGACGCGATCCCGGCCTGGGAGAGAATTTTCTGTAAGCGTTCCACGTTACCAAGTCTCAACGATCAAGGCTCAACTCTCAAGGACCTTCACCGCGACAGCAGGTCCCCCCAGAAGCTCGCCAGCTGCAAGACGTCGCCGAGGTGTGCGGGACGATCCGCTTCAGCGTGGGAGATCAGGCCGCTGAGTAACAGTCTGACCGGCGCGTGTCCGCGAAGATCGTTCGCCAGGTATTCCGATTCCACCGACGGGATCACGTTGTCTTCGGTGCCGTGAAGCAGGAAAACGGACGCCGTTGGTTTCGGCGATCGCGATGGCGACAATGCCGGATCGCCGCCATATTGGCCAACGTAGGGCAGCAGGTGGGGGCCGAGGTGGACGACGTCGCGGTCGTTGACGTAGCGCATCAATGTGCGAGAGGGCTCGGGCAGTTTCCTGGCGGCTTCGCGCAGTTCATCGAAGGCGATTGCCGCCTGTGGTTGGTCCACTGTGTCCAGCGCCGAAGCCAGCAGGTAGCGCTGAACCGCGGCTCGAAGTCCTTCGACCTGGGCGCGAGGCACGAGCCGCTCGGCCATGCCGTAGAGCATCACCGCGACGCCGTAGTCGTGTGGTGGCCGCGTGAGCACTTCAGTGGACTGGTCGCCGTTGAGCCGCAATTGGTCCGTCGGCAGTGGCTCGCTGCCGGTGCAGAGATAGCGCAGCACGCGTGGCAGGTCGTCATGCCCGCCGAACGACAGCACGTAGGACACGCGGTCCCGTACCGCCGGTCGTCCGGCTGCGACCACTGACAGCCCGCCACTGAAACTGATTCCGAGCATTGCCACGTGGTGGTCCGGCGCCAGCCTGGAATCGCCGGCGAGCCACAGCGCGGCATCCGCGATCGTGTCGGTGATCGCCGCCGAAATGACGAAGTGCGACAGCTCCGGGATGTCAGGCGTCACGATCGTGATGCCGCTCTCCGCGAGCTGCCGTGCCAGACGGACCAGCCGCGGTTCGTCGATGCCCGAGGGATGAAGACCGGAGGTGAGCAGCGCCGTGCGGCGCGATCGCTCCGGCGCGTACACGCGCGCTCGCAGCGAACCGCGCGTGGTCGGGATCGTGATCTCGCGCTCGGTGATCGTCGTCGTGTCGAAATCAGCTGCGCGGCGCCAGCGTCCCTGTATTTCGGCGGCGCGCACCACGAACGACAGGCCATGCAGGTACGGCCTGGCGATGAACAGCAACGCGGC
Source organism: Vicinamibacterales bacterium (assembly GCA_036497895.1). Taxonomy (GTDB): domain Bacteria; phylum Acidobacteriota; class Vicinamibacteria; order Vicinamibacterales; family CAVVIG01; genus CAVQFC01. The sequence goes on along the minus strand of DASXIR010000051.1, from coordinate 15,097 downwards.
CATCGCGGCAACCGCAAGAAGAAACGCCAGGAGGCGCTGAGTGCGCATACGACGCATGTTAACCTTGGGGCCGCGTCCCATGAAGTCTCTGATCATCGCCATCGACGGTCCGTCAGGTGCGGGCAAGGGTACGGTGGCGCGCGCGATTGCGAGCACTCTCGGCTATCGCCACGTGGACAGCGGCGCCATGTACCGTGCGGTTGGCTGGAAGGCGCTACGCGATGGCGTCTCGCTGGACGACGAGGCCGCGGTGGCGGAACTGGCCGCGCGATCGCCCATCGAGATCACGAGCAGTTCTGTGTCGATCGACGGGATTGACGTGACGCGCGAGGTGCGAACGCCGGCGATCGATCGCGCCGCCGCATCGGTGGCGCGATTGCCAAGGGTGCGGTCGGTGCTGGTGGAACGTCAGCGCCGGCTCGGCGCCGACGGCGGTATCGTCATGGAGGGACGCGACATCGGCACGGTCGTCTTCCCGCACGCCGACGTCAAAATTTTCCTCGATGCATCGCCTGAGGAACGCGCACGCCGCCGCGCCCACGATCCGGCCCATACCGGTGTGCCGGTGGCTGTTGCCGAGGTTGCGAACCTGCTCACGCAGCGCGATGAGAGCGATCGCACTCGCTCTGCGTCACCGCTTTACGCCGCCGAAGACGCGGTCCTCGTTGATACCACGGGGAAGTCGGTGGGCGAGGTGGTCGGCGAGGTGCTCGCGTTGGTGAGAAACGTCCATGACGGGCGTCAGGGCTGACGGCTAATGGCTAATGGCTGATGGCTATGGCCAATGGCTGTGGCCAATGGCTGTGGCCGATTGGCTGTCCCATCCAACCATAGCCATTAGCCATTAGCCATTAGCAATGACTTAGTCACGGTCTTTGTAATCTTCAGAGGAAGCCGGATCCATTTCCCATCGGTGCTTGTCGCGTTCGACGAGCTTGTCACCCGACTTCAACTCTTCCGCATCGTCGTACTGGACGCCGAGCGCCTTGCCGATGTCGTCCACGACTTCGAGGTCGGGGCTCGGATTGTCGCCGCCGGGAGCTTCGTCACCGGTGAAGTAGGCGTCCTCGACGTCCACGTCGACGTCGCCGCCGGTGATGTCCGACGACATGCCGCGATGATCGCGAGCGTTTTGCGCCATCTCCGCCCGGCCGCTGCGTGCAGCGCTGCCCTTGCGATCCATGTCCAGAGAGGACGGCGGCGTCCGGAGGGTCTCATCGAGCGTGCGGCGTGCCCGGTCGAGATGCGGAACCTTGGTTTCGGACTTGGCAGCCGTGACCGCCTTTGGCCTGGCGGCCACCGCCTTGTTGCTGACCTTGCGGACGTCAGTCTTCGCGGCCTTGGCTTTGACGGTCTTGGCCTTGACGGGTTTGTCTTTCGCCTTGGCCAGCGGCTTCTTTTTGGCAGATGCCTTAGCCTTCACGGGCCGTTTCGAGGCCTTTTTTGCGCCGGGCCCGGCGACCTTGCGTTTGGGCGCCGCCTTTTTGGCGGATTTCGAGGGCTTCGATCGCGTTGCGGCCTTGCGTTTGGCCATCGCTCTGGTCCTTTCAGAACCTTGACTGTTGGCGGTAAGTGTCGTACTCTCTGTTGCTTATCGGAATTTGGAAAAACCCGTCAGGGCTCGGGGGACGACGTGTCCTCCGCCAAAGACCGGTAATCATACAAGAACGATACAGGAGGACGCGCAAGGCATGGCGAACGTTGAAGAAGAGAAGACCCCCGGTCTGACCCGAAGCGGAAATGCATTGGCTGGAGGGATCATCGCGCTCCCGAGAGACGACGATGATCAGACCGATCCTGCAGAGTACGCACGGCTGCTCGATTCCTACGATAGCAGCTTCCGGAATATCGCGGAAGGTGAGGTCGTCAAGGGGACGGTTCTCAAGGTCACCGCGTCCGAAGTCGTCGTCGACGTCGGTTACAAATCAGAAGGCATCATCCAGGTCGCTGAGTTCCTCGACGAGAACGGCGAGCTCACTGTCCAGGCCGGCGACATTGTCGACGTCCTGCTCGAGCGGACCGAAGACCGCGAAGGCTACGTCGTCCTGTCGCGCGAAAAAGCCGAGAAGATGAAGATCTGGGACGAAGTCGAGAAGGCCTACGCTGAGCGTAAGGTCGTGATCGGCCGCGTCATCGAGCGGATCAAGGGCGGACTCGCCGTGGACATCGGCGTCCGCGCGTTCCTGCCCGGCTCGCAGATCGACGTCCGCCCGGTGCGTAACCTCGATGCCTTGCGCGGTCAGGAACTGCGCATGCGCGTCATCAAGGTGAACAAGAAGCGCGGCAACATCGTGCTCTCGCGCAAGGCGCTGCTCGAAGAGGAGAACGCCGAGAAGAAGAAGCACACCCTCGACATCCTTGCCGAGGGCAAGGTGCTCAAGGGCGTGGTCAAGAACATCACCGACTACGGCGCCTTCATCGATCTCGGCGGCATCGACGGCCTGCTGCACATCACGGACATGTCGTGGGGCCGCGTCGGCCATCAGTCCGAGCTGTTCAAGGTCAACGACGAGATCGACGTGATCGTGCTGAAGTACGACCCGGCGACCGAGCGGGTCTCGCTCGGCCACAAGCAGCTCATCACCGACCCGTGGGCGAACGTCATGGAGCGGTACCCGGTCGGCGCGCGCATGGGCGGCAAAGTGGTCAGCCTGACCGACTACGGTGCGTTCATCGAGCTCGAGGCGGGCGTCGAAGGCCTGATCCACGTCAGCGAGATGTCGTGGAGCAAGCGCGTCAAGCACCCGTCGAAAATCCTGAACGTCGGTGACACCGTCGACGCGATGGTGCTCGGCGTGGACGCGACCGCGCGTCGCATCTCGCTCGGCCTGAAGCAGGTCGAGACCAACCCGTGGCACGACCTGGCGGAGAAGTATCCGATCGGTTCGAAGATTCAGGGCAAGGTGCGGAACCTCACAGAGTTCGGCGCGTTCGTCGAGGTCGAAGAGGAAATCGACGGCCTGATCCACATCTCCGACATGTCGTGGAGCAAGCGCATCAAGCACCCGTCCGAGGTGCTCAAGAAGGGCGACGTCGTCGACGCGATGGTGCTGAACATCGACGCCGAGAATCAGCGGCTGTCGCTCGGTCTCAAGCAGCTCGCCACCGACATCTGGGACGACTTCTTCTCCCACAAGCATGTCGGCGACACCATCGAAGGCAAGGTCGTACGCATGACCAACTTCGGCGCGTTCGTCGAGCTCGACGAGGGCATCGAAGGCCTGATCCACGTTTCCGAGTTCGACGATTCGGTGGCGGCGGGTAAGGATGGCAAGATCGAGCTCGTGGTGGGCGAGTCCTACCCGATGAAGATCATCAAGCTGGCGCCGGCCGAGCGGAAGATCGGTCTCTCGATTCGGGCACTCAAGTCGGACGAGTTCCGGGCTGACTGGGAGAGCTATCAGGAGAGCGCCGGCGACGGCAGCGCGACGCTGGGCGATCACTTCCGCAATCGATAATGGCTAAATGCTGATGGCTGATGGTCATGGACAATGGGGAACACCATCGTCCAGAGCCATTAGCCATTAGCCCTCAGCCATTGATGGGTGCTTGTATGACAAATGGAAGCATGACGAAAGCGGAGCTGGTCGAGGAAGTCTCGCGGGTGTCGGATCTCACCAAAAAACACTCCGAGGTCATCGTCGATACCGTGTTCCGCAGCATCATCGAGGCGCTGCACCGCGGCGAGAAAATCGAGCTGCGTGGATTCGGTAGTTTCCGCCTGCGCAAGCGCGAGCCGCGAAAAGGCCGCAATCCCAAGACCGGCGACAAGGTGGACGTCCCGCCGAAGAAGGTTCCGTATTTCAAGCCCGGCAAGGAACTGAAAGAGCTGATCAACAAGGATCCGGCTGCGCCGGCGCCGCCCTCCGGTCAGAACGTTCCGCCGGACGCGATGGCGGTCTGATCCGTCGGCAGGCGCGAGCCACCAGCCGCGATGGAACGCCTGTGGGCTCCGTGGAGACACACCTACGTGACCGGCGCGACCGGCGAATCCAATCCCTGCATCTTCTGTAACACCTCGGATCCAACCCGCGACGCGCTGATTCTGATTCGCGGTCGCCTCTCGTTTGTCGTCCTCAACCTCTATCCGTACAACAGCGGTCATCTGATGGTCGTGCCGAACCGGCACGTCGCCACGCTGGCTGCGACCACCGCCGACGAACAGGCGGAGCTGATGACGTTCACGCGTCTGTCGGAGATGGCGCTCACCGAGGTCTACACGCCGCAGGGGATCAACATCGGGATCAATCTCGGACGGCCCGCGGGCGCAGGCGTCCTCGATCACCTGCACGTTCACCTCGTGCCCCGCTGGAACGGCGATACGAACTTCATGACGGCGATCGGCGACACCCGCGTGCTGCCCGAATCGCTCGACGTCAGCGCGCAGCGGTTGCGGCCGATCTTCGAGCGGTTGGCCGCATCGGGCCGATGAGTCAGGTGTCCTTGTGTCCTATTGGGTGAATCGGCGATGGTCCTAGAACTGAGCCCGGAACAGGAAGCCTTCAAGCAGACCGCCGAGCGGTTCGCGCGCGAGATAGTCGCGCAGCGGGCGGCTGGCATCGACAAGTCCGGCGAATTTCCAGCGGACGTGATGCACGCGGCGGCCGGCGAGGGGCTGCTCGGCGTCACGATTCCCAAAGCCTGGGGCGGCGCCGGGCGTGACTACGTCAGCTACGCGCTGGCGATCGAGGCGATCGCGCGCGCCAGCGCGACCGTCGCTGTGGCGCTCTCGGTGACCAACTCGCTGGTCGCAGAACTGATCGCACACGCCGGCACCAACCAGCAACGCGAGCAGTGGCTGAGGAAGCTGGCGAGCGGTGCCGCCATCGGCGCTTTCGCGCTGTCGGAGCCCGATGCCGGGACCGACGCGGCAAACCAGCAGACCAAAGCCGTGCACACCGGCGGCGCATACCGGGTGACCGGAAAAAAAGTGTGGGTGGCAAACGCCGAAGAAGCGGCGGTCGCCATTGTGTTCGCACGCACACGTCCCGGCTTGCGCGGTCAGGGAATCACGGCGTTCCTGGTGCCGATGGACGCCCCGGGCATCCGTCGAACCGCACGGGCCGACTCGCTCGGCGTCCGCGGACTTGGCTGCATGGACCTCGAACTCGATATCACCGTGCCGGACGATCAGGTGCTGGGTGCCGTCGATCAGGGATTCGCGCTTGCGATGTGGGCGCTCCAGGGCGGCCGGGTGGCGATCGCCGCGCAGGCGCTCGGTATCGGTGAAGCCGCGCTGGACGAAGCGATTGCCTATGCGAAGAGCCGCGAGCAGTTCGGCAAGCCGATCGCGAACTATCAGGCGATTCAGTGGATGCTCGCGGACATGGCCACCGAACTGGCCGCGGCGCGCATGCTGACGCTGAAAGCCGCGGCTGCCAAGGACACGCAGGAGAAGAGCACGGTCGAAGCCTCGATGGCCAAGCTGGCGGCCTCCGAAGCGGCGCACAAGGCGGCCGACAAGGCGATGCAAATCCTGGCGTCCGCCGGCTACCGGCGGGGCTCGGTCGTGGAACGCCTGTTCCGCGACGTTCGCGCGACCGAAATCTATCAGGGCACGTCAGAGGCGCAACGCATGATCATCGCGGCGAGCCTCGTGTAACGGCGGGCCTTTCAGGCCCGCGCCACTTCGGACGTCTCACCCCATGATTTGCTTCGCGATGGTCTGCAGCTGCAGGTTCGACGTGCCCTCGTAAATCTGTCCGATCTTCGCGTCACGATACAGTTTCTCGACCGGGTATTCCTTGACGAAGCCGTTACCGCCAAACAGGTTCACCGCGAGCGAGGTCACCCGCTCCGCCACCTCGGACGAAAAAATCTTGCACATCGCGGCTTCGGTGAGGAACGGCTGCTTCGCGTCGCGCAGCCGCGCGGCGTTGTAAACCAGCAGGCGGGCCGCTTCGACCTCGGTCGCCGCACGGGCCAGCTGGTGCTGGACCGCCTGAAACTCTGCGATCGGCTTGCCGAACTGCTTGCGCTCCTTCGTGTATTTGATCGCGTGATCCAGCGCGCCCTGCGCCAGACCGATCATCTGGGCGCCGATCCCGATGCGCCCCTCGTTCAGCGTCTCGATCGCGACTTTGTAACCCTTGCCGACCTCGCCGAGGACGCTGCCGGCGGGCACCCGACAATTCTCGAACAGCAGCTCGCACGTACTGCTGGCGCGGATGCCGAGCTTGTCTTCCTTCTTCCCGACCGTAAAACCGGCGGCGCCGCGTTCGACGATGAACGCGGTGATCCCGCGATAGCCCGCTTCCGGCTTTTCATTCGCGAACACGATGAACACGCCGGCCTCGTTGCCGTTGGTGATCCACAGCTTCCGGCCGTTCAGCATCCAGCCGCCCTCCTGTGGCGTCGCACGCGTCGTCAGCGCGAACGCATCGCTGCCCGACCCGGCCTCCGACAGCGCGTACGCGCCGATCAGGCTGGTCGCCATTTTTGGCAGGAAACGGCTCTTGATGTCGGCGCTGCCCCAGCGCAGCAGGGCGTTGATGACCAGGGTGTTCTGCACGTCAACCAGGACGCCGATCGACGGATCGACGCGCGACAGCGCCTCGACGGCGAGCACGGAGTGAAAAAAGCTGGCGCCGCCGCCGCCGTAGCTGTCTGGAATCTCGATGCCCATGACTCCCAGTCCGAACAGCTTCTCGATCAGGGCCGGCGAGAACTTCGCGTGCTCGTCCATCTCGCGGACCAGCGGCCGGATTTCCCGGTCCGCGAACTCGTACACGCTGTCACGCAACAGCCGTTCGTCTTCGGCGAGGGTTGTCAAAGGCGTCATGGTCCAAATGCTATCATCGACCCATCGTGCGTCGGATCCCGCTGGTGTTCGTCGTCCTGCTCGCGGCGACGCTGGCCGCGTCTCAGGCGCCTGCCCCTCCGCCGCAACAACCAACCTTCCGCGGCGGCACCAATCTGGTCCAGGTCGATGCGGTCGTGACCGATCCCGATCGTCGCCCGATCGTCGACCTGACTGCCGCTGACTTCGCGGTGCTGGACGATGGCAAGCCGGTGGCCATCGATCGGGTGCGTTTTCTCGGAGCCGACGTCTACACCGGCGACACCACACTCGCGCCAATCCACTCGCACGACGATGAGGAGCGCGAAGCGTCACGAGACGATGTCCACGTTTACGCGATCGTGCTGGACGACTATCACGTGCCGCGGATGGGCGAGCTGCGCGTGATTGATTCGCTGCTGGCGTTTGTCGAACAACTGCCGGCGACCGATCTGGTCGCGCTGTACTATCCCCTCGATTCGGTGACCGACGTCGCCTTCAGCCGCGATCGCGCGCCGGTGTTGAAAGGAATCAAGGCGTTCTACGGCCGGCAGGGCGACTACACGCCGAAGCACCCGGTCGAAGAGGAACATCTCCGTCATCCGCAACAAATCGAATCGATTCGCCGCCAGATCGTCGTCAGCGCCCTTCAAGGCCTGGCGATCCATCTCGGCGGCATCAAGCAGGGACGTAAAACCATCGTTTGGGTCACCGAGGCGTTCAGCGAGCCGATCGACGATCTCCGCGATCTCTACGAGGCGGCGAATCGTTCGAACGCAGCGATCTACCCGCTGGACCCGCGGGGACTGTCCACGGACCGCTCGGTGGATCGTCCGCCAACGGCGGCTGACGTGATGGCTGGAGTGCTGCCGGCGCGCGAATTCATGCGGGCGCTGGCGACCGAGACCGGTGGCCGGACGATTTTCGGGAACGACGTACGGGTCGCGCTCAAACAAGTGATTCAGGACAGCAGCGCCTACTATCTAATCGCCTACGAGTCGCCGCATCCTGATGACGGCAAGTTTCATCGGGTCACCGTCAGGGTCAAGCGGCCTCGCGCCACCGTTTTCGCGCGCACGGGTTACTGGTCGTTGAAGCAGGGGACCAATAGCGTGACGGCGATGGCGCCGGTCGCCGCGGTGCCGCACGCGGTGCAAACGGCCGTGGATCAGCTGGCCGATTCGCTGCGGCCGGACGCCGACGAGCCACCAGAGGGGCGGCGGCGGGTGATCATGCCGCCCGAAGTGGTGACGCCGAACGTAACGCTTTTGGCGGTACCAACCGTCTCACTTGCCCGGGGTCAGGCCGTCGGCGAGCCACAGCGGCGGCACGAGTTCCGGCGCACCGATACGATTGTGGTTCGCACGGTCACCAGCGCCGATTCCGTCTCGGCGCGGCTGCTGGATCGGCGCGGTCAGGCGCTCACCGATTTGCCGGTCTCCCAGGGACGCGATCCTGAAGTGCGCTTGCCGCTGGGAGGGCTTGGGCTCGGCGACTACGTCATCGAGATGAGCGCGCGATCGGGAGACGAGCTGGCCCAGCAATTCGTCGCCTTCCGTGTGGTGCGGTGACGGATATCTGGTCCGGCTAAAGCCGGACACTGCGAACTGTGAGTACGGGTAGTGTCCGGCTTCAGCCGGACCCGCTGCAAAGGTCTAAGATAAGGACATGTCCAGATCCATCCGGACCTCCGCGGCCCTGTTCACGCTCGCGGCGCTGATTGCGCTCTCCGGCATCCGAGGAGACGCGGCGCAGGGACAAGGCGCGACGAAGCCTGCCACCCAGCCGACGCCTGCCCCCGCCGATCCGCCACAGCAGCCGCCTCCGGTGTTTCGCACCGGGATCAACTTCGTCCGCGTCGACGCGATCATCACGGACAAGGCCGGCAACTCGGTCAATGATCTGCAACAGGCCGATTTCGACGTCCTCGAGGACGGCAAGCCGCAGAAGATCGACACCTTCAAGCTGATCAAGCTCGACGGCGGCGTCCAGGACGCGATCAAGGAACCGCCGAAGGAAATCCGCACTGACTACGACGAGGAAGCCGAAGCGGCGCGAGACGATGTGCGGCTGTTCGCGATTTTTCTCGACGATTATCATGTCCGCCGCGGCTCCAGCATGTCGGTGCGCAAGCAGCTGGCGACTTTCGTCGACACCCAGATGGGCCCGACCGATATGCTGGGCGTGATGTACCCGCTCGAGTCCACCGCGTCGGTGCGCATGACCCGCAACCATGCGGCGGTGTCACGAGGTCTCGAGCAGTTCACCGGGCGCAAGTACGACTACAACCCCAAGAATCAGTACGAAGAGCAGTACGCCTACTACCCGGCGGAAACCGTCGAGCAGATCCGTAACCAGGTGTCGCTCTCAGCGTTGAAGGCGCTGATCGTTCACATGGGCACGCTGAAGGAGGGACGCAAGTCGCTGCTTCTGGTGAGCGAGGGCTACACCATGATTCTGCCGCCACAGATGCGCACCCAGAATGCGCAGGTGCCGGGCCTGGGGGCTACGACCGATCCGAACGCCGGCGTCGGCGACATCAACGAGGACCGCGCCAACTGGCGCGCCTCGCTGGACATGGAATCGGAGCTGCGCGATGTCTACGACATTGCGAACAAGAACAACGTGTCGATTTATTCGATCGACCCGCGCGGCCTCCCGGTGTTCGAGTTCGACATCAACGAGGGTGTCGGGCTGCAGACCGATTCGCAGTATCTGAACAGCACCATGGACACCTTGCGTGAGCTCGCCGAAAACACCGACGGCCGCGCCATCGTCAACCGCAACGACATTGCCGGCGGGATGAAGCAAATCACGCGCGATGCCAGTGCCTATTACCTGATCGGCTACAACTCGTCGCAGGCACCGACCGACGGGAAGTTCCACGACATCAAGGTCCGGGTGAAGCGACCCGGCGTTCAGGTCCGCGCCCGCAAGGGCTACTGGGCACTGAACAATCAGGAAGCGGCAATTGCGAAATCGCCGACCAAGCTCACCGCACCGAAGCCGGTCGAGAATGCGCTCGCGGCGATCAACCGTCCCGCGCGCGCCGATGTGGTGCGGACCTGGGTCGGCACGTCGCGCGGTGACAACGGCAAGACCCGCGTGACGTTTGTCTGGGAGCCGGTGCCGAAGTCTCCGGGAGCGCCGGCCGCGCGCGAGGAACCAGCGCGCGTGTCGGTGATGGCGATCGGCACTGACGGCGCACCGTTTTTCCGTGGTCGGGTCCCCGATATGGCGCTCGCGTCCGCAGTGCCGATTGGGGCGGCGCCGACGGCGCCCGCCACGGCGGCGGCGCCGCGGGCACCTTCGCGGGTCACGTTCGACGCCAAGCCAGGCAAGATGCAGCTCCGTCTGTCGGTTGAAGGCTCCGGCTCGCAGGTGCTCGACACCGAAGTGCGGGAAATCACCGTACCGGATCTGACGAGCGCACAAACGACTTTCGGCACTCCCGAAGTGTTTCGTGCGAGGACGCTGCGCGAACTGTCGCAGCTCAAGGCCGACGTGGATGCCGTGCCCTCGCCGGGCCGCGAGTTCAGCCGCACCGATCGGTTGCTGGTTCGGGTACCCGCGTACGGCCCGGGTGGCACGACGCCGGCTCTCAGTATCCACCTCCTGAACCGGGGTGGCTCGGCGATGAACGAACTGCCGGCCGTGCCGTCGCCAACGCCATCGATTCAGCAGATCGAGGTACCGCTCTCCGGACTCGCCCCCGGCGAATACGTCCTCGAGATCAAGGCCGCTGGTGACGGCGGCGAAGCCAAGGAACTCGTCGGCTTCCGCGTCACGGCCTGAGGATCGATGCGGCGCGGTCTGGCGGCAATCGTCGCGGTCGCGGCGCTCGGTCCGCACGCGGTCGTTCGCAGCGAACCCGCGCCCACGCCGCAGGTCGTCACGATTGACGTTATTCCGTCCGATGCACGCGGCCGCGTGCTCGAGGATCTGAAGCCCGCCGACTTCGAGTTGAAGGAAGAAGGCGCCGCCCAGCCGCTGGAGTCAGTGCGCCTGGTGCGTGACGATGCGCGCCTGCTGGCAATTTTTCTGGACGAGTACCACGTCAGCCCCGGACCGAGCACGACGCGAGCTCGTGCCGCGCTGAGACGTCTGGTCGACAATCAGGTCTCACCCCGCGATGTCGTCATCGTGTTCAAGCCGCTCGACTCGCTGATGGCGATTCACCCCACCAGCGATCTCGAGCAAGTGCGACAGGCCATCGAGAGCTTCGAAGGACGGAAAGGCGACTACCAGCCGCGAAACGCCTACGAGCGCGATTTCTTCGCACTCACTCCGGCGAAGATCGATGCCGCGCGCAACCAAGTGGCGTTGTCGGCGATCAACGCCCTCGCCGTGCATCTCGGTGCCGAACCCGATCGCCGCAAGGCGCTCGTCATCCTCTCAGAAGGCATGGCTGGTATCGAACGCCGTCGTGGCGGGGAATACCTCACCACCCTGGAGACGATCCACCGCTCCGCCGATCGCGCCAACGTCGCGGTGTACACCGTCGATCCGCGCGATGTCACCGACGATAATGACAGCGACGGACTGCGCCGGATCGCCAGTCAGACCAACGGCCAGGCGATTGCCGGCGATCTCGATTCGGGCCTCCGCGCTGCGGTCACCGACTCGGCGGCGTACTACATGCTCGTTTACCATTCGGTTCATCCGGAGGACGGCAAGTTTCACGGAGTTCAGGTGCGCGTCAAACGCGCCGGCGCCAGTGTGCGGGCGCGCGACGGCTACTGGGCGACATCACCGGACGAGGTCTTGCGCGCCTCGATTCTCGAGTCAATCAACCATCCGAAGCCGCCTGCACCGCTCGACCCGCCGCCGCACGCCAGCCCGATTATCAAACCGTGGTTCGGTGAGTCGCGGGGAGCCGACGGCAAGACCCGGCTGACTTTCGTCTGGGAACCGGTGTCGCATATTCCCGGCGATCGCTCGAGACAGATGAGCCCGTCGCGCCTCGTGCTGACGGCGAAAACTGCGGATGGAACCGTGCTGTTCGAAGGGCCGGTCTCGCCGACCGGTCCTGCGTTCATCGACGATCCGGGTCTGACCTCCGCACAAGCAGTCTTCGATTCGCCTCCCGGCAGGCTCCGGCTTCGCATGTCGATCCAGGACGTGACCCAGAGGGTCCTCGATCAGGATGTCCGCGATCTGTCGGTGCGCGATCTGCGCGGCGAGGTCGCGGTCGGCAGTCCTGAGATTCTGCGCGCCAGAAACGCCCGCGAGTTCCGGACGTTGGGCGCAGGCGATGCGGTGCCGGTCGCGTCACGCGAGTTCAGCCGCACCGAACATCTGCTGGTCCGCTTTCGCGCATACGGCGCCGATGGCGCGCCGCCCACGGTATCGGCAAAGATACTGGTTAGATCGGGGGCAGTCGTTCGCGAATTGACGGTGACGCCGGCCGTGGCGCCTGACGCCGCGAACGTGATCGACCTGCCGCTGGCATGGCTCGCGCAGGGCGAATACATGCTCCAGGTTTCGGCGACTGACGGTAAGAAGGAAGCGAAAGATCGCGTCACCTTTCGCGTGACGCCCTAGAGGAGTCGCTAGGCGTACATTCCGCGCATCCGCGTGACCACCGCGACGCGGTTGATGGCGACGATGTAGGCGGCGGTGCGCATGTCGACGTTGTATTTGAGCGACGTCTTGAGCACGGCGTCGAACGCCTCGCACATCTTCGCCTCGAGCCGCTCGTTGACTTCCTTCTCGGTCCAGAAATACCCGTAGCGATCCTGCACCCATTCGAAGTACGAGGTGGTGACGCCGGAGCTGTTCGCCAGGATGTCCGGCACCACGAAGACGCCGCGCTGGTGGAGGTGGTGGTGGGCGTCTGGCGTGGTGGGTCCGTTGGCGCCTTCGATCACCACTTTGGCGCGGATCCCCGGCGCATTGTCAATGGTGATCTGGTTCTCGAGCGCCGCCGGAATCAGCACGTCGACGTCGAGCTTGAACAGCTGCTCGTTGGTCAGCGGCGCGCCGCCGGGAAACCCGTCGACGGTCTTGCCTGTTTGCGCGTACTCGACGAGCTTGGGCAGATCGAGCCCCTTCTCGTTGTAGACGCCGCCTTTCCAGTCCACGACCGCCACGATCTTCGCGCCGACCTCCGAGGCGAGCAGCTCCGCCGAGATCGAGCCGACATTGCCGAAGCCCTGGATCGCGGTGGTGGCGCCCTTGATGTCGAAGCCGATGTGCTTCGCCGATTCGCGCGCCGCGATCATCACCCCGCGTCCGGTCGCTTCGCGGCGGCCGAGCGAGCCGCCCATCTCGACCGGCTTGCCGGTGACCACCGGCGTGGTGGTGTGGCCGACATGCATCGAGTAGGTGTCCATCACCCACGCCATGATTTGCGAGTCGGTGTTGACATCCGGTGCCGGCACGTCTTTTTCGGGACCGATGGCGTCGATAATTTCAGCGATGTAGCGGCGGGTGAGTGCCTCGATCTCGCGCCGCGACATCCTGGTCGGATCGCAAATCACCCCGCCCTTGCCACCGCCGAAGGGAATGTGCGCGACCGCGCACTTCCAGGTCATCCACGCGGCCAGCGCCGTCACTTCGTCGAGCGAGACGCCTGGGTGGTAACGGATGCCGCCCTTGGCTGGCCCGAGCGTGATGTTGTACTGGACCCGATAACCGGTGAAGACTTCGATCTCGCCATTGTCCATCTGGATCGGGCACGAGACCGTGATCTGCCGCTTGGGGTGGGTGAGGATTTTCCAGATGCCGGGCTCGAGGTTGAGGATGCGGGCGGCGCCGTCGAACTCCTGCAGCATCGCCGAGAAAACCGGTCCGTAGTTGGCCGCCATCAGGCTCCTCGTCAGAAGCCGCGAGCGTAGCGTGGCCCGCTTCGAGTAGTCAAGGCGACCGTCGGCGGCGGGTATAATGTCTGCAGCGATGAAAACCGCGGCCGACGAGCGCGCTTCGGACTTCACGACCATCTCGGGCCGGTCGATTGAGCGTCTGTATACGCCGGCTGACGTCGCCGCCATCGACTACCAGCGCGACATCAACGACCCCGGCCAGTTTCCCTACACGCGAGGCATTCACGTCAGCGGCTACCGCGGCAAGCTCTGGACGATGCGGCAGTTCGCCGGGTTCGGGACGCCGGAAGAGACCAACCAGCGGTATAAGACGCTGTTGCACGCCGGCGGCACCGGGTTGAGCGTCGCGTTCGATTTGCCCACCCTGATGGGCCGCGACCCCGATCACGAACTGTCGCTCGGCGAAGTCGGGAAGTGCGGCGTCAACGTGACATCGCTCGCCGACATGGAAACGCTGTTCGACGGTATCCCGGTCGGCGACATCACGACGTCGATGACCATCAACTCGCCGGCCGCGATCATCTTTGCGATGTATCTGGTGGTCGCCGAGCGCCAGGGCGCCGACTGGAAGAAAATCTCCGGCACCATTCAGAACGACATCCTCAAGGAATTCATCGCGCAGAAGGAGTACATCTTCCCGCCGCGGCCATCGATGCGGCTGGTCACCGATGTGTTCGGGTTCTGCACCACCGAGGTGCCGAAGTGGAACACGATCTCGGTGAGCGGATACCACATCCGCGAAGCGGGGGCGACGGCGCTGCAGGAGCTGGCGTTCACGCTGCGCGACGGTCTCGAGTACGTCCAGTGGGGCGTCGATGCCGGTCTCGACGTTGATGCCTTCGTGCCGCAGATGTCGTTCTTCTTCAACGCGCACAGCGATTTCTTCGAGGAGATTGCCAAGTACCGCGCGGCGCGGCGCATCTGGGCGCGGGTCATGCGCGATCGATTCGGCGCCAGGAACGAGCGCTCGTGGAAACTGCGGTTCCACAGCCAGACCGCCGGCGTGTCGCTCACCGCCCAGCAGCCGTACAACAACGTTGTCCGTACCGCGCTGCAGGCACTGTCGGCGGTGCTCGGCGGGACCAACTCACTTCACACCAACTCGCTCGACGAGGCGTTGGCGCTGCCGACCGCCGAAGCGGCCACGCTGGCGCTGCGAACGCAGCAGATCATCGCGCACGAGAGCGGTGTCACCAATGTCGTGGATCCGCTCGGCGGCTCGTACTTCGTCGAGAAGCTGACCCAGGACATGGAGGATGGCGCCATGGCCTACTTCGAGACCATCGATCGCCTCGGCGGCATGGTGGAAGCCATCGAGCGCGGCTTTCCGCAGACCGAAATCGCCGAGAGCTCTTACCGGTTCCAGCAGGCGTTCGAGCGCAAGGAAAAGGTCATGGTCGGCGTCAACGCCTTCGTGCAAGAGGACGAGGCGCCGCTCGAAATCCTCTACATCGACGAGTCGGCAGGCGAGAAGCAGCTCGCGAAGCTCGCCGCG
>DASXIR010000050.1:0-2538 GCA_036497895.1 Vicinamibacterales bacterium | reverse complement strand
ACGCTGCCCGATCTGTTGCGAGAGGCGAGGTCGCTGGTGATTCTCGAGGGCGTTACCAACGCCGACAACGTTGGCGGCGTCTTTCGAAACGCCGCCGCGTTTGGCGCCGGCGGCGTCCTGTTGAGTCCCACCTGCTGCGACCCGCTTTACCGGAAAGCGATTCGAACGTCGATGGGCGCGGTGCTGCAAGTGCCGTTCGCTCGAGCCGATGAATGGCCGGCGGCGCTCGGCGCGGTCCGCTCGGCAGGATTTACGATCGTCGCGCTGACGCCTCGTAAACCAGCGACGCCGCTGGCTGAATTCGCGCGAGAGTCTGCGGGCGCCAGGATCGCACTGGTGGCTGGGACCGAGGGCGCCGGGCTGACACGTGACGTGGAATCGAGTGCCGACCATCGGGTGAGCATTCCGATCAGCGGCACCGTCGATTCGCTGAACCTGGCGGTTGCCGTCGGCATCGCTCTTCACTCGCTTTCGCAACCTGTCGCGACCGGTCGCGATTAGTAGCGTCCGGCTTCAGCCGGGCCTGACACCCGTAGTCTCCGGCTTTAGCCGGACTTGGCATCGGTAGTGTCCGCTTTCAGGCGGATTTTCCGGGCCGGCTGAAGCCAGGCTGAAGCCGGCCACTACGGGCCCGCCGCAACGCTCGAATTTCAAAACACCAATCGTGCACCCAGCTCGAGTCGCCGCGCCGCCGACGCCGCCGTCGCCTGGCCGAAAAACGGTGACGTCTGCACGCCGCTGAAGCTTGTCGCGTTGGTATGGTTCGTCAGGTTGTAGCCCTGCAGGTAGAGCTCCAGTCGGTAACGCGCGTCGCTGGCGCCGGACGGCATGCTGCGCAGGGGATCGGCGTCGCCGCCACGAACAATCGCGACCTGCGGCCCGCCCGGCCTGGTTCGCGGCGCACCGCCAAAGCCGACCGTCCACGTGAGGCGCGAGCCGACATCGACGATCGTGCCGCCGCGACCGGTATTGCGAGTCACCCCCACGGGACGATCGTTGCTGACGGTATCGTGGTTATCGTCGAAGCCGGTCGTAATGTTGTATGGCAGTGCTGACTGCAGGCGGATGGCGGTGCCGAGCGTCAGCTTCTTGAAGAGCGGAAAATTCGCGAGGCTGGTGAATCGATGCCGGGCGTCGCTCAGAGCCGGGCCTCGTTCGGCCGCCAGGTCGTGACTGTCAGCCGGCAGGTTGAACGCTCCATCGGTATCGTTGATCGAACGCGCGAGGGCGTAGTTTGCAGCGACGAAGATGCGCCGTTCGGGCCTCGAATAGTTGACGTTCACGAACATCGCGTTGAACGACGAGGAGGCGATGGACTCGACGCTGGTGATGGTGCCGGCGAGCGGATAGGGGCGCGTGCCGTCGGCCAGCGGCGCGTTCACGTCCACTCCGCGCAGAAGGTTGACGCCGCGGCGCGCGACGAACATCGCGCTCACACGGAGGTTACCGGGCAGTTGCCGCTCGACGGCCGCGTTCGCCTCACGCAGGCCGGGCTGCGACAGGTTCGACGCGAGCTGGACGCGTCCCGCCGGCAGGAGCACCGCGTTCGCACCATTGGACGGGATCGGATATCCCGGGGAAGTGATCGTCGAAATCCGCTGGTGCGTGCCGTCCAGTTGCACCGCCTGCTCGTAGGTGGCGGCGTCCAACCAGTCGAAGAACACACCGGCGCCTGCCCGGATTGTGGTCTTGCCGTCCTTGAACGGCGACCAGGCGATACCGCCGCGCGGACCGGGATGCACGCCGCCGATGTGCTGCTGCGCTTCGACACGGATGCCGCCGCTGACGGTCAACTCCCGTCGCAGGCGGTAGTCGTCCTGAACGTAAACCGCGCCCTGCCACTGCGAGACCGCAACCTCAGGATCGCCGGCGTTGCGCGTGAACGTCGTCGGTTGCGCGGAGTTGTATGCGTCGAGACTGGAGAACGTGAAGGTGCCGCCGGCATTTCGCGCCACGTTCGTATCGTAGCGGCCGCCGTCAATCTGAAATCCGGCGCGAATCGCGTGCTTCCCCGTCGCGATGTCCAGGTCGTCGGCGAGCTGAGTTTCGTTGGAGTCCTGTTGCCCGCCAATCTGCGCGCCGCCGGAGTTGAAGGCGTTCAAGACCAGCACCGCCGGCGCCAGACTCGCCGGCGTGTACGCGGTGGCCAGCGACCGCCATTGAAAGCGAAGCTCGTTGTAGAGTGACTTCCGGATCGACCCCGCCATCGACCCACGGACGAGCGCCTCGTCGCCAGTCTGCCGGTTGGCGCGGTCAAGCAGGTCGTAGTCGCCGACCCCCTGGTTGTCGAGCTGATTGTGATTGCGCTGTCCCTCGAACCGCAGAATCTGATTCGCGCTGAGCGCGTGCTCCACGCGGGCTGACCAGTTCAGTGTCGTATTCGGCTTTTGTACGGAGTCCGCGAAGTAGCCGGTCGGCAGCGCTGCGACAATCGTCTTCGAGTCGAACGCGTCCACCGTCTCGGCCGACAGCGACAGCGACGTGCGCTTCTTCCACAACGGACCGCTCAGCGAAAACGCCAGGCGACGAAAGTGCTCG
>DASXIR010000049.1:0-25571 GCA_036497895.1 Vicinamibacterales bacterium | reverse complement strand
GCTGTATTCCGGTTCGTCGCTGTCGCTCGCGATGAGCGTCCGGCGTTTGTCGCCGTACTTCGCGCTGACCTCCTCGAGCTCCGTCCGGACCATCTTCCAGCGGCTGTCCTCGTCCCGCAGCAGCGAGCCGATCTGCCGGGACCGCTTGCGCTTCTCGTCGAGCTCGTTCCGGATGACCAGGATTTCGAGTCGCGCCAGCCGGTAGATCTTCAGCTCGAGGATCGCGTCGGTCTGCTCGGCATCGAGCTTGAACCGCGCCATGATCTTTTCCGCCGAATCGGCCTTGCCGTCCGACTTGCGGATGATCTTGATGATCTCGTCGAGCGCATCGAAGACCGTCTCGAAGCCCTCGAGCAGGTGAATGCGTTTCCTCAGCGCCGCCAGCTCGTGTTCGAGGCGCCGGGTCACCACCTCGAGCCGGAAGTGCAGGAAGTGCCACAGAATCTGCTTCAGATCCAGCCGTTCGGGCCGGCCGACCTCCGGATTTTCGGTCGGGATCAGGCAGGTGAGGTTGACCGCGAAATTGATCTGCAGCGGCGTGTGTTTGAAGAGATACGCCATGATCATCTTCTCGTCGGCGTCCTTCTTCATCTCGATCGCGATCCGCACATCGTCGGTCGACAGATCCTTGACGTCGAGGAGCTGCGGCAGCTTGCGGCCGATGACGATTTCGGCGATGCGTTCGATCAGCTGGGACTTGTTGACCGTGTAAGGCACGCTCTCGACGTAGATCGTTTTGGTCGAGCGCGTCTCCGGTCCGATGTCCCAGGTGCCGCGCAACCGGATTGAGCCCGACCCGGTTTTGTAGATTTCCTTCAGCTCCTCCTGCGAGTTGAGAATCTGACCGCCGGTCGGGAAGTCAGGCCCCTTGACCCAGCGGCACAACTGCGCCGTGCTCAACTCGTCGTTGTCGAGCAGCTTGATCAGCGCCGAACAGACTTCGCCAAGGTTGTGCGGCGGGATGTTGGTGGCCATCCCGACGGCGATGCCGGTGGTTCCGTTGATCAGGAGATTCGGAATCCGTGCCGGCAGCACGACCGGTTCGGTCTTGGTGCCGTCGTAGTTGGGTCGGAAAGGCACCGTCGCCTGTTCGATTTCGCTGAGCGTCTCTTCGCTGATCCGGGTCAGGCGGCATTCGGTGTAGCGCATGGCCGCAGCGCTGTCGCCGTCGAGCGAACCGAAGTTTCCCGAGCCGTCCACCAGGGGATAGCGGAGCGAGAACGGCTGCGCCATGCGGACCAGCGCCTCGTACAGTGCGGAGTCGCCGTGCGGGTGGAAACTGCCCATCACGTCGCCGACGACTTTCGCGCACTTGCGGTGTTTGACGTCCGACGTCAGGCTCTGCTGCCACATCGTGTAGAGGATGCGGCGCTGGACCGGCTTCAGGCCGTCGCGGACATCCGGCAGCGCGCGCGCGGTGATGACCGACAGCGCGTAGTTCAAGTATCGGGACTGCGCGGCCTCGTGCAGTGCCACGTTGTCGGTCGAGCCCCCGCCTCCGGGTGGCGCCGGACGGGCGGCTCCGTCTTGAGCGCCGCTGTCGCCGCCATCGAGGTTATCGAAGAGGTCGGGTGATTTGCGTTTCGCCATGATGCGTCGTAAACGGATGGTGAAGAGATAGCCGGCGGCTAGAGTACTGCGTTGGCGAAGTGCCTGTCACGCGGTTCCCGCTCGCGCCGGTGCCGCGCAAGGCTTCAGCCAGGCGCGTCTGCATAGTAAAGTGACCAATATGATCGCTGAATCGACGCTCCACGCGATCGGCCACACGCCGCTCGTCCGCCTGCGGCGTCTGATCGAGCCCGGCAGCGCCGACGTGCTGGTCAAGCTCGAATACTACAACCCCACCGGTTCCTACAAGGACCGGATGGCGCTGGCGATGATCGAGGGCGCCGAACAACGTGGCGCGCTTCGTCCCGGCATGCGCGTCGTCGAATACACCGGCGGCAGTACCGGGTCGTCACTGGCGCTGGTGTGTGCGGTCAAGGGTTACCGGTTCACGCCGGTTTCGTCGGATGCGTTCGCGAAAGAGAAGCTCGATACGATGCGCGCCTTCGGCGCCGACCTGCGTCTGGTCGCGAGCGAAGGCGGACGGATTACACCACCGCTGTTCGACTGGATGCTCGCGGAGGTGAAGCGTCTGCTGGAAGAGCCCGACACATTCTGGACCGACCAGTTTCACAACACCGACGCGGTTCGCGGCTACATGGGAATCGGCCGCGAGCTGTTCGAGCAGAGCGGCGGCAAGGTGGATGTCTTTTGCGGAGCGGTCGGCACCGCGGGTATGCTGAGCGGAGTGTCGCAGGCGTTGAAGGCCGCAGGCAGCCGCGCGCGGATCGTCGCGCTCGAGCCCGCATCGGCGCCGCTGTTGACCGCGGGACACGGCGGTGCGCATCGGGTCGAGGGAATTGCCCCGGGATTCGTCCCGTCGCACCTGACACCTGACATTTACGACGAGGCGAGGGTCGTGGACGAAGCCGAAGCCCGCGCGATGGCGCGACGTCTCGCCAGGGAAGAAGGGATCTTCGCCGGCACATCCTCCGCTCTCAACGTTGTCGCGGCGCTGCAGCTGGCCCGCGAGCTCGGGTCGGGCAAGACCGTGGCGACCGTCGCCGTCGATTCGGGACTGAAGTACCTCGCGGGCGACTTGTACGCGCAGCCAGAGCGAGCGACAGTCTAAACGCGTTGGGCGGGAACAGATCTTTTCGCGGGGGAGAAGTGATGGGCAGGATGTCTTCGAACGGCACGATACCGTGGGTCGTAGTTGCCGCGATGATCGGTGTGTTCGTCGCCATCCCGGCTGGAGCCCAGGAGCCGCCCGCACTCGTCCAACCCGACACGACCCTGTCTTCGCCGGAGCCGGCGGCCACTGACACGTCGGGGACTTCACGACTCATTCACGACGTCGCGAGCGACTACAAGAATTTTTTCTCGCTTGGAACCGCGGTGTGGCTGGGCATCGGCGGCGGCGCCGCGCTCGCGATCCATCCTGCCGACCAGCGGATCAGCGATGCAGCATTCGACGCGAATAACACCCTGCCGGGCGGTTCGGTGTACGGTTCACAGTACTTTCAGGTGCCCGCCGCGATCGCCTGGTGGGCGATTGCGTCTGCGGCGGGAAGCGAGCGTCATGCCGAGACCGGTCGCGATCTCCTGCGCGCGCAAATCTCGGTGTTCAGCTGGACCTACGCAATCAAGCTGGTGGCCAATCGTACGCGTCCCGACGGCACTTCGCATTCGTTTCCGTCGGGCCACGCCTCGACGTCATTCGCCACGGCGATGGTGCTGCAGGATCACTACGGCTGGAAGGTCGGGCTCCCCGCGTTCCTCCTCGCCACGTATACTGCCGCCTCCCGCGTTGTCATCAACCAGCATTGGACAAGTGACGTGGTATTCGGCGCGGCCCTGGGTGTCGCGAGTGCTCGTACTGTGACCATCAAGTTTCGGGAGTCCCGGTTGGCGGTTGCGCCGGTTGTTTCCGGCAAGCGCGGTGCTGTCGTCGTTTCCGTGGTGGGGCGCCAGGATTGAGGTGTCGCCCGCTCATCGTCAGTGCCGTGATCGCGCTGTTCGGCATTGCCGGCCCGGGCGCGACCGCCTTCGCGCAAGAGCGAACGCCGCTCCAGCAAACGCCGGAAACGGAGCGAACGCAGCCAGCAGACGCCGAGCAGCGTGACCAGCCGCCGGCGCAGACCCGTGCCGGCCTGATCGAACAACAGCAGGCCGAGAAGGCCGCGTCGCTGGTCGCGGCGACGCCCGACAAGGCCGAAGCGTACGTCACCCGCATTTCCGACATCTTTCTGTCCGGCGATATGCGCTGGCACGCCTTCTTTCACAGCGCCTACTCGGGCGGCGGGTTCACGATGGGCGCCGGCTACACCGAATTCATCGGCTCGACCAATACCCTCGACACTCGCGGAAGCATCACGTTCAGTGGCTACAAGCGGATCGAGTCCGAGTTCATCGCGCCGAACCTGTTCGGACGCCGTGCGACGTTCAGTGCGATTGGCGGCTGGCGCGAAGCCACGCAGGTTGGTTTCTACGGGATCGGGATGACGTCGACGGTCGACGCACGGACCAACTACAGCTTTCAGCAGCCGTACGGATCCGCCACCCTGCTGGTCCGCCCGGCGCGCAATTGGCTGTTCGTGCGGGGGAGCCTCGAAATCACGCAGTGGAAACAGAGCGCCGGATCCGGTGACGTGCCGTCCATCGAGACGAAGTACACGCCGGAAACCCTTCCAGGTCTCGGCGCGCAGCCGGTGTACCTGCACTCCACGGCGACCGCCGGCCTCGACACGCGCCAGGCTGCCGGGTACGCCCGGCGCGGTGGTCTTTTGGACGTCACGTTCCAGGATTTCACCGATCCCTCTGGCAATTTCGGGTTTCAGCAGATGAACTATGAGGCGATCACGCACATACCGTTGCTGCGGGAAGCCTGGGTGATTTCGCTGCACGGGCTGCTGCAGGACACGATAGTCAAGTCCGGCGAACAGATTCCGTTCTTCATGCTGCCGGCGATCGGCGGTGGAGATGACCTTCGAGCGTACGCAAGCTGGCGCCTCCGCGACCTCACCAGCCTGCTGGTGCAGGCGGAGTGGCGCGTCATCGTCAACAGGTTTCTCGACATGGCCGTCTTCTACGACACCGGCCGCGTCGCCCACGGCTTTCAGGACCTGACGCTCCACGACCTCAAGAGTGACGTGGGGCTCGGGTTTCGCTTCCATGGTCCCATAGCGACGCCGCTGCGGATCGAGCTGGCCAAGGGAGCGGAAGGGTTTTCGATGGTATGGGCCGCGTCGCACGCTTTCTGAGTCAGGCACCAATGGCTGGACGATTCATTGCTTTCGTCGCGCTCCTCGCCGGACTGACCGCCGTGTCGGTCATCACCGCCGGGCCGAAGTTCTTCGACGATGATCCGATTGCCAGGGAGCCCGAGAGCCAGGACGCCTCTCACGCCGCGCCGCTCAGCATCGAGCTGTTTTACGAATACTCGTACAACCTGTTCGTCACCGCCGGCCACCAGCCCTCGAACACCCGCGCTCAGAACGTCAACACCATCGACGACGTGCCGGACTCGGGCTGGTTCACCAACCGCATCGGCACGCACGGTCTGCCGCCGGAACAAGTGTCGCGCGGCCCCAATTCGGACGCCGTGCCGGCGCCGAGCCAGTGGGTGGTGCTGCGTGAGAAGACCGCGGGGACGAGCCCCGGCTTCACCGCGCGTGACGCCAACGGACAGACCTGGTTCCTGCAGTTCGATCCGCCGCAGAACCCGGGCGCCAGCACCGCCGACGTCGAGATTGCGACCAAGCTGTTCTGGGCACTGGGTTACAACCAGGTCGAGACGTTCATCACCACGTTCGATCCACGTCGCGTCACCATCGATCCCAAAGCGACGATTCGCCGTCTGTCCGGCGAGCGAACGCCGTACACCGCCGAAGACATGAAGATCGTGCTCGAGCGGGCGGCGCGGTCGAGCGACGGAACCTACCGGGCTTCAGCGGGCCGGTTGATTGACGGCAAGGTCCTCGGCAACTTCCGGTACGCCGGCACAAGGTCCGACGATCCCAACGACCTCGTGCCGCACGAGCACCGGCGCGAACTGCGCGCGCTGCGCGTGTTCGGCGCGTGGCTGAACCTGGTCGATCTGAAGGCGGGCAATACGCTCGATGCGCTGTTCGAACAGAACGGCCGCTCGGTCATCAGACACTACCTGCAGGACGTCGGCTCCAGCCTGGGCATGGCGAACGACTACGACGTCTGGGACATGGGCTGGGAGTACTTCTACGAGGGACAAGCGACGAAGAAAAGATTCCTGTCGTTCGGTTTTGCATTGAGCCCGTGGCAGACCGTTCCGTACGTCGAGTACCCGTCGGTTGGCCGTTTCGAGGGCGATCGCTTCGACCCGCGCACCTGGAAGCCGCAGACGCCGACCACCGCCTACCTCGAACTGCGGCCGGACGATGCATTCTGGGCCGCGCGAAAGGTGATGGCATTTACCGACGATCTGATTCGCGCGGCCGTGCACACCGGTGAGTTCACGGATCCGGCCGCGGAGCGCCACCTGGCGGCCGTGCTGATACAGCGCCGCGACAAGATCGGCCGCGCCTACTTGCCCGCCGTGAATCCAATCGTGAACCCGCGGCTGGATGCGAGCGGATCGCTGACGTTCGACAATGCGGCGGTTGCTGCCGGCTTCGCCGAGACGCCTTCCCGATATCTGGCAACCTGGTCCCGATTCGACAACACCACTGGCGAGACCACCCGTATCGGCGAGACCCAAAGCTCCACGGCTGCCATGACCAGTCCGCCGAATTTCTCCGGGCCGGTTGGCAGCTTCGTCGAGATTGACATCGCGGCCGAGAACGCGGCTCAGCCATCCTGGCGGGAACCGATCCGCACCTATTTCCGACGGACGACAACGGGGTGGACGCTGGTCGGGCTCGAGCGACTGCCGCAGACAATCGCTCCAACCGCGCCCGGCCCGACCCCCGAGGAGAAGCGATGACCGACGCGGCATCGGCCGCGGATTCGGACGGCACGGGCGCCACGCCGCGCAAAGGCCTGGCCGCCCGCCTGCTCTCGCCGATTGCCGATGTTCATGATGACGAGGTGTCGAGCGTCCTGCTCATGGCACTGACGATGTTCCTGATTCTGGCCGGCTACTACCTGCTCAAGACGGCTCGCGAACAGTTCATCCTCAGCGAAGGCGGCGCCGCCGTGAAGAGCTATTCATCCGCCGGCCAGGCCCTGCTGCTCCTGATCCTGGTGCCGGCGTACGGGGCGTTCGCGTCCAGGGTCAACCGCGCGCAGCTGATTCAGTGGGTCACCCTGTTCTTCGTCGGCTGTCTCGGGTTGTTCATCGTGGCGCTTTCCGCCGGGCTGCGCGTCGGGATCGTCTATTTCATCTGGGTTGGCATCTTCAACGTGATGGTGATCGCGCAGTTCTGGGCCTTTGCCAACGACCTCTACACCGAGGAACAAGGCAAGCGGCTGTTTCCCATCATCGGCGTCGGCAGCAGCCTCGGCGCCTGGATGGGATCGATGCGCGCCGGCGCCCTGGTCGAATCATTCGGGCCGACGCGGCTGCTCGTCGGCGGCGCCGCCGCGCTGATGGTCTGCATCGCGCTGGCGCGCCTGGTGGACCGGATCAGCGCGCGCGGCCGGACGCCGCTCGCCGCGCGATCGTCGGAGAAGCTCGAAAGCAGCCAGAGCGGCTTCGGGATGATTTTCTCCGACCGCTACCTCCTGCTCATCGCCGTCATGACCCTGCTGCTCAACGTCGTGAACACGTCCGGTGAATATCTGTTTGGACGCTACGTCGTCGCGGCAGCCGGCAGATTCTCGTCGGACGCCACGGCGCAGCAGGCCTTCATCGGCCAGAGCTACAGCAGCTACTTCAGCTACGTCAACTTCATCGGCTTCATGATGCAGATGTTCGTCGTCTCGCGCGTGTTCAAGTTTCTTGGTGTGGGCCGGGCGCTGTTCATTCATCCAATCGTCGCGTTCACCGGCTACGCGCTGATGCTGAAGACGCCCTCGTTCGAGGCGATCCGGTGGCTCAAGATCGCCGACAACAGCCTCGACTACTCACTCGGCAATACCACGAAGCAGGCGCTCTGGCTGCCGACCAGCAGGGCAGCCAAGTACAAGGCGAAGCAGGCAATCGATTCGTTTTGTGTCCGGGCCGGCGACGTGCTGCAGGCCGGAATCGTTTACATCGGCGAGTCGGCTGGCACTACCACGGGAGGATTCGCGGCGCTGAACACGGTCTTTGCCTTCGGCTGGCTGATGACCGCGATCGGACTGAAAAAGCGCCTGGCCACGCAGGCTCGCGAAGCCGGCCGGCAAGAACTCTGATGACGACAGCGCCAGCTCGAAAATCGCTTTCGAGGCGGATTGCGGCCGGCGTGCTGCTCGGTGCGGTGGTCGGGTTGTTCTTCGGTGAACGGGTCGCATTTCTCCAGTTCGCCGCCGACGCCTACGTCAGGCTGCTGCAGATGACGGTGCTGCCGTACGTGACCGTCTCGATCGTCGCGGGACTAGGATCGCTCAACGTCAGCCAGGCCAAGACGCTCGGCGTCAGGCTCGGCGTCATCCTGGTTCTCCTGTGGGTCGTCGCGTTCGGGGCGGTGCTGCTGTTCCCGTTGATGTTTCCGCCCAACTCGAACGCGTCGTTCTTCAGTGCGACATTGCTCGAGCAGCGGGAGCCGTTCGACTTCCTGAGTCTGTACATACCGACCAACCCCTTCAACTCGCTCGCCAACAACGTGGTTCCGGCGGTCGTGCTCTTCAGCCTGATTCTCGGCGTCGCCCTGATCGCGAATCCAGCCAAGCGGCAACTGCTCGACGTGCTCGAGGTCGCCTCCAGTACGATTTCGAGGGCCACTGGATTCGTGGTTTCACTGACGCCGTACGGCGTATTTGCGATCGCGGCAGTCGTCGCCGGAACGCTGAGCATCGAAGAACTGGCGCGCCTTCAGGTGTACCTGGTCAGCTACATCGGTGTCGCCGTGCTTGTGAGTCTCTGGGTGCTGCCGGGGCTGGTCGCGGTGCTGACGCCAATTCCTTATCGCGCTTTGCTGTCCCGGTCACGCGATGCGCTGGTGCTGGCATTCATGACCACCAGCCTCTTCGCGGTGCTGCCGCTGCTCACCGACGTGACGAAGTCGCTGCTACATGAGTACTCCGGTGTCGGCGAGACACAGGACGGGACGACGGACGTGATCGTTCCGGCGGCGTTCAATTTCCCACACACCGGCAAAGTGCTGTCACTGGGCTTCATCCTGTTCGCCGGATGGTTCGCGGATCGCAACCTGCCCCTGAGCCGCTATCCGCAGCTGGCCGGCACCGGACTGCTCGTGCTGTTCGGCAACGTCAACGCTGCGATTCCATTCCTCCTCGATCTATTCCACATTCCGGCCGATACGTTCCGTCTGTTTCTGACCTCGTCGGTCGTCAACGCAAGGTTCGGCACACTCGTGGCCGCGGTACATACGCTGACGGTCGCCATCCTCGGTACGTGCGCCGTCGCCGGCATCCTGCGGATCGACGGACGACGGCTGCTCCGTTTCGTGATTCTGACGGTGGTACTGACGGTCGCAGTGGTCGGCGGCTCGCGCCTGCTGCTGCAGGTTGCGTTGAACCGGCCTTATGACAAGGACACGATTCTGACCGGCATGAGAGCGACACGCGATCGTGGGACCGCGCGCGTGTTCAGAAAAGGCGAGCCCGTGCCGCCACTTCCGGCGCTCTCCTCGACAGTGCTCGACAGGATAAAAAAACGGGGTGTGGTCCGGGTCGGCTATTTCGAGGACAGCCTGCCATTCGTATTCTTCAACCGTCACGGCGAGTTGGTCGGGTTGGATGTCGAGATGGCGCTGCAGCTCGCGCTCGACCTCGGCGCCACCGCGGAGCTGGTGCCGATTGACCGCGACATTCTCGATTCCGGGCTCGATCCCAGCGCCTGCGACGTCGTGATGTCCGGCGCGGCGATTACCGCCGACCGTGCGACTCACGTCCAGTTCTCGACGCCTTATATGCACGAGACCGTGGCGTTCATCGTGCCCGATTATCTCGCCGCCGCGTTTTCGGATTGGTCGAGCGTTCGGGCGATGGGCCGGCTGCGGATCGGCGTGCCGAAGGGGCCGTACTTCACGCGCAGGGTGCACGAGGAGTTACCCGACGCGGACATCGTCCCGATCGAGCAGATGGAGGACATGTTCGTGCCGCGCAATCCGCCGTTGGACGCATTCATCGCGACCGCGGAGCGCGGCTCGGCTTACACCCTGCTTCACCCTGGATACTCGGTTGCAGTGCCGAAGCCTCCGCCGATGCAGGTGCCGCTGGCTTACGTCATCGCCGGACGCGACCCGTCGATGCTGTCGATGATCAATACCTGGATCGAACTGAAACGCTCTGACGGCACCATCGACGAACTCTTCAAGTACTGGATTCTTGGCGAGAACAACAACGAGTCGCGGTCGCCGCGGTGGTCAATCGGCCACGACGTGTTGCACTGGTGGTGACGGCCGCAGCGCCACCGGCAGAGCCCGTCGCGCCGACTTCGACCGCTGGCCCCACCAGACTCGCAGGCGATCCAGATAGAGATAGACGACCGGCGTGGTGAACAGCGTCAGCAGCTGGCTGAATACCAGTCCGCCGACGATGGCGATTCCGAGTGGGCGCCGCAGCTCCGCGCCCATCCCGAATCCGATCGCGAGTGGCAGCCCGCCCAGCAGCGCCGCCATCGTCGTCATGGTGATCGGCCTGAAGCGCAACAGGCAGGCTTCGTAGATCGCCTCCTCCGGCGTCTTGCCGTGGTTCCGTTCGGCCTCGAGCGCGAAGTCGATCATCATGATCGCGTTCTTCTTGACGATCCCGACCAGCAGAATGATTCCGATCAGCGCGATCACCGAGAGGTCGGTCTTGAACAGGATCAGCGCCACCAGCGCGCCAACCCCGGCAGACGGCAGCGTCGAGAGAATCGTAATCGGATGAATGTAGCTCTCGTACAACACGCCGAGCACGATGTAGACGGTGATCAGCGCCGCCGCGATCAGCAGCGGCTCGCTGGCCAGAGAGTCCTGATACGCCTGAGCCGTGCCGGCAAAGTTGCCGCGAATGCCCGGCGGCAAACCGATTTCGCGCTCCGCCGATTGAATCGCGTTCACCGCATCGCCGAGTGCGACGCCGAGCGGAAGGTTGAACGAGATCGTGACGGCCGGAAACTGCCCCTGATGGTTGACCTGCAGGGGAGTCGTCTTCGACTCGTAGTGCGTGAACGCGCTGAGCGGCACCTCGGCGCCCTTGGTGCCGCGCACAAAGATGTATTTCAGGCTGTCGGGATTCTGCCAGAACTGCGGGTTCACCTCGAGCACCACGTGATACTGATTGAGCGGCGTAAACATGGTCGAGACGAAGCGCTGACCGAACGCGTCGTAGAGCGTGTCGTCGATGTTTTGCGACGAAATGCCGAGGCGCGACGCGGTTCGACGGTCGATCGCCAGCGATGCCTGCCGCCCTTGCGTCTGCTGGTCGCTGTTGACGTCGACGAGCTGCGGCAGCGTTTTCAGCCTGGCGAACGTGCGCGGTGCCCATTCGTTGAGCATCTCGGTTGAATCACCGGAGAGCGTGTACTGATACATCGCGCTCGACCGGCGGCCGCCGACGCGGAGATCCTGGTCGGCCTGGAAGTAAAGTGTCGCGCCAGGCAGCCTCGCGAGCTTGCCGCGCAGCCGCGCCATCACCTGGTCCACCGACAGCCGGCGCTCGCTCAGGTCTTTCAAGTTGACGTTGACGCGCGCGGTGTTGACGGCCGATCCGCCGCCGAGGCCGCCGCCGCCGGCGTAGGCCACCACGCCATCGACCGCTGGATCCTGCCGCACGATGTCCGCGAACTGGACCACTCGCCGCTGCATCGCCTGAAACGACGTGTCCTGGTCGGCGATCAAAGTGCCGTTCAGCCGGCCGACGTCCTGCTGCGGAAAAAACCCCTTCGGGATGACGACGTAGAGATAGATCGTCGCGATCATCGTCACCACCGCGGCGGTGAGCGTCAGCGGCTGGTGCCGCAGCACCCAGCGCAGCACGGCGGCGTAGCGCGCCAGAATCCAGTCGAAGGCGCGCTCGCTGGCGCGATAGATGCGGCCGTGGCGCTCCTGGTCATGTGACTTCAGCAGCAGTGCGCACATCATCGGCGTCGTCGTCAGCGACACCAGCATCGAGACAAAGATCGCGGCCGAGAGCGTCACCGCGAACTCGCGGAACAGCCGGCCGACGATGCCGCCCATCAACAGGATCGGAATGAACACCGCGACCAGCGAGATGCTGATCGAGACCACCGTGAAGCCGATCTCCCTGGCGCCGACCAGTGCCGCCTCGAGCGGCGTGGCGCCGCGCTCGAGATGCCGCGTGATGTTCTCGATCACGACGATGGCGTCGTCGACGACGAAACCGGTGGCGATCGTGAGCGCCATCAACGAGAGGTTGTCGACGCTGTAGCCGATCAGGTACATGATGCCGCAGGTGCCGAGCAGCGAAATCGGCACCGCGACGCTCGGGATCAGCGTCGACCGCACGCTGCGCAGGAACACGAAGACGACCAGGATGACGAGCACAATCGAGATCATCATCGTCAATTCCACGTCGCGGACCGAACCGCGAATCGTGGTGGTGCGGTCCTGGACGATCGACAGGCTGATGCTCGGTGGAATCGACGCACGCAGCGTCGGCAACAGCGCCTTGATGTCGTCGACGGTGTTGATGATGTTCGCGCCCGGCTGGCGGAAGATGATCAGCAGCACCGCCGGCTTGCCGTTGGCGTAGCCGACGTTGCGGACATCCTCGACCGAGTCGGCGATCGTCGCGACGTCGGAGAGGTTGAGCGTGCCGCCGTTGCGATAGCTGAGGATCAGCGAACGGTACGGGTCGGCCTTGAACAACTGGTCGCTGGTGTTCAGCGCCCAGGTCCGCGTCGGCCCGACCATGAATCCCTTGGGCTCGTTGACGTTGGCGGTGGCGAGCAGCGTCCGCACGTCTTCCAGGCCGAGGCCGTAGCCGTTCAACGCGGTCGGATTGACGTCGATGCGGACGGCCGGGAGGGCGCCGCCGCCGACGTAGACCTGCCCGACGCCGGAGACCTGGGCGATTTTCTGCTGCAGGATGGACGATGCCAGGTCGTACATCTGCGGCGTGCGCACGACGTCGGACGTCATCGCCAGCTGCAGAATCGGCGCGTCGGCGGGATTGACCTTGCGATACGACGGATTGCTCGGCAGATTCGGCGGCAGCTGCCCGCGCGCGGCGTTGATCGAGGCAAGGACATCGCGTCCTGCGGCGTCGATGTTCCGGTTCAAATCGAACTGCAGCGTGATCGCGGTCGATCCCAACTGACTCGCCGACGTCATCTCGGTGATGCCTGCGATGCGCCCGAACTGCCTCTCGAGCGGTGTCGCGACCGACGAGGCCATGGTGTCGGGGCTTGCACCTGGCAGCGAGGTGCTGACCTGAATCGTCGGGAAGTCCACCTGCGGCAGCGGCGATACCGGCAACACCAGATAGCCGATCGCGCCGGCGAGGCCGACCGCGATGGTCAGCAGCGTCGTGCCGATCGGCCGCGCGATGAACGGTGCTGAGAGGCTCACACGCCTTCCGATCCCTCGAGCTGCGCGTGCGCGTGCACGGGCATTGCCGGCACTTCGTCGATCGCTGCGACCGGCATCTCGGCGATCGGCTGTCTCGCGAATCGCCTTGCCAGTCGGTCGAAGGCCAGATAAATGACCGGCGTCGTATACAGCGTCAGCATCTGACTGAAGATCAGGCCGCCCACGATGGCGATGCCGAGCGGCCGGCGGAGCTCGGAGCCGGTGCCGCTGCCGAGCGCCAGCGGCACGCCGCCGAGCAGCGCGGCCATGGTGGTCATCAGAATCGGGCGGAAGCGCAGCAGCGCTGCCTGGAAGATCGCTTCGCGCGGGGTCTGGTGCTCATGACGCTCGGCTTCGAGCGCGAAGTCAATCATCATGATCGCGTTTTTTTCGACGATGCCGATCAGCAGGATGATGCCGATCAAGGCGATGACGCTGAAGTCGGTGTGGCAGAGCATCAACGCCAGCAGCGCGCCGACGCCGGCTGACGGCAGCGTCGAGAGAATCGTGATCGGGTGGATGTAGCTCTCGTAGAGCACGCCGAGCACGAGGTAGACCGTGATGACCGCCGCGAGGATGAGGATCGGCTCGTTCGCCAGTGAGGCACGGAACGCCTGCGCCGTTCCCTGGAAGCTCCCCTGTACGCTCGCCGGCATGCCGACATCCCGCTTCACCGCTTCGATGGCGTCGACCGCATCGCCGAGAGAGGCGCCCGGCGCCAGGTTGAACGAGGCGGTCACCACCGGAAATTGACCCTGGTGATTGACAGACAGCGGCGCGTTGGTGGTCTCGACGTGGGTGAAGGCGCTCAGCGGCACCGGGCCGCCCGAAGCGGAACGCACGAACACGTCTTTGAGCCGGTTGGGATTGTCCTGGAACGCCGGATCGATCTCGAGGACCACGCGATACTGGTTCAGTTGCGTGAACATGATCGAAATCTGGCGCTGGCCGAACGCGTCGTAGAGCGTGTCGTCGAGCATCTGCGGCGTGATGCCGAGGCGCGACGCCGTCTTGCGGTCGATGTCGAGTCGTGTCTGCAAGCCGAGGATTTGCTGATCGCTGGCCACGTCGCGCAGCATCGGCAGTGCCTGCAGCCGCGCCAGGAAGCGCGGCACCCACAGTGCGAGCTCGCCGGCGTCGGCGTCTTCGAGGCTGTACTGGAACTCCGTCCGGCTGACGCGATCTTCGACCGACAGATCCTGTACCGGCTGCATGAACAGGGTCACGCCTTCGACGGCCGCCAGCTTCGGCTGCAGCCGCCGGATTACTTCGTCGGCGGCGACGCCACGCTGCTCGAGCGGCTTCAGGTTGATTTGAATGCGTCCGCTGTTGATGGTCGTGTTGGTGCCGTCGATGCCGATGAAGGAAGACAGGCTCTCGACCGCCGGATCCTTCCCGATCACGCGCGCCAGCGCGCGCTGGCGCGACGCCATCGCCGGAAACGATATCGTCTGCGACGCCTCGGAGATCCCCATGATGATGCCGGTGTCCTGGACCGGGAAGAAGCCCTTGGGGATCACCAGGTAGAGCAGGATGGTCGAGGCCAGCGTGGCTGCGGCCACCACCAGCGTCGCGGTCTGATGCCGCAGCACCCACTGCAGCGTGCGGCCGTAGAACGCGATGATCGCCTGGAACCCGCGCTCCGACGCGTGATACAGGCGATTGCGATCCTCCTCGCGCTTGTGTTTGAGCAGCTTGGCGCACATCATCGGCGTCAGCGTCAGCGACACCACCGCCGAGACGAGAATCGTCACGCTCAGGGTGACCGCGAACTCGCGGAACAGCCGGCCGACGATGTCGCCCATGAACAGCAGGGGGATCAGCACTGCGATCAGCGAGATGGTGAGCGAGAGAATGGTGAAGCCGATCTGTGCCGAGCCCTTCAGCGCCGCTTCGAGCGGGTCGTCGCCCTCCTCGATGTAGCGCATGATGTTCTCGATCATCACGATGGCGTCGTCGACCACGAAGCCGGTCGAGATGGTGAGCGCCATCAGCGACAGGTTGTCGAGGCTGTAGCCGAGCAGCGCCATCACGCCGAAGGTCCCCACCAGCGACAGCGGCACCGCGATGCCGGGGATGATCGTCGCCGCCAGCGTTCGCAGGAATAGAAAGATCACCATCACGACCAGCGCGATGGTCAACATCAACTCGAACTCGACGTCCTTCACCGAGGCGCGGATCGTGGTCGTGCGGTCGGTCAGGATCTGCATCTGCACCGCCGGCGGCAGCGATGCCCGCAGCTGCGGCAGGAGCGCCTTGACGCGGTCGACGACGGCGATGATATTGGCGCCGGGCTGACGCTGAATGTTGAGAATCACCGCCGGGGTGTCGTTCATCCACGCCGCCTGGCGGACATTCTCCGCATCGTCCACGATGCGGGCGACGTCGGAGAGCTGGACCGGTGCACCGTTCTTATAGGCGACGACGAGCGGACCGTACTCCTCGCTGGCGAGCAGCTGATCATTGGCGCCGATCGTGAACGACTGCAGCGGGCCGTCGAAGTTGCCCTTCGCCTCGTTGACGTTGGCCGCCGCGACCGCCGCCCGGACGTCCTCGAGGGTCAGGCCGAACGAAAACAGCGCGGTCGGATTCACCTGGATGCGGACGGCGGGCTTCTGGCCGCCGCTGATGCTGACCAGCCCGACGCCAGGCAGCTGCGAGATCTTCTGCGCGAGGCGGGTGTCGGCGAGATCCTCGACCTTCGACAGCGACATGCTGTCCGATGACAGGGCCAGGGTCAGGATCGGGGCGTCAGCCGGGTTGGTCTTGCTGTAAATCGGCGGGTTGGGCAGGTTCGACGGCAGGAACGAGCCGGCGGCATTGATGGCGGCCTGCACCTCCTGCTCGGCGACGTCGATGTTGAGATCGAGAAAGAACTGCAGCGTGATGACCGATGCGCCTTCAGAACTGCTCGAGGTCATCTGATTCAGCCCCGGCAGCTGGCCGAACTGGCGCTCGAGCGGCGCGGTGACCGCGGACGTCATCACGTCCGGGCTGGCGCCCGGATAGAACGTCACGACCTGAATCGTCGGATAGTCGACCTGCGGCAGCGCCGACACCGGCAACTGGCGGTACGCCACCAGGCCAGCCAGAGTCAGGCCGACCATCAGCAGCGACGTTGCGATCGGACGGAGGATGAACGGACGCGACAGGCTCACCGGTTCGGCGCCTTCTGACCGTCTGACGAAGCAGCCCCCGACTGGACGACCACGCGCGTGCCCTGCTGCAGCTTGTCCACGCCGTCAACCACGACCATGTCACCGGCGGCGACGCCAGTGCGGAGCGCGGTCTCGTCGCCTTCGACGCGCTGAATCGCGACCGTCCGCATCTCGACGGTCTGATCCGGCTTCACCGCGTAAACGAAGGTCGCCTGCGGGCTGTGCTGAATGGCTGCGCTCGGCACGATCACCGCGTGCTCGATCGTGTCGAGGCGCAGGCGGGCGTTGACCAGTTGATTCGGGAACAGCGTCATGTGCGGGTTCGGGAACTGGGCTTTCAGCTTGACCGTGCCGGTGGTCTGATCGATCTGGTTGTCTACCGTGAGCAGCGTGCCGGTCGCGATCTTCTTCGTGAGGTCGCGGTCGTACGCATCGACTTTCAGGCCGGAGTTCGCGCGCTGCATCACCTCCGGCAGGCTGTCTTCGGCAATCGTGAAGACAACCGCGATCGGATCGATTTGCGTGATGACGACCAGGCCGGTCTGGTCGGTCGCATGGACGATGTTGCCGACGTCGACGAGGCGCAGGCCGACGCGTCCGGCGATCGGCGCGGTGATGCGCGAGTAAACGAGGCTGAGGCGGGCGCTGTCGATCTGGCCCTGGTCACTGCGCAGCGCACCCGACGACTGATCGACCACTGAGACCTGGGTGTCGAGCATCTGCTTGGGAATGATGCCCTTGCCGTAGAGATCGCGGTCGCGTGCCAGATCGAGCTGGGTGTTCTTGAGCGTCGCCTGATCCTTTTCGGCCTGTCCTTCGGCCTGCGTCAGCTGGACCTGGAATGGACGTGGGTCGATCTCGGCGAGCAGATCATCCTTCTGAACGATCTGCCCTTCGGTGAAGGCGACGTTGATCAGTTGTCCGTCCACGCGGCTTCTCACGGTGACGGTGTTGAGGGCCGTCGCGGTGCCGAGACCCGTCAGGTACACGCCCATCTCGCCGCTGCGTGCCGCGACCGCCACTACCGGCACGCCCCGCGCCGCCGCGGCCGGTGCCGGCGTTTTGCCCTGTCCCTGCGTGACGCGCGGAAAGATGAAGTAAGCGCCGGCGCCGACGGCAGCGAGGACCAGCAGCCACGGCCAGACTCGGACCGCCCGGCGCGGTGGCGGCGTGACGACCGTCACGACCGCAGCATCCGGAAGAGAAGAATTCGATATGGGCACAGTCAGCAGTCTCTCAACGCCAGTGCCAAGGCGCGACTGCCGATCGGCAGAGGGAGGGTTAATCGAGGCGCAGGATGCCGCGCTGGATCGCGATCGTCACCGCTTGTGTGCGATCCGCGGCGCCAAGTTTGTCGAGGATGTTCTCGATATGGATTTTAACTGTCCCGCTGGAGCGCTCCAGCCGGTCGGCGATCTCGCGGTTGCCCAGCCCGCCGGCAACCAGCGCCAGCACCTCGGTTTCGCGAGGGGTGAGCGCCACCCTCGGAAAATGTTCGCTGAGGCGCTCGGCGACTTCCGGCGGCACCAGGCGCTTGCCGGTCTGCACCGTTCGAATCGCCCGTACGACGTCGGTGTGAACGGTTTCCTTCAGCAGATAGCCCCGGACGCCGGCGTCGAGTGCGCGATAGATGTCCTGGTCCCCGTCGTAGCTCGTCAGAGCGATGATGCGGGCCTCGGGAAACTCCGACCGTATGGTGCTTGTCGCCACCACCCCGTCGGTGTCGGCCATGCGCAGATCCATCAGCGTGACGTCCGGGCGCAGCTGGCGGAACAGGCGCACCGCCTCGTCGCCGTTGGCCGCTTCGCCGACCAGCTGCATGTCCGGCTCGTTGGCCAGGATGAACGCGATCCCCTTGCGGACGAGCGGATGATCGTCAACGCACATCACACGAATCGTCGTGGTCGTGGTTTCTACCGCCATGTTCTATGACTCCAGCAGCACCGACACTGTCGTTCCCTGCCCGCGGATGCTGGTGAGCTCGAAGATCGCGCCGATCTGCGCGGCGCGTTCCTTCATGCCGATCAGTCCGTAGTGGCCGGCCGGCGGACCGTTGGTCTCATCGAATCCGGCACCATCGTCGTTCACCGACAGACGAAGACGCTCGCGGGTACTCTCCAGCGAGACATTCAGCGTGCGCGCACCCGAGTGCTTCACCGCGTTGACCATTGCCTCCTGCGCGATGCGCAGCAGGTTGTATTCGATGTCAGCCGGCAATTCCGTGTGCGGGTCGTTGAGCGCCAGCTTGAGCCGCACGTCCTTCGGCTCGGTCAGGTGACGGGCGATCCGGGTGACCGTTGCGACCAGTCCCGCCGGTGAATCGGGGCGGCTGCGCAATCCCGACAGCGACCGGCGCGCCTCGCGCAGCGACTGGCCGGCGTCGGCGACGATCTCCTCGAGCGTGTCCCTTGTGGCGGACGCCGGCAGGCGTGATGTCAATGCCTGCATCGACATGGTGATGCCCGCGAAGCCCTGGAGCAGGGTGTCGTGCAGTTCGCGCGCAATGCGGCCGCGCTCGGCCAGGATCAAATCGAACTTCGTCCGTAGTTGGCGAATCCGCAGACGATAGCCGCTCCAGACCAGCAGGCCGAACGCCGCCGCCGACAGCGGCAGGAACCACGAGCGCTGGTAGTAGCGCGGCTCGATCTCGAAGGCGACGGCACTGGTCGCCTCGCCGCAGGTGTTGTCCGGATTGCAGGCCGACACACGGAAGCGGAATTGGCCGGGCGGCAGGTTGGTGTAGACCGTCTGACGCCGCGTGCCGGCGTCGACCCACGCCTTGTCGAATCCTTCGAGCTGGTAGCGAAACGTGATGCGGTTCGGCACCACGAAGCTGACGCCGGTGTAGCTGAATTCCACGTTGTTGCGATCGGGCGCCAGTGCGCCGATCGCACCAGGCGCCTGGCGTTCGCCGTTCACCGTGGTGTCCTCGACGACCACGGACGGCGGCGCAAAGGACCGCGAGAGATGGTTCGGATCGATCACCAGCAGCCCGCGGATGGTCGAGAACCACAGCCGCCCGTCGCGTGCGCGCGAGACCACCGGCTGGACGCCCGGCTGGCACTCGACCGTGCGGAGCGCGTCGAGCGGACTGTAAGGCGTGCTGACGATCCGGCGGCGCGAGCCGGCAGCGAACTGCCGGAGATCGTCGCGACTGACGGAGAAGATGCCTTTGCTGCACGCCATCCACAGTTTTCCGTGATCGTCTTCCGCGATGCCATAGATCGCATCGTCGAACAGTCCATCCAGCTCGGAGAAGGCGAACACGCGACCGCCATCGACCAGCCGGAGTCCCTGGCCGAGCGTGCCAATCCACAGCAGGCCGTCTTCGTCTTCGAAGACCGCGTCGGCCTGGCGCAGCAGCGGCGACTCGCCTTCGGGCGCGAGATACAGATGGCCGCGCCGATCGCCGCCGATCGCGAGGATCGACTCCACGTGCTTCTGGTGTCCGTCGGCGACGGCATGGAGCTCGCCGTCACGAAACACGGCGAGTCCTCCCGACGTCGCGATCCAGATCGCACCGTCATGATCGCGATACAGGGCTCGGACGATGTTGCCGGGCAGACCCTGACGTGTGGTCCAGGTTCCGACCACGTGTCCATCGCGCAGCCGGTTGAGTCCCGCGGCGGTTCCCATCCAGAGATCGCCGTCGCGGCTTTCCGCGAGCGCGTAGATGGTGTTCGACGCGAGGCCCTCGGCGATGGTGAGGGTCGTGAAGCGATGACCATCGAAGCGGCCCAGGCCGCCGCCGAGCGTTCCGGCCCAGACCGTTCCGCGACTGTCCTGCAGGACCGGTCCGGTCTGATTGCTGGGCAGTCCCTCGCTGGTGGTGTACGAGGTCGTGACACCGTCGAGGAACTGGTTCAGCCCGTGCTTGGTTGCCACCCAGAGGCTGCCTTCGCGGTCCTCGAGCAACGCAAACACCGTGCTTTGCGAGAGGCCGTCCTGCGGCAGGAAGGTTTCGATCTCCCGGCCGCGCACCCGGCTGAATCCGTTTTTGGTGCCGGCAAAGATGTCGCCGCTATCTCCTTCCGCGAGGCTGAGAACACCGTTGTCGGCAAGGCCGTCGGCAGCCGTGATCCGCTCCTCGCGGTCGCCGACGAGGTGGAACAGGCCGGAGCTGGCGCCGATCCACAGCGTCCCATCGCTGGCGCACAGCATGGTCTGGGCGACGGTCGGCTCGGCGAGCTGCGTCACCGCCGGAGCGAAGCGCCGTCGATCCCATGTCGAGATGGCGCCGCTCTCGTCGCTGACGAAGATCGTGCCGTTGCGGGTGGTGCAGGCCGTGCGCACCGCCATCGCCAAACCGTCGCCGGCGCCAAATGCGCGGACGGTGTCGCCGTTCACTTCGACCAGGCCGTTCGGCGTGCACGCCCAGACGTTGTCCGCGGAGTCGCCGACCAGACACTGCACCGAGTCGGACGGAAAGCCGTCGCGCCGGACGAAGCGGTGCGCCTTGCCGTTCTGAATCCGGATCAGCCCGGCCTGGCTGGTGCCGATCCACAGCGTGCCGTCGCGCCCCTCGAGCAGACGCGTCACGCGGATGTCCTTCATCGACAGCCCGTCAACTTCGTCGACGGTGGTGAAGCGCACGCCGTCGAACTTGACGAGTCCGGTCTGGGTGCCGAGCCAGAGGTAGCCGTCGTGGGTCTGCAGCAGCGCGTCGATCGACGCCTGCGGCAGGCCTTGCTGGACCTGCCAGATGCGCCGCACGTACTGCGACAGCGTCTTCGCCGAATCGAGCGCGCTGGCGCGCATCGGCATCGCAACGACAGCCAGTGCAATCGCCGATCGCAGGAGACGCGCGTGAATGATGCGTGCAGATCCGGCGGTCGCCATAATGACGCTCTGTTTCCGATGATACACGCGCTCAGCGGCATAACCGATGGGCACAAACTGTTTATGCCGCGCTCGTGGTTGTCTTATGAACGTGTACGGCATTCGGCGTACTCGCGGCTCGGCTGACTTGCAGTCGTCTGGCGCCGGCGCAACTGCCATAGTGGCCGAACGGTGTCGCGGTGTCGGATTTTCGGCGTCGTTCAACGGATCGCTTTCGTCGTCATCGGTGTGATCCTGTTCGGGACCTTTGGATTCAAGGCGTCACGCGTCGACGGATTCAGCATGGCGCCGACGCTCGACGATCGCGATCGATTGCTCGTCAACAGACTGGTCTATGAATTCAGCGACCCGCGCCCCGGCGATCTCGTGACTTTTTACTATCCGCCCAACCCCGCCCGCGTCTTCGTCAAGCGTGTGATTGCCACCGAAGGACACATGGTGCAGATCGTCGCCGGGCGCGTGCTGGTCGACGGCGGTGCCCTGAACGACGACTACATTCCTCCAGCGTTCCGCGATCACGATGACTGGGGACCGCAAATCGTCGAGCAGGGCTACGAATTCGTGCTCGGCGATCACCGGAACGCCAGTTCGGACAGCCGCGACTGGGGCCTGGTGCCGAAGCGCTACATCCTCGGAAAAGTGGATGTGCGCTGGTGGCCGCTTCGCGACGTGACGCTCTTCTGACTTTTCGCTGCTGTCTTTTCTGGGCATGTGACCAGGCGGTGTGATGACGGATCGTACAGACCAACATGAATCGACGACGACCACGACGGCGCACCCGCCCCGATCGCGCGGCCTGATCTGGTTCGTTCTGCTGCTGATGATCGTCGGCGTTGCGGGCTATGCAGTGTGGCGCGCCGGCCAGCCGGCGTCGGCGCAACGCGCGCAGGCTGGCGGAGGCGGCGGGGGCGGTGGCCGTGGCGGCGGACGCGGCTCGCTCGGACCGGTGCCGGTGGTCGTGGCGACCGTCGGACGGTCGAGCATTCCGGTCTATCTGCAGGGCCTCGGCAACGTGACCGCGTTCTACACCGTGACGATCAAGTCGCGCGTCGACGGCCAGCTGATGAAGGTCGACTTTCAGGAAGGCGACTTTGTCAAAGCCGGCCAGGTGCTCGCCGAGATCGACCCGCGGCCGTATCAGGTCATGCTGGAATCAGCGCAGGCCACGCTGGCGAAAGACCAGGCGCTGCTCGACAACGCGAGGGTGGACTTCGACCGCTACAAGAAGCTGCTCGAGACCGACGCGGTGCCGAAGCAGCAGCTGGATACACAGACGGCTCTGGTCGAGCAGTACAAAGCGGCCATCCAGCAGGACGCGGCCGCGGTCGACAACGCCAAACTGCAGCTGGTGTACGCAAAGGTGACCGCGCCGATCTCGGGCGTCGCGGGTCTTCGCCTCGTCGATCCTGGAAACATCGTGCACGCGTCCGATCCGGGCGGCATGGTCGTGATTACCCAGCTCCAGCCGATCGCGGTCCTCTTCACGATCCCAGAGGACTCGCTCCCGCAGATCACGCAGCGGCTGCGCGCCGGCGCGCACCTGGAAGTGGACGCCTACAACCGCGACAATTCGAAGAAGCTCGCATCGGGAACGCTGACCACCGTCGACAACCAGATCGACAACACCACCGGTACCTCCAAGCTGAAAGCGGTGTTCGACAACAAGGACTTCCTGCTGTTCCCGCAGCAGTTTGTCAACATTCACCTGCTGGTCGACTCACTCCAAAACCAACTGGTGGTGCCGAACGTCGCGGTCCAGAACGGCCAGCAG
The DNA here is from genome assembly GCA_036497895.1 of Vicinamibacterales bacterium. Lineage (GTDB taxonomy): Bacteria > Acidobacteriota > Vicinamibacteria > Vicinamibacterales > CAVVIG01 > CAVQFC01. Next base: position 2,661 of record DASXIR010000049.1, on the reverse strand, counting down.
GGCACCTTCGTGTACGTCGTCGACGACAGCTCGCGTGTGCACCTGAAGACGGTTCAGGTCGGCAAGACGACCGAGACGTCGAGCGATATCACCAGCGGCATCGTCGAGGGCGATCGCGTCGTCGTTGACGGTACCGATCGACTGGTCGAAAACGCAATCGTCCGGGTCCGCAAGGCCGGCGAACTCGATAACACCGACGCTCCGGCCGGAGACGGGTCGGGTGGCCGCGGCCAGGGTGGGCGCGGCAGGCGAGGTGACGCCGCCGCCACGAACAAGGGCGTCTCCCAGTGAACATTTCCCGCACCTTCATTCTTCGCCCGGTCGCGACTTCTCTGATGATGGCCGGCGTCGTGCTGATCGGCGTCGTCGCCTTTCGGCAGCTGCCGGTTTCGGCGCTGCCGCAGGTCGACTATCCGACCATGCAGGTGCAGACGTTCTATCCCGGCGCCAGCCCGGAGGTGGTGACCTCGTCGATTACCGCGCCGCTCGAGAAACAGTTCGGCCAGGTGCCGGGGCTGACGCAGATGACCTCGATCAGCTCGTTCGGCAGTTCGCTGATCACGCTGCAGTTCTCGCTGGATCTGAGCATCGACATCGCCGAGCAGGAAGTGCAGGCGGCAATCAACGCGGCCCAAAATCTGCTGCCGACGAACCTGCCGGTGCCACCGATCTACAGCAAGACCAACCCGGCAGACGCGCCGATTCTGACGCTGGCGCTGACCTCGACCACGGTGCCGCTGCCCAAAATCGAGGAGCTCGCCGAGACCCGCATGGCCCAGCGCATCTCGCAGCTGAAGGGCGTCGGTCTGGTCAGCATCAGCGGCGGTCAGCGTCCGGCAGTGCGCGTCCGCGCCAATCCAACTGCGCTCGCCTCGTACGGACTGAGCCTGGAGACGCTCCGCACTGCGCTCACCAGCGCCAACGTCAATCAGGCGAAAGGGAACTTCGACGGCCCCGATCAGGCGTGGACGATCAACGACAACGACCAGCTTCAGGCCGGCGCGCAGTACGGGCCGATCATCATCGCCTACCGCAACGGCGCCCCGGTTCGCATCTCCGACGTCGCCACCGTCGTGGACGGGGTCGAGAACTCGAAGCTGGCGGCCTGGGTGAATGCCGATCGTGCGATTGTGCTCAACATCCAGCGCCAGCCGGGCACCAACATCATCAGCGTGGTCGACACCGTCCAGGCGCTGCTGCCGCAGATCAAGGCGTCGCTGCCGCAGGGCATCAACGTCGACGTGATCACCGACCGCACCACGACGATCCGTGCGTCGGTCAAGGACGTCGAGTTCGAGCTGGTCCTCACCATCGTGCTCGTGGTCGCGGTCATCTTCGTGTTCCTGCGCAGCGCCGCCGCGACGATCATCCCTGGCATCGCCGTGCCGCTGTCGCTGATCGGCACCTTCGCGGTGATGTACCTGCTCGGCTACAGCCTCGACAACCTGTCGCTGATGGCGCTGACGATCTCCACCGGTTTCGTGGTTGACGATGCGATCGTGATGATCGAGAACATCTCGCGCTATCTCGAGATGGGTGACACGCCGCTCGAGGCCGCGCTGAAGGGATCGGCGGAAATCGGCTTCACCATCGTGTCGCTGACCGTCTCGTTAATCGCCGTGTTGATTCCGCTACTCTTCATGGCCGACATCGTCGGGCGGCTGTTCCGCGAGTTCGCCGTGACGCTCGCGGTGACGATCATCTTCTCGGCGTTCGTGTCGCTCACGCTGACCCCGATGATGGCGGCGCGCATCCTGAAGCATCGTCCCGAGAGCGAGCAGGGCCGGCTCTACCGCTGGTCCGAGTGGTGCTTCGTCAAAACCATCGAGGCCTATGGCCGCATGGTGCGGGTCGTGCTTCGGCATCAGACCGCGATGCTGCTGGTTGCGGCCGGCACCCTCGGCCTCACGATTTATCTCTACGAGGTCGTGCCCAAAGGCTTCTTCCCGGTCCAGGACACCGGCGCCATCCTCGGCATCTCGCAGGCGCCGGAAACGGTGTCGTTCTCGGCGATGTCGCACCTGCAGGAAGGGCTGGTGCAGGTGATCCGCGAGGATCCGGCAGTCGAGAACCTCACCTCGTTCATCGGCGCCGACGGCGTCAACACCACGATGAACAGTGGCCGGATTCAGATCACCCTGAAGCCGCTCGAAGATCGGGAGGGCGTCTCGGCGGTCGACGTGATCCGCCGCCTCGGCCCGAGGCTCAAGCGGGTCTCCGGCATCGAGCTGTTCCTGCAGCCGGTGCAGGACCTCGCGGTCGAGGATCGGATCAGCCGTACGCAGTATCAATACGCGCTCGATGCGCCCGACAAGGCGCTGCTCGATCTGTTGGCACCGCGACTGGTCGAGCGGATGAAGCAGATTCCCGAGTTGCGCGACGTCGCCAGCGATCAACAGAACAACGGCCTCGGCATCTTCGTGAACATCGACCGCGATACCGCCGGACGCCTGGGGATCACGCCGCAGAACGTCGATGACGCGCTCTACGACTCGTTCGGACAGCGGCAGGTGTCAACGATCTACACCCAGACCAATCAGTTTCATGTCGTCCTCGAGGTCGCCTCGCGCTACCAGCTGGATGCCGCTGCGCTCCAGGACCTCTATGTGCCGACCGGCGCGGCCTCCCAGAACCTGGCGTCCACCATCGCGCTGGCAGGCA
>DASXIR010000048.1:0-1941 GCA_036497895.1 Vicinamibacterales bacterium | reverse complement strand
ACGGCCGCCCTTCCAGGCGTGTCGAACTGCGCGTTCACCCTGAACGGGACCGGTACCATCGAGGACAACGGCTACACGCTTCGCATCCCGTTCAGCGGCACGACCTGTCTTGGCCCGGTCAGCGGAACCGAAGTGCTGCGGCGGCCTCAACCGACTGTGCAGGTCAGCTTCTCCGCACCGATTCCGGTTTCGCCAGCCGTGAACGCGTTCGTCTCGACATTGCGTCCACGATTCACCGTCACCAATGCCACGCGAACGGGTCCGGTGGGTGCGGTCTCGTACCAGATCGAGGTGGCGGCCGACGGCGGCTTCGCCAACATGGTGGCATCGTGGGCCGTGGCGGAACAGACATCCCAGACATCGTTCGAGATGCCGAAGGATCTCTCCTACAGCAAGGTCTACTACTGGCACGTGCGTGCGTCCGATCCGACCACACCCGGTCCATGGTCGGTGCTGCAGGCATTTCAGGTGACCGATGCGCCCGCACCCGTGCCGAGCGCCGGCGGACAGGACGCCATCGACCTTCGCGGCGTCACCATCACAGGTGGATCGCCGGCGGATGTCGGAAACTGGCCGGCGACCGCGCGGCTCACCGCACTCGACTTCCAGTCGAGCGGCGTCGCGGTCAGCTTCACGAAAAAGGATGGTGCAGGACGCTGGCCCGACGTCATACCACCGGGCTGGAGTGGAGCGCTGCAGTACACGCTGTGGATGGTTGTGAACGTGGACGGGCATTGGTACACCTCGGGCGGCGTGGAGTACTGGTACGGGCTGGGGCGCAGCGGCGGCCCGCCCTCGCAGTTCGCGTCAAACTGGTACTACAGCCCCGCGGTCTGGGGACCGCTGGCGGGACACCAGCCGGTACCAGGCGAAATGGTCGGATTCTTCGTCACCGCGGGCGACGCCCGGGTCAAGGACGTGCGCTCGGTCGTCGAGCGATCGAACGTCGTCCTGGTGCCGTTTCCGAGCGACAGCGGCGCCTACTATCCGTTCTGACGCGCCAGACCAGCTGGCAGCGACCGGCCGGGCAGCCCATATTCCTGATTGCCAATCACTATTGGCGCCGGGCCATTTCTCTTCTATGCTCAGCCCATGAAGTACCTGGCGTCGACCCTGGCGTTGCTGATTCTGGTTGGAACATCGGCGACCGATGTCGTCGCCAAGGGCAAGCAGCCTCCCGCGGCGCAGCCAGACCTGTGTGTGGTGCCGCCGGGCGCGCAGCCGCTGCTGCCGGCGACGCTGCTGCCGGGGATGGGCGTGACGCTGGCCAGAGATTTCCCCGTCACCACCTCGTCTGAGGAGGCGCGCAAATTCTTTCTCCAGGGCATCTCGCAGATTCACTCGTTCTGGTTCCAGGAATCGGAGCGGTCGTGCACGCAGGCGCTCGAGCTCGATCCGAAAATGGCGATGGCGTACTGGTGCATCGCGCTCAGCGCAGCCAGCGACTACCGTCCAGCGTTTCAGCTGATTCGTGACCCGGCCGACGGCGGACGGGGTGCCGACGCCGCTCCGCCGAGCGCCGAATCAGTGCCACGCTCCACCAGCGGCGCCGCCCTCGATCCGCAGGTGCGGGCGCGTGAAGCCATCGCCAAAGCGATGGCGATGCGCGACCTGGTGACGCCGCGGGAGCGCCTCTACATCGAATCGCAGGCGGCCCGTCGAGCGGTCGGATCGCGTGAGGCGGCTGACGCCGCCTACATCGAGGGACTCAGGCGACTGGTCGCCGCGTATCCGGACGACCTGCACGCGAAATCGATGCTCGGGCTCGCGCTCGACAACGGCTTCCAGTCGGCCACTAAAGAACCGCGCCCACACACGCTCGAAGCGATCGCACTGCTCGAAGAGGTCGTCGCCAAGGACGATCTGCAGTTCGGCGCGCATCATTATCTGATTCACGCCTACGAAGGCAGCAAGACGCCGGAGAAAGCGTGGCACGCGAAT
>DASXIR010000047.1:0-1908 GCA_036497895.1 Vicinamibacterales bacterium | reverse complement strand
AGTACTGTCGGCAACCATCGTGGCTGCGATCGGAACATCGCGCCGAAACAGCCGTAGACCGCGCCTAGGGCGCCGAGCAGCACCCCGACCCGCATTCCGGTTACCGTTTCTTCCGCTCCGCCAAAGTGAGATGCCGCGACGAACAGTCCGGCGCCGAGCGGGATGACGACGATGAGGCGGAGCCAGAGCGCCCCGAACACTTCATGCCACGCCTGGATGCCGTCTGTGCCGAAGCAAGCGCCGTCACGTGTCAACAGCACGCCAAATCCAAGATCGGCGATGACGGTCAACGTCGAAGCACAGGTGGTGCAGAGCACCCAGCGGCCGAATCGCTCGGCGCCGAGGCCGCGCGCCAGCACCAGAGACAGGCCAAAACCGATCGCGGCGCGTGCCAGGTTCGACCCGAGAAACGCCGCGCTCAGCCTGAAGATTCGCGAGAACGGGTTCATCGCACTGAGATCCCGGGCTCTGTAATCGGACAGCCGGCTATCCGCCGCAGCAGCCCCGACTCCCCAAGCTTGGGAGCTTGATCGACAATGAACGGCCGCGCCTTGACTCGTCTGGCGTCGAAGATCGACATCAGATCAGGATCGCCGACCAACGGCCGTCCACCCACCACCACAAGCCGAAGATCTCTTCGCTCAGCCTCGAGCACAGCGGAAGCTGGATCGGCGGCCAGGGCCGGCACGACGATCAGGTCCGCGGGAACTCCGTAGGCAAGCCGTCCGGCCCGAGGTTGACGCAACAGGGCGGCGGCCGCTGTCGTCACCATATAAAGAAGTTCTGACGGCGAGATGTCCAGAAGGCGCCGTGCCACGCGCATCTCGTCCAGCAGATCGCGCTCGCCGGTCACACGTGAATCGGTTCCAAGCGCAACATGGCATCGCTCCTGACTGTCCAGATCGAGCAACTCACGCACCATTGCCGTTTGACCAAACAGAAAGTCGTTCGACGATGGGCACCAGACCAATCCGGCACCAGCGCGGGCCGCGCGCCGCCAGCCGTTGCCGTCGATCGCGATGCCGTGGACGATGACCGTATTCCCGGCCAGGCACCCGATCGACTCGAGCCGGGGAAGTTCGCCTCGGGCCGTACCATCCACACCTTCAGCGAGATGGACCACGAACGGCGCGTCAATCGGCGTCGATCGAAACCGGGCTCCGATCTCGCCACCGGGCTCACCGCGGGCGCCTGCGGGCTCTTGCTCGAGAAGAAACGAATGCGCCCATCCGTAACGTCGTATCACCCGTACCGGCATCGTCCGGCGCATCTCGCGGTAGTAGGGATTGTGATGAGCCACCGTCGTCACGCCGGCGAGCAGGTTCTTGAGCCCGCCGATGAAGACACGTTCGATCAACGGATGTGCCCGGCCCCGGCGGATGGTTGGATCGGCCGTCAGCCTCGGCCCCAGATCCGCGATCCATTCCGAAGCGTTCGCATATCGGTCGCGGCACTTCAGCCGCCCGAAATGATTGAGCTCGAGGTGATCGTGCGCGTTCACCAGTCCCGGCAGGACGAAGCTGCCCTGCAGGTCCACGACGAGGTCGCCGTTGCGCGGCGGCTCGCCGATGCTCAGTACACGCGACGAGAAACGAAGCGACGAAGCCAACCCGCTGGCAGCGACGATCCGCCCGTTCACGAACGCGATCGGCGTGGGCCAGATCATCGCTCGTTGACGAGGTGAAAGACGACAACCACACGGGGATTCCGCCAGCGCCGGCGGAATGCCTTCACGCCGGGATCGTGGTCGTCGGTAAACCGAGGCTCGCGAATCGCCTGCACACGGAATCCGGCGTCAGCCAGCGCGGTCAGGTGGTCGTCGATCGAATGCGGGTGAAACGAGATTTCACGCAGTTCGCCGTCCGGACCGCGAAACGTCCGGCTCCAGTCGTGCTGCGCCCACGACGG
>DASXIR010000046.1:0-3272 GCA_036497895.1 Vicinamibacterales bacterium | reverse complement strand
ATGGAGGGCGGGTGAACATGCAGGCGCGGGCTCATGAATCTACACGATGCCGGGCGGAGCCCGGACCCACAGGCAGGCGCGCAGGCCGATTTGCGAATCCAGATTGCGTCGGCCGTGGAGGCGCGCACCGACTACATCGCCGCCGATGCGTCGGCGATGTTTTCGCACGGCGACACGGGAGCCGAGGAGGCCGACCATGGACGGCGCGTCGGACGCCTTCTGGCGCAGCTGCTCGCGGCCGCGATCCGCGACGGCCGGGTCGAGGCGCGTGGCGGTCTGGTTGCCGATTTGTCGCGCGCGGTCACAAGACGTGGAGCCTCGACCGAGCGGGTGTTCGGGTTCGTGTATCTCCTCGAGCGCGCCACGCTGGACGAGCTCGCGCTCGACGAACGGACCGGCGCCACCAGCGAAGCGTGGCCGGTGACGGCGCAGCTGGTCCGTCGCGCCTCGTTCGACCTGCTGGCGGCGTACGCCGAACACGCCCAGCTGCAGCCGGCAGACGCGTCAATCGTCGACCCGCGCACCACGCTGTTCACGCGCCCGTTGTTCGATGCGGTGCTGGCGAAAGAGGTCGAGCGGGCGGGACGCTTCGGCGACGAGATCTCGCTGATTGTGTTCGACGTGGATCGCCTCGCCGAGATCAACGAGTCATACGGCTATGGCGTCGGCGACAAGATTCTCGAGCGCCTCGGCATCCTGATCCGGCAGTACTTCCGTCAGCACGACTGGGTCGCCCACCATTCGGAGGACTCGATCGCGGTGCTGCTCACGCGTCTCGACGCGGACCGCGCCAGCGCGCTCGCCGAGCACGTCCGCACCACGGTCGAGCAGCGCCTCGAGTTTCCCGATTACCGGACCGACCTGCGTGTGGCGGTAACACTCAGCGCGGGGATTGTGAACGTGTGCGTCGCGGTCGGCGACGTCATCGACCCGGTGCGCCTGCTGGCGGACGCGGAGGCAGCCCTCGATCGCGCCAAGCGGCTCGGCCGGAATCGTGTCGAGCGCGTGGATGGCGCCTCCGGCACGGTCCGCCTGCACACGCCAGCCGGACCCGCGCGCTGAGCGCCGGCCTAGCCGGCCGACTCTTCGTCGTAGTTCGCTTTCAGTGTCGCCACCACCGCCGGATCCGCCAGTGTCGTAGTGTCGCCGAGCGCTTTCCCTTCAGCGATGTCGCGAAGCAGGCGGCGCATGATCTTTCCCGAGCGTGTCTTGGGTAAATCAGCGGCGAACAGGATATCGTCGGGTCGCGCGATCGCGCCGATTTTTGTGGTCACGTGATTCTTCAACTCGTCGATCAGCGTTTTGGATCCGATCCGCGCACCCGCGCCTTCCTTGAGAGTGACGAACGCGGCGATCGCCTGTCCCTTGATGTCGTGGGTGCGGCCGACCACGGCGGCTTCGGCGACCGCGGGGTGATCGACCAGCGCGCTCTCGACTTCCATCGTGCCGATCCTGTGTCCCGCAACGTTGATCACATCGTCCACGCGCCCGAGCAGCCAGTAATAGCCGTCGGCGTCGCGCTTGGCGCCGTCGCCGGTGACGTAGACGCTGTGGCCCCAGCGATTGAAGTAGGTGTTCACATAGCGTTCTGGATCACCGTAGATCCCGCGCAACATCGACGGCCACGGACGCGTCAGCGCGAGGAGTCCGCCGCCGACGTCGACACGATCGCCGCGGTCGGTGCGGACTTCCGCAGCGATGCCCGGGAACGGTCGCGTTGCCGAGCCTGGTTTCAGCGTACTGATGCCAGGCAGCGCGGTGATCATGATCGCGCCGGTTTCGGTCTGCCACCAGGTGTCGACGATCGGGCACCGCTCGCCGCCGATCACTTTGTAGTACCAGATCCAGGCCTCAGGGTTGATCGGTTCGCCCACCGAGCCGAGCAGGCGCAGCGACGAGAGATCGCGACGGCCCGGCCATTCCGCGCCCCACCGCATGAAGGCGCGAATCGCGGTTGGAGCGGTGTAGAACACGGTCACGCCGTAGCGCTCGATGATCGACCAGAAGCGATCCTTCTCCGGCCAGTCGGGCGCGCCCTCGTACATCACCACCGTGGCGCCGTTCGCCAGCGGCCCGTAGACGACGTAGCTGTGACCGGTCACCCAGCCGAGATCCGCCGTGCACCAATAGACGTCATCGTCTTTCAGGTCGAACACCAGTTTGGTGGTGGCATAGGTGCCGACCAGATAGCCTCCGGTGGTGTGGACGATTCCCTTGGGTTTCCCCGTGGTTCCAGACGTGTAGAGGATGTAGAGCATGTCCTCTGCGTCCATCGGTTCCGGCTCGCAGACCAGCGCCGCGCCGGCCATCAGCTCGTGATACCAGAGGTCACGGCCTTCCTTCATCGTGATTGGAGCACCGGCCGCGCCAATCCGCTGCACGACGACGACGTGCTCGATCGACGGTGCGCCGGAAACGGCTTCGTCCGCGACCCGTTTCAAGGCGACAACGTGGCCGCGACGGTGGCCGCCGTCAGCCGTGATCAGCACCCGGCACGAGGAATCGTTGATGCGATCGCGCAGCGATTCCGCACTGAATCCACCAAACACGACGCTGTGCACCGCGCCGATGCGGGCGCACGCCAGCATCGCGATCGCCAGCTCGGGGACCAGCGGCAGGTAGATCGCGACGCGATCGCCTTTGCCGACACCGAGCGACCGAAGGACATTGCCGAACGCCGACACCTGGCGGAACAAATCGAAATACGTGAGGGTGCGGCGCTCGCCGGTTTCACCTTCCCAGATGAGCGCCGCCTTGTTGCGACGGCCGCCACGGACATGCCGATCGAGGCAATTGACGGAGGCGTTCAGCTGTCCACCGACGAACCACTTCGCGTGCGGCGGCTGCCAGTCGAGGATTCGGTCCCACGGTTTCGACCATTCGAGCTCGGCAGCAAATCGCGCCCAGAACGCTTCGGGATCGCGGTCGGCCTCGGCGTAGATGGTGTCGTCGGCAATCAACGCCTGCGCGCGAAACTCCGGCGGCGGCGGAAAGGCGCGGTCCTCGCGGAGCAGATCGTCGATCTCTATGCGGGGCTTCTCATCGGCCATGGTTCGGCGATTGTAGCGGGTCAGGCGGCGACTCCCAAGCGCCTCGCCGGGCCGCTCAGTTCAGGGGAGCGACGTCGAACGTATTCGGAGGCGTGGATCGCTTGAACAGCATCGACCCGATCAGGCCGCCGATGGTGGAGAACACGCTGCCGATGCAGAGCATGAGGATGAAGATGAACATCCGGCCGGCGAGAAGGAATCCGATTCCTGCATGCTGGCGCT
>DASXIR010000045.1:0-23510 GCA_036497895.1 Vicinamibacterales bacterium | reverse complement strand
AACGTCTCCGGCGACGGCCTCTTCATGGAGTGGGCGGTCGGCAAGAACGGCGACGAGATGCGTCCCGACTCGGGCCGTCTGATGCTGCCGAACTCGAAAATCGTGTGGGAGATGCACTACCACGCGGTCGGCGAGGAAATCACGGCGTCCACCGAGCTCGCCGTGTGGTTCTACCCGAAGGGTGAGGAGCCGAAGCACCGCGAAGTGCTCGGCCTGTTCAACTCCTTCTCGGGCAACGTGCCCGGCTCGCGCGGCCTCGACATCGCGCCGAACCAGATCACGACGACGGAAAGCTTCATCACGCTGAAGCAGAACGCGCGCATCGAGAACTTCCAGGCGCACATGCACCTGCGCGGTAAGGGTATGTCGATGGAAGCGCTCTATCCGGATGGCCACCGCGAGATGCTCAGCCAGGTGACCGACTTCAACTTCAACTGGATGACGATGTATATCTACGCCGACGACGCAGCGCCGCTGCTGCCGAAGGGCACGATCATCCACCTGATTGCCTGGTACGACAACACCAAGGCGAACAAGTCCAACCCCGATCCGAATCAGTGGGTTGGCTGGGGCGATCGCACCGTCGACGAGATGGGCCACGCCTGGTTGAACATCACCTACTACAACGACGCCGACTTCAAGATCGAGAAGGACAACCGCGCCGCGAAAACGGTGACCTCGACCGCGGCGGACCGTCAGCAGCAGTAACGGCGTTCACCGCAGCGCGAGGGCTCAGCCGCGCGACAGCGGCCCAGCGTCAAACGTCAAAGGCGCCGTCCGGCTTCGGACGGCGCTTTTTTTTCGGAACCAGGGAGCAGAGGAAATGCGCGGACGTCGAATCGCCACGATCGGGGCGTTGATCATGTGCGCGGCAGGCAGCACGCTCGTCGGCGCCGGACAACAGCCGGCCGCACCGCCGCCTCAGGGCGTCAGCCAGACCCCTGGCGGCCTGCCGTTGACGCCGACGATTCGCGACAAGGGTTCGAGCGTGACGCCAGCGTTCGAAGGCTGGTATTACGACAAGGACGGCAGCATCCGCCTGGAGCTCGGCTACTTCAATCGCAATATGAAGCAGTCGTTCGACATCCCGGTCGGACCGAATAACCGGATCGAGCCCGGAAACCCGGATCAGGGTCAGCCGACGCACTTCGATCCGGGCCGCGGCTGGGGCGTGTTCACCATCGGCGTGCCGAAGGATTTCCCCGGCAACATGACGTGGACGATCGTCGCCAACGGCTTCACGAACACGATCGTGCTCCACACGCATCCCGATTACATCGTGGAACCGTACGAGGATGCGGCCAGCAAAAACACACCGCCAAAGGTGAAGTTCGACCCGAACGGCAAGACGTTCACGGGCCCGCCGAACGGCATCGCCGCGAACTACACCGCCATCGTCGGCGTGGCGGCGCCGATTACCGTCTGGGTGACCGACGAAGGCCCGAAGCTGAATATTCCGGAACGAACGGGACGTGGACGTGGGCGCGGCGCCGCAGGGCGAGGCGGCGACGCTGCGGCCGGCGACGCGGCGGCTGCAGGACGAGGCGCGGCGGCCCGTGGTGCGGCACCGGCCACCGGTGACGCGGCTGCGGGCGGCGGTCGTGCCGCAGCGGCTCCCGAGTTCACGCCGCCTCCGCCGATTGGCCTGATCTGGTCGAAATTCCGCGGACCGGGCGAGGTGAAGTTCGACAAGGAGAAGCCTGCGATCGACAAAACCGATGGCAAGTCGGTCGTGAACGTCACCTTCAGCGCGCCCGGCGACTACATTCTGCGCGTCGAAAGCAACGACTCGACCGGTCAGGGCGGCGGCGGCTTCCAGTGCTGCTGGTCGAACGCTCACGTCGCCGTCAGCGTGAAAGCGGCGGCCGGGAAACACTAAACTACGACGCGTGAGAGTCCTCAAGTTCGGCGGGTCGTCGCTTGCGACGCCCGCTACCGTTCGTAGTGTCGGTCGAATTCTGGGCGACACTCGGCGTCGCGAGCCGGTCATCGGCGTCGTTTCCGCCTTCCAGGGCGTCACCAATCAACTGCTCGAGTGCGCGCGTCTTGCCGAGCGCGCCGATTCGAATTACGAGGCGCTGCTCGAGCAAATCGCGCGGCGTCACCGCGCCGCCGTGGTGCGTTTGATCGGCACACGCCGGCGGACCCGGGTTCGCGCCCAGGTCGACGCGCTGCTCGACGAGCTGCGCAGTACGCTGCAGGGCGTTCACCTCCTGCGTCATTGTCCGCTGCGCGCTCTCGACATGACCGCCAGTTTCGGCGAGCGCCTGTCGGCGGTGATCGTCGCCGCCCATCTCGGGCCGACCGACCGGGCGGTGTTCGTGGACGCCCGCGATTTCCTGGTGACCGACGCCGACTTCACGCACGCAGCCGTGAATTTTGCGAAAACCAATCGCCGCGCCCGTGCGTATTTCGCCGAGTTGTTCAAGGATTCACCGCGCGCGATGCCGATCGTGACCGGCTTCATCGGCGCGACCGAAGACGGTCAGACCACGACCATCGGCCGCAACGGATCCGACTACAGCGCCGCCATCGTCGGCGCCGCCGTCGGCGCATCGGTGATTGAAATCTGGACCGACGTCGATGGCGTGCTGAGCGCCGACCCGCGGGTGGTGCCGGCGGCGTTCGTGCTGCCGACCATGACCTACGAAGAAGCCATGGAGCTCTCGTACTTCGGCGCCAAGGTGCTGCACTCGTCGACGATGGCACCGGCGGTCGCGAAACGTATCCCGATCCTGATCAAGAACACCTTCAAGCCGAGTGCGCCGGGTACGCTGATTTCGCGCAAGGCTGACGCCGACGGGAAGCTGGCGAAAGGGATCACATCGGTCGGCGATCTGGCGCTGCTGACGCTGCGCGGTCCGGGCATGGTCGGCGTGCCGGGAGTTGCCGGCCGGGTGTTCGGCACTCTGGCGGCGAGCGGAGTCAACGTCGTGCTGATCTCGCAGGCCTCTTCAGAGCACACCATCTGCTTCGGCGTTCAGAGTGTCGAGGCATCGCGGGCCATCGAGGCGATTCGCCAGGCGTTCCAGTACGAGTTCCACGAGCAGTCGATGCGAATAGATGTCCGGGACGATCAGGCGATTCTCGCCGTGGTCGGCGAGGGCATGAAAGGCCGGCCCGGCGTAGCCGGCAAGGTGTTCGAGGCGCTTGGGCGCCAGAACATCAACATCAGCGCAATCGCCCAGGGCGCCTCCGAGCGCAACATCTCGTGCGTGATTGACAGCGCAGAGCAAGTTCGAGCGCTGAACGCCATCCATCAGGGGTTCTTCGGCACCCACAAGCGGCTGGCACTGGCGGTCATCGGCGTCGGTAATGTCGGTGGTGCGGTGCTCAAACAACTCGAGCAGCAGCAGCGCTACCTGCGCTCCAGGGGCTTCGAGGTGTCGGTCGTCGGTCTGGCAAACAGCAGGCGGTTCGTCGCCGACGCGAACGGCATCGATCTGTCGCGCTGGAAGCAGGCGCTTGGGTCCGCGCGTGACCGCATGGAGCCATCGTCGTTTGCCAAACGCATCGCCGCGATGGATGTCACCAATGCCGCGCTGGTGGACTGCACGGTCGGGCCGTCGATCGTTGACGCTTACCCCGCGTTCATCGACGCCAACCTGCACATCATCACGCCGAACAAATGGGCGAATGCTCTGCCCTGGGAACGCTATTCGACGCTGATGACTCAGCTCGAACAGCGGAAGCGCCATTTTCTGTTCGAGGCGAACGTCGGCGCCGGGCTGCCGGTCGTATCGACGTTGCGAGATCTGATTGCCAGCGGTGACGAGATCGTGAGGATTGAGGGAATTCTCTCCGGCACGCTCAGTTATCTCTTCAACACGTTCGACGGCAGTGTCCCGTTCAGCGCGCTGGTCAAGGACGCGCACGCGATGGGGTTCACCGAGCCGGACCCGCGTGAGGATCTTTCGGGTCAGGATGTGGCCCGCAAGCTGCTGATTCTTGCGCGGCAGATCGGCCTGGCGATGGACCTCGACGAGGTGAGGGTCGAGAGCCTGGTGCCGAAGTTGCTGGCCGGTGGCCGCTACTCGCCAAAGTTCCTGGCGGCATTCGAGCGCGCCGACGCGGGGTTCGCGTCGCGCCTCGAGCGAGCCGCCTCACGTGGCGCGGTGCTCCGATACGTCGGCATTCTCGAAAAGGGCAAGGCGAGCGCCGGCCTCAGGGAGTTTCCGAAAACGCATCCGGTGGCATCAGCCAAGGGCAGCGACAACCTGATTGCCTTTACGACCAAGCGCTATTCGCGCACGCCGCTCGTCGTCCAGGGACCAGGCGCCGGCGCTGATGTCACCGCAATGGGCGTGTTCTCAGACGTGCTCAAGCTCCTGCACTACCTGCCATACTGACCGCCGCTTTGTCTTGCTCCCGATGGGGCTGCGAGCCATGATTCACCTCGTCAGGCATGAGGAAATCAACGATGCTCAAGAGGCACGCGTGCCTGGACAAAACGTGCACGTGCTTTGGAGTGTCGCTGATGCCCTGGGCGACATCGGATCACCCGCAGCGCGAGCGTTGCCGGCGCTCCGCGACATGACCAAGATTCCCCGGGCAACGTGGAACGCCAACCTGGCGATCAAGAAGATCGGGCGTCGGTAGAAATCGCGAAAGGTCCCGTCATGCGTCGTGTCCTGCGTCGTGCATCGCTCATCGTCTCTATCGCGCTCATCGCGGCTCCCCTCGTATCGGCGCAGGCCGATCCGCTGGCCGGCTTCGATGCGTACATCACGAAAGCGGTCGCCGATTGGAAAGTGCCGGGGCTCGCGATTGCGGTCGTCAAGGATCATCGACTGGTGTTCGCCCACGGATACGGCGTGCGCGAACGCGGCAAGCCCGAGGCGGTTGATACGAACACGCTCTTCGCCATTGGTTCCACCACCAAGGCGATGACCGCGGCGCTCGTCGGCATGCTGGTCGACGAGAAGAAAGTCGCCTGGGATGCTCCGGTCACGAACTACCTGCCCTGGTTTCAACTCAAGGATCCGGCCGTCACTCGCGAGTTGACCGTGCGGGACCTGCTCACTCATCGCGCCGGACTCGGAAATGCTGACTATCTGTGGTACGGCCAGCACAACTCGACTGACGAAATCCTTCGCCGCGTCCGTCTCGTCGACCCGGCTTACCCGGTGCGATCCAGCTTCATCTACCAGAACGTCATGTATGCGGCCGCCGGCGCTGTGATTGAGGCGGCTTCTGGAAAGCCGTGGTCGGAGATGATCCGAACCCGCATCTTCGAGCCGCTCGGCATGCGCCGGACCATCGCGACGGCGGCGACGCTGTCGAGAGAATCGAATGTCGCTTCACCGCACGACATCATCGAACACGAAGTCCGCGTCATCGAGAACGCCAGCGTCGATCCGGTGGCGGCCGCTGGCGCGGTCTGGTCGAGTGCAGGCGACATGTCGAAATGGATGCAGTTCGTCCTCGACGGCGGACGCGTCGGCGCGGCCGGAACGCGGCTCCTGTCGGAGGACACCTTCGCTGAGCTCTTCGCGCCGCAGACGATTGCCGCCTACGACATGTATCCGACCACCAGACTGACGAAGCCCCACTGGATGACTTATGGTCTGGGCTGGTTTCAGCAGGACTATCACGGGCGCGCCGTCGACTTTCACACCGGCAGTATCGACGGCATGGTGGCGATCCACGGTCTGATTCGCGACGAACATCTCGGCGTCTACGTGCTGGCCAACCGTGATCACGCCGAATTGCGGCACGCGCTGATGTACTCGGTTTTCGATCGGTATGGGCAGCCGCAATCCAATCGCGACTGGAGCGCAGACTTTCTCGAGCTGTACGGCGGCATCCAGAAGGAGGCCGACAAGGAGCAGGCGGCGAAGGACGCGCACCGTGTGACCGGAACGACACCTTCTGTTCCGCTCGAACGCCTCGCCGGCGACTACGCAGACCCGCTGCGCGGAGATCTTCGGGTGACGATCGATGCTGGACGGCTCCACTTGCAATACGGCTCGGCCTTCGTCGGTACGCTCGCGCACTGGCACTACAACACGTTTCGAGCGACGTGGAACGCGGCCTGGCGAGCGCCTGAGCTCGTCAACTTCGTGCTGGACGATGCCGGTCAGCCGACTGTCGTCGAGATATTCGGTGCGCGCTTTGTCCGCAAGCCCGCTGCGCCGACAAAGCCTGCGGCGTAAATACAGACTTCTATCAGAGGTGCCCGCATGACTGTATCGCGCACGCGACGAGTCACTCAGCGTTTTGGTTATGCGATCCTGCTGCCTGCTTCGGTCGCAGTGACTGTGGCGGCGTGCTCCACAGCTCCGAAAGATCGGTTCGACATCGTCATCACCGGTGGAACGGTTTACGACGGATCGGGCGAGCCAGGCGTCCGCGCCGACGTCGGCATCGTCGGTGACACGATCAAGGCGGTCGGCGATCTTCGCGACGCCGTGGCCCAGACCACGATTCGGGCCGACGGCCTCGCGGTGACGCCAGGATTCGTCAACATGATGTCGCAGGACGATGCGCTGAGAGCTGACGGCCGCTCGATGAGCGACATCAAGCAGGGCGTGACGACGGAGATCTTTGGCGAGGGTGACTCGATGGGACCGATCACCGAGCCGATGCGCGCGCGAAGGCTTGCCGGTCAGGGGGACGTGAAGTATCCAATCGAGTGGTCCACGCTGCACGACGGCATGCTCGATCTCGAAAAACGAGGTGTGACCCCGAACTTCGCGTCGTTCATCGGCGCGGCGACGCTTCGCGAAAACGTCGTCGGCCTCGACGACAAGCCAGCCTCCGCCGATCAGCTGCAGGCCATGCGCGATTTGGTGCACCGCGAGATGAAGGATGGCGCGCTCGGCATTGCCTCGGCGCTGATCTACGCGCCGGGGTTTTACGCCAGCACCGAAGAGCTGATCGAAATCTCGAAGGCGGCAGCCGAGCACAAAGGCATGTACATCTCGCACATGCGGAGCGAGGGCAATCGCCTTGTCCAAGCCGTCGAGGAACTGATTCGCATCAGCCGCGAGGCCGGTCTGCCGGCAGAGATTTATCACCTCAAGGCTGCCGGTCAGTCGAACTGGTCGAAGTTGGACACGGTGATAGGCATGGTCGAAGCCGCGCGTAAAGGCGGCCAGAGGATTACCGCGGACATGTACACCTACACCGCCGGCGGCACCGGCCTCGACGCGGCGATGCCGCCCTGGGCCGAGGACGGCGGCATGGACGCCTTGTACAAGCGGCTGCGCGATCCGCAGACGCGCACGCGCATCGCTCAGGAAATTCGCACGCCGACCGAAAAGTGGGAGAACCTCTACCTGGCGACCGGCTCGCCCGATCGCGTGCTGCTCGTCGAGTTCAAGACCGAGGCGCTGAAGCCGCTGACCGGAAAAACGCTCGCCGAGGTCGCGAAGATGCGTGGAAAGTCTCCGGAGGAGACGATCATGGATCTGGTGCTCGAAGATCGGTCACGCGTCGGTACTATCTATTTCATGATGTCGGACGACAACGTGAAGAAAGAGATCGCGCTGCCGTGGGTGTCGTTCGCGTCGGACGCGGGATCAATTGCGCCGGAAGGTGTCTTCCTGAAATCGTCCGCCCACCCGCGCGCGTATGGAAGTTTCGTGCGCGTCCTCGGCAAGTACGTGCGCGACGAGCATGTGCTGTCGATGCCGGACGCCATCCGCAAGCTGGCGGCGCTGCCGTCGGCGAACCTCGGCCTCGACCACCGTGGTCAGCTGAAGCCCGGAATGTTTGCCGATGTCGTCGTCTTCGATCCGCTGACCGTTGCGGACAAAGCGACCTTCGAGCAGCCGCACGCTTATGCCGTCGGCGTGAGAGACGTGCTCGTGAACGGCGTACTGGTTCTGAAAGATGGCGAGCACACCGGCCGGAAGCCGGGCCGCGCTTTGTGGGGACCCGGCCGCGCGCACTGATTGCCGTGCTCTGAAAGCGGACACTACGCACGGACGCTACACGTCGGCCGCCGCAATCGGGTCACGCGCGAGAGCGCATTCCAGGCTGTCGACCAACGCCTGCAGGCTGGCTTCGATGATGTTCTCGTCGACGCCGATCGTGCCCCATTCCGACGTCCCATCGCTCGACTGAATCAGCACGCGGGTGGTCGCGGCCGTTCCGGTGGTCGAGTCGAGAATCCGCACCTTGTAATCGGTGAGCCTGACCTTCTTGAGCTCGGGATAGAATCCGACCAGCGCGGCGCGCAGGGCGGCGTCCAGCGCGTTGACCGGACCGTCGCCGTCGGCCACCGTGTGAGCGCGTTCCTCTCCGACGCGCACCTTGACGGTCGCCTCGCACACCGACGTCGTCCCTTCCGATCGCATGGACACGTGATAGGCATCAACCGTGAACGGCGTCGATGCGTGGCTCAGAGCGCGACGTATCAGCAGCGCCAGTGATCCGTCGGCGGCTTCGAACTCGTACCCGCGGTGTTCGAGGTCCTTGATTGTCGCCAGCATCGCCTTCAGTTCCGGCGTGTCGTTCGACAGATCGAAACCGAGCTCGCGTGCCTTCAGGACGATGTTGCTGCGGCCTGCCAAATCGCTGATCAGCACATGACGGGTATTGCCGACCAGCGACGGATCGATGTGTTCGTAGCTGCTCAGCACCTTGGACACTGCGTTGACGTGGGTACCGCCCTTGTGTGAAAACGCCGCCGCGCCCACCCACGGTAGACGCGGATTCGGCCGCAGGTTGGCGAGCTCGTCCACGAACTGCGACAGCTCGGTGAGCGATGCCAGCGCTTCGGCCGGCACGGAGGATTTCTTCAGCTTGAACTGCAGCACGGGAATCACCGACGTCAGGTTGCAGTTCCCGGTCCGCTCGCCGTAGCCGTTGATGGTTCCCTGCACGTGTGTCGCACCCGCCTCGAGCGCGGCCAGCGCGTTGGCGACGCCGAGGCCAATGTCGTCGTGCGTGTGAATGCCGATCCGCACGCCGATCCCGTCCCGGACCAGACGGGTGATGCCGGCGATTTCCGACGGCAGCGACCCGCCGTTGGTGTCGCAAAGGACGACGATGTCAGCACCGGCCTGTTCGGCAGCCTGAAGGGTCGCCAGGGCGTGCGCGCGATCCTCCTTGAAGCCGTCGAAGCAGTGTTCGGCGTCGTAGACCACGAACTTCCCGTGCTCTTTCAGGAACGCAATCGTGTCGGCGATCATCGCCGCGTTCTCGGCGGGTGTGGTCTGCAACACCTCCCGGACGTGGAGTAGCGAGGTCTTGCCGAAAATCGTCACGACCGGTGTTGCCGCCTCCACCAGCAGCCTGACCTGGTCATCGTCTTTTGCGGCGACGTTTTTTCGTCGTGTGGATCCGAAGGCAGCCAGCCGCGCGTGGCGGAAGGTCCGATGCCGCGCCTCGCGAAAGAACTCGATGTCCTTCGGGTTGGAGCCAGGCCAGCCGCCTTCGATGTAGTGCACGCCGAACGCGTCGAGCCGCTCGGCGATGCGAAGCTTGTCCGCAACCGACAGAGAGATGCCGTGGCCTTGTGTGCCGTCGCCCAGGGTGGTGTCGTAGATTTCGATGTCGGGTAGCATTCAGCTTTGTTCCTTCAGGGCCGGCACGGCCCCGCGCAGCAGCACCCGCAGATCCTTGACGCTCAGCCGATCGAGTGCCTCGTCAATCGGCAGCCATGCTTTTTTCCGGTTTTCGGGAGAGGACGACTCTGAGGTGGCGCGAATCAGAAAATACTGCACGCGATAGCGTGCACCCTTCCACTTGTACTCCCGCGGTGTGCCGGCCGGCCCTACGACGCTGCCGTCCACGCCGGCTTCTTCCTGGGTTTCGCGCAGCGCCGTTTCGTCCGGGCTCTCGCCCGGCTCGATGTGGCCTTTGGGAAAGATCCAATCCTGAGGATCGCGCCGAGAGGTGACGAGCAGCACGGTGAGGATACCGTGGTCGTATCGAAATGCAATCCCGCCACCCTGTTCGACGATCTCCGACGCGTCTGCCATGTCGAATTATAGGGCGGGCCTCGCATTGGCGGCGACGCCACAAAAGTGTCAGCTGATCATTCAGGCGCTGACGCGTAGAATTGGCGTCAGACGAAGGCGGCATGGCGCCATCCGGGAGGACTCGATGTTGCGGACGAAAACGAATGTCGCTGTCGTAATGGCGATCGCCGTTGCTGGCGCAGGTGGTGCCGCCGTGGCGGCGCAGGGCCAGGATGTGGTGGCGCGGGCGCGCGCGATTCACGACCGGGTCATCACGCTGGACACCCACAACGATATCGAGCCGGAGCATTTCACCCGGGGCTGCAACTATACGATGCCGCTCACCACCCAGGTGAACCTGCCGAAGATGAAGGCCGGCGGCATGGACGTCTCATTCATGATCGTGTACGTCGGCCAGTCCAATCCGCCCCAGGTCGCCGACGCGTTCCAGCCGTCCGGCTACGACCGGGCTTACAAGCAGGCAATCGCCAAGTTCGACGCGGTCCACCACTTCACCGAAGAGATTGCGCCCAAGGAGATCGGTCTCGCGCTGACCCCGGCCGACGTGGTCCGCATTTCGAAGAGCGGCAGGAAGGTCGCGGTCATCGGCGTCGAGAACGGCTACCCGATCGGTACTGATATCGGCCGGGTCAAGGAATTCTGGCAGCGCGGCGGCCGCTACATGTCGCTGGCCCACAACGGCCACAGTCAGCTGGCTGATTCCAACACCGGCGAAGCGGACAACAAGTGGATGTGGGGCGGCCTCTCACCGCTGGGCCGCCAGGTCATCGAGGAGATGAACAAGTGGGGCATCATGGTCGACGTCTCGCATCCGTCGAAGGGTTCGATGATGCAGGCGATCGGTCTGTCGAAGGCGCCGGTGATCGCCTCGCATTCCGCGGTGCGTTCGCTCGCCAACGTCAGCCGGAATCTCGACGATGAGATGCTGATGGCGATCAAGACCAACGGCGGGGTTGCGCAGATCGTCGCCTTTGCCAGCTACGTGAAGGCCGACCCGGCCGAGCGCGGTGCGGCGATTGCGGCGCTGCGGCAGGAGTTCGCGCTGCCCAACGGCCGCGGCGGCGGTGGCGGAGCAGGGCGCGGTCCGCGAACCGACCCCCCGCCGTGTCCGGTCGAAGGCGCCTCGACTCCCGCCGCGGGCGGCGGCCGTGGCGGTCGTGGTGGCTTCGCGACGGCCGGAGCCGAGACGCTTTCACCGGAGAAGCGCGCCGACTTCGACCGGAAGCTCGCGGAGATCGATCGCAAGTGGCCGGCGGCGCCTCGAGCCACGGTCAAGGACTTCGTCGATCACATCGACTACGCGGTGAAACTGATCGGGATCGATCACGTCGGCATCTCATCGGACTTCGACGGCGGCGGCGGCGTTGAGGGCTGGAACAGCGCGGCGGAGACGTTCAACGTGACGCTCGAACTGGTAAAACGCGGGTATACCGAGGAGCAGATCGGGAAGATCTGGAGCGGCAACCTGCTCCGCGTCTGGGCTGACGTGGAGAAAGTGGCGAAGGATATACAAGCGGGTCGGCGCTGACCGCTACTTTTTCTCCGGCAGCGCGAACACGTACAACGCGTTGCCGGTTTGCGGCTGCCTGACCTCCGGCACAATCGTCCGCGGCACCACGCGCGGGCTGCCACCGCTCGAGGCGCCGGTCGTGACCGCGACGTACTGGTGTCCGCCGACGCTGAACGTCACCGGGTATCCCTGCACGGTGGTTCCGAGCCGCGTCTGCCACAGCGTCTCGCCGGTCTTGACGTCGAAGGCGCGGAAGGTGCGATCGAGATCGCCGACAAAGCCGACGCCGCTCGCGGTCGTAATGACGCCGGTCAGGAACGGCGACCGCTGCTCGCGGCTCCACAGCTCCCTCATCGTTTTCACGTCGTAGGCGACCAGCCGTCCGACGTTGCCATCGCTGCCCGGCATCTCAAAAAACCGTCGATCCGCACCGGTGCCGCCGGAGCCGTTGGTCATTTCCAGCTTGCGTCCTGACATTGCCATGCACGACTGGCTGAGCGGGATCACCAGCAGTCCGTTCGGCTGGTTGTAGCTCATCGCCTGCCAGTTGTGACCGCCTTCCGTGCTTGGGCAGGCGTCGACCCACTGGCCGGTTTGCTGTTCGAGAATATCGGGACGGTATTGTGGTGTGCCGGTTTTCGGGTCGATCGAGTCGAAAACGTTCTGGAAGATCGTTTCCTTGTAGCCGAGGAACTGCCCGGTGCGTCGATCGAGCTTCCACAGGATGCCGGGCTTGCCGATCGTGAACACGACCTTCTGATCGCCGATATCCACCAGGACGCGCTCGAACACTTCATCGAGGTCGAGCGATTCGCCAGGCGCGTGCTGGTAGTGCCACGCCAGCGTGCCGTCTTTCGGGTGCAGAGCCAGCGTGCTGCTGCTGTACAGCAGGTGGTCGAAGTTGGTGGTTCCGCGCGTCGCACGCATCCACGGTTTGGCCTGCGCAACGCCCCAGTACGTGAGATCGAGATCGGGATCGTAGCTGCCGGAAATCCAGGTCTCGCCGCCGATGCGCAGGTTGTCCGCGAGCGTGCCCCAGGTTTCGGCCCCCGCCATGCCGGTCCGCGCGATGGTGTTGAATTTCCACAACTGCTTCCCGGTGTTCGCGTCGTAGCCGCTGATCCAGCAGCCGTCGTTGCCGTAGCGGTCGCAGCCGACCAGGCCGTTGATGACGACACCCTTGATCACGATCGGACCGGCAGTGTTGGCGTAGCCTTTCGCACGATCAGCGATCGGCGTGTCCCAGATCGTTTTACCGGTCCGCGCATCGAGCGCCACGATTCGCGCATCGGTGGTGGCGACGAAGACCTTGTCTCCGGCGATCGCCATATTGCGCATCGCCGCGAGACCGATGAGAGCGTTGGGACCGAGATGGTTTTCCCAGATCAGCTCGCCGGTCTTCGCGTCGAGCGCCTGCACGATGTTCATCACGTTGGTGAGGTAGATGATGCCGTTGTGAACGAGCGGGCTCGGTTCGTTGCCCTGCCCCTCGTTCATTTCCCACACCCACGCCAGCTGCAGTTCCTTCACATTGTCCCGCGTGACCTGGTTCAGCGGGCTGTAGCTCCACCCCTGGTAGTTGCGTCGCGCCATCAGCCAGTCAGCGGGATCCTGCACTCGCAGCATTTCGTCGGATACCGGAACGAAATTCTTGACCGTGCCCGCCACCGTGATGCCGAGCGGTCCGGTGTTGGCGGGCGCAGCGCCTCGACCGCCGGCTGGCGGTTGTCCGCGACCCGCCGCCGCCCGTCCGCCGCCGCCGGCGTCCGCAGCTGCCGGAGCGGGCGCGGTTCCCGTCGCGGCACTGCCGACCGGTACCGCGGTCGTCGGCGTAAACGGCTGCGCGCCGGCGGGAGCGCCGTTGGCCTGAAGCAGGTACGCCGTGACCGCCAGGTACTGCTCGTCGTCCAAACTCGCCGCCGCGGGCGGCATCGTTGACTGAATGAATTCCAAGAGATCGCGTGTCGAGCGTGCCCTCCACGTGTTCATGAAGTTGTTGCCGGCGAGCTGCGGCGCTTCGTTGCGGCCGGCGAGGTCGGGCAGATGGCAGCTGGAGCAGCTCGCCTGGTACACCGCCCGTCCCGCGGCGGCCTGGCCGGCGGTGAACACGCCCTGAGCGGCGCGCGGAGCTGGCGGTTGAGCGGCCCGCAGCGTCATTGCGAGCGGCGCGGCCAGCGCGAGCGCGGTCACCAGTCTCCATCGCTCACCGGTCATCGTCGATTCTCCTGAGGCAGCAGCCAGCCCCACAGATTGCCGTCCGGCGCCTTCTCGCTGGACAGCTGGACGTAAAGCCGGCCTTTTTCGAGGTCCGCGATCTGCAGTGCCGTGAGGTCGAGTGTGGCGCCGATCGTTCCGCCAGTGGGATCCGCGGCTTTCGTGACCGTAAGGTCGGTGACGACCGGTCCGCGAACGCCCCGCACCGGTCCCTTGTGGACCTGAGCAATGGTCGCCGGCGATCGCAGTCCCTCAAATGAGCCGGTGATCGTCAGCTTGTTGCCGCTGAGGACTGCCGAGAGCGATCCGGATCCTGCGACAGTCGCCAGCATCGACGCGTCGATCGGAACGGGGGACAGGCGCACCTTGAACGACCTGATTTGCTGCGCGTGCAGGCCGCCGAAACTTGCGCTCGCAAAAACCAGGACAAAGAGCCACTTGAGTGGACGCATGCATGCCGCTCCTGAGTTCGGTGGCGGCAATCATAATGCGAGTCGCGGGCTCTGACTCAGCTTTTGGGTGAGGCCAGGCGCGGAAGCTCGGTCTGCGGCGAGTGGACTTCGTACTGGGCGCCCCCCGGGTCCAGCGAGTACCGTGCGACCGCGTTGGTCACATCGTTGCCGTGGAGGTCGACCGAGGCGTCGCTGTCTTCGGCCACGCGGTCGATTCGGGCTGGCCGGTGAGCCGTGGGCGCGGTTGATTGAGAACCGGACGATGTGGCGAGACGGGGTGTAAAAAGCACCACCCCGACAAGAAGCGGAACACTGAAAATCAGACCAAGTCGCGGGAAAGTGCTCACCAAATGGCTCCGCTGCCTGAGGTTGCAACCGCAATGCCACGCGACGTCAAGGCTCCAGGAAAGCGGACTTTCGTGGCGCGTCTGTTGCAGCGTCAAAAGGACTGATGGACTTCGACGTAAAGAACCGAGTCGCCGCCCTCCGGCATCAGTGGCGAATCGCCAGGGAAGAGCACCCTCAGCTCGTGCGTGGCGTGATTGCCGCATTCGCCTTGTTCGTCGCGGTTTTTCTGGGCGGAAGTCTGTGGATGCTGGCGAGCCTGCGCAGCGGGCTGCCGGATGTGGAGGCCCTTCGCCGAATCGGCGATATGGATCAGGCCACCGCGGTTTTTGACGCCGGAGACAAGCTCGCGTTCACGATTTTCAAGGAACAGCGCATCGAGGTGCCGTTGGCCCAGGTGTCGCCGAATCTGGTGCATGCGCTCGTGGCAGTCGAGGACCAGCGGTTCTACGATCACCGTGGCTTCGATCTGGTCCGGATCGCGTCGGCGGCGTTGACCAACCTGCGCCACGGCCGGATGGCGCAGGGCGGCAGCACGATTACGCAACAGCTCGCGCGTCAGAGCTTCCTGACGCCAGACAAGACCCTGCGACGCAAGTTTCAGGAGCTGATTCTCGCGTCGCGCATCGAGCGGATTTACACCAAACCGCAGATCCTCGAGCTCTACTTCAACAAGGTCTACTTCGGCGATGGACTCTACGGAGCGGAAGCCGCCGCCCGCGGCTACTTCGGCAAGCATGCGTCGGAGCTGAACGTGCCCGAGGCGGCGCTCCTGGCCGGACTTGTGAAGTCGCCGTCAAGCTACGCGCCGACCGTCAGCCGCGAGCGAGCGGTGGCGCGCCGCAACATCGTGCTGCAGGCGATGCTCGAATCGAACGCGATCGATCAGGCCACCTGGAAGTCCGCCAAGGCGTCGAAGCTGGTGCTGCACGACACGTTGCGATCGGACGATCCGCACGGTCAGTACTTCAAAGAACAGGTGCGGCGCGAAATCGTGGAGCGCTTCGGCTGGCAGCGCGTGTATCAAGGCGGCCTGCGAGTGTTCACCACCATCGACATGCCGACGCAGGTGGCTGCCGAAGCGGCGGTCGCCGAGCAATTGAAGGCGCTCGACGAGAAGCGTGCAGCGTGGCAGGCGAAACGCGCGGCGGCGCGGGCAAAGGCCGCGGACGCCAAAACGCCGGCCGATCCAATGGCAGCCGATCCGCTTCAGGCGGCGCTCATCGCGCTCGAGCCCGACACCGGCCACGTTCGGGCCATGGTCGGCGGGCGCGATTTCGAAGCCAGCAACTTCAACCGCGCGGTGCAGGCGAAGCGCCAGCCCGGTTCAGCCTTCAAGCCGTTCGTGTACGCGACCGCGCTCGAAGCCGGTTATTCGCCCGCCAGCGTGGTCGACCATCTCGACGAGTCGATTGCCACGCTGCAAGGCGCGTGGACGCCGGAGGACGAGCATTCGACGGCGACGTCGATGAGCCTGAGGACGGCGCTCCGCACCTCGAGCAATCGCGCCGCCGTGAGGCTGCTGCAGGAAGTCGGGATTCCACGCACGGTCCAGAACGCAAAGATGATGGGCGTCGGCGACGTGCCCAGTGTGCCGTCACTCGCGCTTGGTTCGGGCGAGGTGACGCTTCAGTCGATGACCGCCGCGTACGCCGCGTTCGAAAATCACGGCATGGTGCCGCAGCCAATCCTCATCCGGCGCGTCGAGGATCGCGACGGCACGTTGTTGTACGAATCGAACGACTCTTCGACCCGCGCCATCAGCGACACCACGGCCTTCTTGATGTCCTCGATGCTGGCGGACGTCGTCAACGCCGGGACCGGCAGCCGTGCACGTACCCTCGGGTTCACGCTGCCGGCGGCGGGCAAGACAGGCACGACCAACGACTTCAACGATGCGTGGTTCGTTGGCTACACGACGAAGCTCGTGACCGGAGTGTGGGTGGGCTTCGATCAGCCGCACACGATTCTGCCCGGTGGATTTGCCGCGGACGTCGCCGTGCCGATGTGGGCGAAGTTCATGAAGGTCGCGACCCGCGGCGACAAGCCGGAGTGGCTGGAGCCACCGCCAGGCATCACTACCGCGAGCGTCTGCCGTTTGTCCGGCAAGCTTCCGAGCGACGGCTGCCAGGACGCTCAGGTGGTCAGCCCGACCGGTCAGCTCGAACGCCGGTCGATGGTTTACACCGAGTACTTCGCCCGCGGAACCGAGCCGACGTCGATTTGCGATCTGCATCCGACCCACGGTCTGATGACGAAACTGGCCGGTTTCTTCGGCGCGACCGAGAAACCGGCGGCCCCGCCACCCCGGGCTGACGATGTGTTCGTGTCGGGCGCGAGCGCGGCCGGCGCGGTCGTCCCCGCGGTTGACGACCCGCCGGCGGCGGCGCCGAAAAAAAAGCGCGGCTTCTGGTCGCGCCTCTTCGGCGGCGGCAAGAACGATGCGGCGGAGAAGCAGGACGCGACGCCGCCACCGAAGAAGAAAAGCGGCGGCTAGTGCGTGGTAGCATGCCGCTACCGTGCCTTTCCGGGACGTCATCGGCCACAACCGTTTGATCGACCTGCTGGCGCGCTCCGTCGCCGGCAGTTCGCTTCCGCCGAGCCTGATTCTGGCGGGGCCGTCAGGCATCGGTAAACGCCTCGCCGCCCTGTCTGTTGCCCAGGCACTCAACTGCCTGAACCCTGCCGTCGACGGTTCCACAATCGATGCATGCGGAGTCTGCGCGGCCTGCTCGCGCATTGCCCGCGGTGTGCATCCTGATGTGATGCTGGTCGAGCCGGGCGACAACGGCAGCATCAAAATCGATCAGGTGCGCGAGGTCATCGACCGCGCGCAATATCGTCCTTTCGAAGGACGTCGCCGGGCTGTGATCATCGACCAGGCGGATGCGCTGGTCGCGGCGGCGCAGAACTCGCTGCTCAAGACGCTTGAAGAGCCGCCGCCGTCCTCGGTGTTCCTGCTCGTGACCTCGCGTCCGGACACGCTGCTGCCGACGGTGCGGTCGCGGTGTCCGCAGCTTCGTTTCCGCCCGCTCACGGCAGAAGACATCGCGCGGGCGCTGATGGCGCGGGGCTACAGCGAGACCCAAGCGCGTGCGGTCGCGGCGACCGCGGACGGCAGCCTCGGCCGTGCGCTCGAGGCAAGTGCCGGCGAACTGGTCGATGCGCGCGACGTCGCGCAGCGCGTTCTCGCCGAAGTGTCGTCGGCGCGCGATGCCGGCCGGCGCCTCGAGAGCGCCAAGGAACTGCTCACCAAGACCGGCGCCAGCGGTGCGACCGATCGCGACCATCTATCCATTCACCTGCGGGCGATGTCCTCGCTGCTTCGCGATGTGGAAGTCCTGGTGACGGGCGCCGACGCTCGCGTCCTCGCCAACCCCGACGTCCAGCCCGAGCTCGAACGCCTCGCGGGCGTCTATCAGGGCGAACGCGGCAGACAGGCGTTTACGGCGGTCGATGAGGCGCTGGCGGCTCTGCAGCGCAATGCCGGCGTCAAACTCGTCGCGGACTGGTTGGTCCTCCAGCTCTAAGGAGTCCGCATGGCCAACCAGAATTCCGCCCCGCTCGTCGCCGTCAAGCTGACACCGGTCGGGCGAGTGCAGACGTTTCTACCGGCTGACGGTACAGGGGTGACACCCAGGCCTGGCGATCGTGTGGTGGTTCAAAACGAAGCCGGCACCGCCCTGGGCGTTGCGGTCCGGGCCATTCCTCAACTCGACGCGCGACGGCGTCCGCCCGACGATTCGCCGCTGAAGGTGGTCCGACTGGCGACGCGCGAAGACGTGGTCGCCCGGCTGAAGCATCAGCATCGCGAGCAGGAAGCGCATCGGATCGCCTTGCTGAAAATCCGCGAGCGCGGCCTCGGGATGAAGCTGGCACGCGTCGAGCAGGCGTTCGACGGCTCCAGGCTCGTGTTCTATTTCACCGCCGACGGGCGCGTCGACTTCCGCGATCTCGTCCGCGAGCTGGCCGCGGAATTCCGCACGCGAATCGAGATGCGGCAGATCGGCGTCCGCGACGAAGCGAAGTTGTACGGCGGTTACGGCAGCTGTGGCCGGCCGCTCTGCTGTACCACGTTTCTCCAGTCGTTCGAGCCGGTCTCGATCAAGATGGCCAAACAGCAGGACCTGAGTCTCAATCCGTCGAAGCTCTCGGGCCTGTGCGGACGGCTGAAGTGCTGCCTGCGCTACGAACTGCCCAACGCGAAAGGCGTCGTTCACGGCGGCTGCGGAGACGAAGGCGGATGCAGCAATCCGTCCGGCTGCGGCTCCGGTGGATGTGGGACAGGCGGCTGTGGCTCGTGCGGTCACTGAACTCCCACTAGCGTTGAACACGATGAATCCGGTCGTTGCGATTACGGTCGGTGATCCGGCCGGCATTGGTCCTGAAATAGCGGCCAAGGCCGCCGCGGACCCGCGTGTGCTCGCAGTCTGCGAGCCGGTGCTGTACGCGCCCGATCGCATCGAGGTGGTTCCAGGAGTGCTGAGCGCGCTCGCGGGCCGCGTTGCCTACGACGTCATTGTCCGCGCGGTCGGTGATGCGCAGCGTGGGGTCGTCCAGGCGATCGCAACCGCTCCGGTGAACAAGGAAGCCTTCCGGCTTGCGGGTGTGCCGTGGAGCGGTCACACCGATCTGCTGGCGCACCTCACCGGAGCCAGCCATGTCGCGATGATGTTCGAGTCCGAGGCGCTGCGCGTCGTTTTGGCGACCGTTCACATTCCCCTGGTCGAGGTGCCGCGCACGCTGACGAAGGCGTCGCTCGAGGCGACGATTGACCTGACGGCGAAGGAGCTGCCGAGATTCGGCGTGGCGCGTCCGCGCATCGCGGTCGCCGGGCTCAATCCGCATGCCGGCGAACACGGTCTGTTCGGCAGCGAGGAACAATCAGTGATCGGACCGGCGGTCGACGCGTGCCGGACTCGCGGCATCGATGTCTCCGGCCCGTTCCCGGCCGACACGGTGTTCGTCCGCGCCCGCCGCGGCGAGTTCGACGTCGTGATCGCCTGCTACCACGATCAAGGGCTGATACCGGTCAAGCTCGTGGCGTTCGGCAAAGCCGTCAACGTCACGCTCGGGCTGCCGCTCGTCCGCACCTCGGTCGACCACGGCACCGCGTTCGATATCGCCGGCAAGGGCGTCGCCGACCCCGAGAGTATGATTGCGGCAGTGCTGCTCGCGGCCAGGCTTGCAGGGCGATGAGCATGCGTCCGAACTGTGACGCCGCACAATCGAAACCAGAATTCTGATATTCGAAAATTCCCGAGTCCGACATGTCCGCCGCCGAACTGACCGAGCGCGAAAAAGCGCAAAAGAGCATCGCCGAGAACCGCAAGGCGTTCCACGACTTCCACCTGCTCGAATCGTTCGAGGCCGGGCTGGTGTTGCTCGGGACCGAAGTCAAAGCGATTCGCGAAGGACGGGTCAACCTGCGAGACAGTTTCGCGCGCGTCGAGGACAACGAAGTGTTCCTGTACAACGTCAACATCAGCCCGTACAGTCACCGCGGCTATGCCGACCACGAACCGCTGCGCCGTCGTAAGCTGCTGCTGCACCGATCCGAGATCCGCAAGCTGATTGGCAAAACCACCGAGAAAGGGATGACCCTGGTGCCGGTGCGTCTCTACTTCAAGGACGGGCGCGTCAAGGTCTCGGTCAGTCTTGCGAAAGGCAAGAAGGACTACGACAAGCGCGAGACCGTGAGGCGCCGCGAGGCCGATCGCGAGACGCGCGCCGCGGTGAAGTCGCACCGCTAGCCGGTCCCGCCGACCGCGATAGAATATCCGCCATGCGGGTGCCGCTGCTCGACCTCCAGGCGCAATATCAGCCGATTCGCGACGAGATTCTCTCGGCGCTGACGCGCGTCTCGGACAGCCAGCGTTTCATCATGGGACCCGAAATCGACGCGCTCGAGCAGGAACTCGCGTCGATGCTCGGTGTCCGCCATGCCGTTTCCGTGTCGTCGGGAACCGACGCGTTGCTGCTCGCGCTGATGGCGCTTGGCGTCGGGGCCGGCGACGAGGTGGTGACGACGACGTTCTCGTTCTTCGCGACGGCGGGAGCGATCGTCCGAATCGGGGCGCGTCCGGTATTGGTGGATATCGATCCGGTGACCTTCAACATCGATCCCGTGCAGGTCGTCGCAGCGATCACGCCGCGCACGAAAGCGATCATGCCGGTCCACCTCTTCGGTCTCGCCGCGGCGATGGATCCGATCATGGACACCGCCAATCGAGCCGGCATCCCCGTGATCGAAGACGCGGCCCAGGCGATCGGTGCGACCTGGCACGGCCGTCCCGTCGGCGGCATCGGCGCGTGCGGCTGTTTTTCTTTTTTTCCGAGCAAGAATCTCGGCGCCTTCGGCGACGCCGGCCTGTTCACGACCAACGATCAGGCGCTGGCCCAGCGCGCCCGATTGCTGCGCAACCACGGCATGCAGCCGAAGTACTACCACCACCTGGTCGGCGGAAACTTCCGGATGGACGCCATCCAGGCTGCCGTCCTCCGGGTGAAAGCGCCGCATCTTGCGGCGTGGAGTGAGGCTCGCCGAGCCAACGCCGGCCGGTACAGGCAGCTCTTCAAGTCCGCCGGACTCGACGAAACGGTGCGGCTGCCGTCCGAACCGCCCGATCGCACGCACATCTTCAACCAGTTCGTGATCCGGACGCCCGAGCGCGACGCGCTCAAGCAGCATCTGGACGAGCAAGGCATCGGCAACGAGATCTACTATCCGGTGCCGTTCCATCTGCAGCCCTGCTTCGCGGACCTCGGCTACGGTCGCGGTGCCTTCCCGCACGCCGAGCGCGCCGCAGACGAGTGCCTCGCGATTCCGATTTACGCCGAACTGACCGAGGCGCAGCAGCACTCTGTCGTATCTGTCATCGGCCAGTTCGTCCACCGCAACGTCGGAGCGAACCGGTGATCAAGCTCACGTCCGCACCAGCGTCTTCGAGCCGGTGGCCCGGCGTGACCACGCAAATCTTCGTCGGCCTGCTCCTCGGCATCATCGTCGGCGTGTTTTTTCCGGCCTTCGGGGTGGCGGTGAAGCCGCTGGCCGACGCGTTCCTGCGCCTGATCAAAATGATCATCGCGCCGTTGTTGTTTTCGACGCTGGTGGTCGGTATCGCCGGTACTGGCGACCTGAAGTCGATGGGCCGCATCGGATTGAAGGCGATTCTGTACTTCGAGGCGGCGACGACGGTGGCGTTGTTCATCGGCCTGGCGCTGGTGAACATTTTCCAGCCGGGCGCCGGACTCGCGATTCCGATTGGCGCCGACACCAGCGCCGCCCAGGCGATGGTGCAGAACCAGCAGCACGCCTGGGACATCTTTTTACACCTCTTTCCGACCTCAGTCATCGACGCGATGGCGCGCGGCGACATCCTTCAGCTGGTGGTGTTCTCGATATTCTTCGGGGTCGCGGTGGCCGCGATCGGCAAGAAGGGCCAGCCGATTCTGGACGTGCTCGACAGCACCGCCGAGGCGATGTTCAAGGTCACCGGCTACGTGATGGCGTTCGCGCCGATCGGCGTCTTCGCCGCGATCGCCGCGACCGTTGGCGCCAAGGGTCTTGCGATTCTGTTCACGCTTGGCAAACTGATCGCGCTGATGTATTTCGGGCTCGCTCTCTTCGTCGTGGTGGTCGTCGGCGGTGTGTCGTACTTGATTCGGGTGCCCTTTCTGACCTTCGCGAAGGCCGTTCGCGAGCCGTTCCTGATCGCGTTCTCGACCGCCAGCTCGGAAGCGGCGCTGCCGAAGGCGCTCGAGGTGATGGAGCAGTTCGGCGTGCCGAAACGTATCGTCGCGTTCGTGCTGCCGACCGGCTACAGCTTCAACCTTGACGGGACAACGCTGTACTTATCGCTGGCGAGCGTGTTCGTCGCGCAGCTGGCCGGCGTGCCGATGACCTTGGGCCAGCAGCTCGTCATGATGCTCACGCTGATGCTCACCAGCAAGGGCGTCGCCGGCGTGCCGCGCTCCGCGCTGGTGGTGCTGACGGCCACGCTCACCCAGTTCGCGCTTCCGCTCGAAGGGGCAGCGATACTCCTCGGGATTGATCAAATCATGGACATGGGTCGCACCGCCGTGAACGTCATGGGCAACTGCATCGCCGCCGCGGTCGTCGCCCGCTGGGAAGGCGTGTTCGACGACGAGAAGATGCGGGCGTTTGCGGCGGATCGCGGATCGAAGGCGGCCTGATGCGGATTGCGGTGGTCGGAGCAGCGGGGCAGCTCGCCGCCGCGGTCGTGGCCGAATGCCGGGCCGGCCACGAGGTCGTGACGTTCTCGCGGGCGGAGCTCGACGTCTGCGACGATCGGGCGGTGGCCGCGGCGATGGACAAAACGCGACCCGAGGTCATCGTCAACGGCGCTGCGTTCAACGACGTGGATGGCGCCGAGGATCATCCGGTAGACGCCCTGAATCTCAATGCATTTGCAGTTCGCGCGCTTGCCGCGGCCGCGCGGACCCATCGGGCGGTGCTGGTCCACTACAGCACTGATTTTGTGTTCGACGGGCGAGCCACCGCGCCGTATACGGAAGACGAGAGGCCGAGTCCTCGCAGTACCTACGCGATGTCGAAGCTGCTCGGCGAATGGTTCGCCCTCGATGTGCCGGGCGCGTTCGTGCTCCGCGTCGAGAGCCTGTTCGGCCGGGCGCCGGACGCAGGGCCTGAAAAGGGCAGTGTCGCTGGCATCGTGCGGAAGCTGAAGGCGGGCGGCACGCCGAGAGTCTTCGCGGACCGGACGGTCACGCCAACCTACATTCCCGATGCGGCGCGCGCGACACGAGTGTTGATCGAATCGAGTGCGCCGTCCGGGTTGTACCACTGCGTCAACTCCGGCACCTGCACCTGGTTTGAGTTCGCACGGGAACTAGCTGCACGGTTGGGTGTCGAACCGCGGCTGGAACCCGTGCGCTTCACCGATATGAAGCTTCGCGCGCCGCGTCCGCTGTACTCGGCGCTGTCCAACGACAAGCTTCGTCAGGCGGGCGCCGAGATGCCGTCATGGCAGGATGGGCTCCGCCGCTACGTCGAGCGTCTCGCGACGCCGTGAAAAG
>DASXIR010000044.1:0-2656 GCA_036497895.1 Vicinamibacterales bacterium | reverse complement strand
TGGCCGGGATCCGGACGATGGACGAGGTCGTCGGGCGTTCGATCGCGGAGCGCCGCTTCACGATGCTGCTGCTGGCGACGTTCGCCGTCGTCGCGGTGCTGCTCGCGGCGATCGGCGTCTACGGCGTGCTGGCCTATCTGGTCAGCCAGCGAACCCAGGAAATCGGCGTTCGCCTGGCGATCGGCGCCACGCCGGGCAACGTTGTCGGCTTGTTCGTGCGCGAGGGCGCGATGCTGATGGCGATCGGTGTGGCCTGCGGCCTGGCCGGGGCCCTGCTGGTGACGCGCGCGCTGTCGACACTGCTGTTTGGCGTCACCACCACCGATCCGCTTACCTTCGCGGCGGTGGCGGTCACGCTGACCATCGTCGCGCTGCTGGCGAGCTACGTGCCGGCGCGACGCGCAGCCCGGGTCGATCCAATGACCGCGTTACGAGCGGACTGACGATCTTCCGATCACAAGGAAGAGCCTACGGCTGGTGGCGTTGCGCCGCGTAGCCGACGATCAGTCCGACCAGTGCGCCGGGAGTGATGATCTGGAGGTAGTATTTTCCCTGCATCGCGGCCACGAGATACGCGAAGAAGCCACTCACCAGCACGCCGAACACCAGGACCCAGATCAGCGAGCGTACGCGGCTGGCGAACAGGCCGATCAGGACGCCCGCGACCAGCCCCTTGAACGTGGACCCAATGACGATACTGACGATCTGATCACGCACCTCTGGAGTGAACAGAGATGTCAGGCCGTCGAAGATTCCCAGGAATCCTCCGAGCAACATCGCAAACAGGGGTTTCTTCAAATCAGTTCTCCTCACCCGTTCCATTACACGTGCAGCGACCGGTTATTGAGGCGTCTAGATTTTCGCCAGCCACAGCAGAAGAATCCGGACGATCAGGTAGGCGAAGACCAGCAGAATCGGCAGACGATAGCGTCGGCCGAAGCGAGCCAATCGATCGAGCAGCCGCTCCCGATGCGCGCCAACCGCGTCACCGGCGAGAAAGCGCGACACGTCCGCGGCGAGCGCCGCGACGGTCTGATAGCTGGCGTCCGGACCGAACGAGCTCGCCTTGGCGGCAATCGCGGCCAACGCCGGAGTGCCGGCGCCGATGGCATCCAGCATCACTCCGAGCGCGTAGACGTCCGCGCGATGATCGACATCGGCCGCACCACTCGCCTGTTCGGGCGCCATGTACTCAGGCGTGCCGACGATCGACGCTGCCATCGGGACCGGGTTCGTGATGAATGCAGCATTCGGCTCGACCAGCGACGCGACGCCCCAGTCGAGGACCAGCACTTCACCGAATTCGGCGACCATCACGTTCTCCGGCTTGAGATCGCGGTGGACGATGCCGTGCGCGTGGGCGAAGGCGACCGCGTCGCAGATTCTCAGAAACACGCCGAGCCGCGCGGTGCGATCCGGTCCGGCGGCGATCCAGCGATCGAGGCGCTCTCCACGCACGCGTTTCATGGCGTAGAACCAGCGGCCGTCGGGCAGCTCGCCGAAATCGTGGACTGGCACGATGCCCGGGTGCTCGAGGCGGGCGAGGATTCGCGCTTCCTGCGCCAGCCGCGCCGCCATTCCGTCGGTGTCCGACGGCCGATCGACGATTTTCAGCGCGACCTCGCGATCGAGCGCCGCGTCGCGAGCCAGGTAAACGACGCCCATGCCACCGCGTCCGAGAATGGAGACGACCTCGTAGCGGGTGCCCCCCACGTCCGGGCCGCGGAACATGGCCGCGAGGCGATCGAACGCCGGCTCCGGGAGCTGGGTCATCCGGTGAGCGCCCGCACCTCGGCCTCGAACTCGTCGGGGCTGGCGCACTGCTCGCGCAACGCCTCCATCACGAGCCGGCGGAATTCGCGGCGTGCCGCAGCCAGCTCGTTGGTGACGTCGCTCGCGGACAGACCGTGGGTTCGCGCCAGCGCCGCGTAGGTAGGCCGATCGCCGTCTGCAGCCGCGAGATCGTAGGCCTCGAAGAGTGCGAACCGTTCCGGGCGGCCGCGATCGCGACACGCGGTGCGCAGCCGTCCGGTCGCGATGGCGAACAGGCCGTGCAGCCATTCGCGATGGAAATACTCTTCGAAGTCGGCGATCGGATCCGAGGCCTGATGACGCAGCTCGTGTTCGGCCTCACGAAAGTCCATCGCGTCGATTGAGAGAATCGTGACGTGGCCGCCGCGCTTCAACCGCGAATCGGCCTTGCGACCATTAGAGACGAAACCATCGAGGCAAGTACGGAGGTAGGTACGAAATCGCGCGCGGCCGGGATCGAAGCCGACGAAGAAGTCCTTCTCGAATGCCTTCAGAAAAAACGCCTGCGTCAGATCCGCTGCATCGTCTTCAGCCGCGCGCCATTTGAGCCTCAGGTATTTGAACACCGGCTTCCAGTAGGCCGCGACCAGCGTGTCGAAGGCGGCACGGCGGACGCCGGGCTCGTCGCCGCGAATCGCCGCGACCAACGAATGCCGGGTGCCGGGAAACGCTGGCATGGACTGGGCGATTCTAACGCGCTTGCTACAATCGGCTGCGTGCACCACGCGCGCCATCATGCAGCGCCGACGAGCGCTTGTCGTGGCTCATGGCTGAGGATCGAGGGTTATGGGCGATGGATAAGGGATCGACTCCGTCCATTGGCCATAGCCCTCAGCCCTCAGCC
>DASXIR010000043.1:0-36958 GCA_036497895.1 Vicinamibacterales bacterium | reverse complement strand
CCTGATTCACGTCCTGAATCTGGGCGGCCGCTACGACGATTCGATGACGTGGGTGCAGGACCTCTTTACCTATAAGGACAACCCACGCGAGCGGGCCGGCAACAGTCAGCGGACGGTGTGGCGCCAAGGCTACTTCGGGCTGATCAAGACGACCGTTCGCTTCGAGAAGTGGAACGAGATTCTCGACGGCAGGACCATTCCGATCTACGACAAGCCAGAGCAGCACGCCTGGCGTCACTGGGCGATGGGCCTGGCCTACTCGGCGACTGGTCAGTCGGACAAGGCCAAGGCGACGCTCGCGGACATGCGAAAGGATCTCGAGGCGATCAAGACCGGACGCGAACCGATCGTGGTGGCGGCGCTGGAGCTCGAGGCGACGATCGCGGCGCGCGACGGCGACCGCAAGAAAGCGAATGAGTTGTACCGCAAGGCCGCGGACCGCGAAGCTGGCCTGCTATACGCCGAGCCGCCGTCCTATCCGCGCCCGGTGGTGGAAGGATGGGCGAACGTTGCGGCTGCGACCGGCGACTCAGCGACCGCCGAAAAAGAATACCGCGAAGCGCTGACGCGCGAGCCGGGCAGCGGCCGCGCCTACTTCGGCCTCTCCGCGGCGCTCGACACCGAGGGAAAGACCACCGAGGCGCGCGACGCGCGTGCCAAGGCCGCGAAAGCCTGGGCCAACGCCGATGCCAGCCTGCCACAGGTGCAGCAGCTGCGCACCAGCACGGCCGCCGTGGGCGCGCGGTAGCACAAGCCGGACGTACGGCGGCCTTTTCAGAACCCGGACGCAGGACGATGGCGGAGGGCTGAGAGGCCCTCCGCTACGGGACGGTGCCGAGGACGGCGCCGACCAGGTCGCCGAGCTGCTGCGGCGTGAAATCCTTGCCTTCGACCGTCGCCGCCAGCCGCCCTTGACGATCGATGACCGCAGTCTGAAGCGAGTGGGTGATCAATCCTTCCTCCGCCCAGTACTGAATCCCGAAGGCGTTACAGACGCGTTCGACTTTCTTCGGATCGCCGGTGAGGAAATGCCAGCCCGGCCCGCCGGCGTGTTGTGACGCGGCATACTTCGCCAGCACCTCTGGCGTGTCGTACTTGGGATCGAAGCTGATGGTGAGGAAGACAAGGTCGCGGTCCATGCGATCGGCGAACCGCTGCCGGATGGCGCGAAAGTTTTCGACCATGCGCGGACAGTAGTCAGGCAGCGGGCAGCGCGAGTAGATGAACGTCACCGCGACGACCTTGCCCTTCAGCGACGACAACTCGACCCGCGCTCCCGCCTGATCGACGAGATCGAAGTCCGGCATCGCCGTTCCCACCGGAACGAGAACCGGCGCCGCCGGCGACTCCTGCAGACCCGCATCCACCGGCGCCGCCGAAATCACCTCGAGGCGATCCACCCATGACTGGCCGCCCCTGACCGCCAGGCGGAAGCGCACGCGATCGCCCGGCGTCACCTTCGTGGTGCGCGCGTCGCCCTTCACGTCGAAAGGCATCACCATGGCGGTCATGTAGTCCGGAAACGGATCGTGGGAAATCGTGACGGTGGGCCGATCGACGCGCAGCACCAGGCCGGTCGTGGTGTGATGTGTGGCGCAACCCAGCGAACAAAAACAAAGCGCAATCACGAAGCCGGCGAACCACGAACAACGACTCGAAGAGCTCATCTCTCTACGCGATCGTGACGTCCTTGTTCAGATAAACGTCCTGAATCGCGTTGAGCAGTCCGACGCCTTCGTTCATCGGGCGCTGGAACGCCTTGCGACCGGAAATCAGGCCCATCCCGCCGGCGCGCTTGTTGATGACGGCGGTCTTGACGGCTTCCATCAGGTCGCTGTCACCCGACGAAGCGCCACCCGAGTTGATCAGCCCGGCCCGTCCCATGTAGCAGTTGATGACCTGGTACCGGGTAAGGTCGATCGGATGGTTCGTGCTCAGTTCCGAATACATCCGCTTGTCGTTCTTGCCGAAGTTGAGCGCCGTGAACCCGCCGTTGCAGTCGGGTAGCTTCTGTTTGATGATGTCGGCCTCGATGGTGACGCCAAGATGGTTCGCCTGGCCGGTCAGATCGGCAGCGGTGTGATAGTCAGCCTCTTTGGTCTTGAACGCGGGATTGCGGAGG
The DNA here is from genome assembly GCA_036497895.1 of Vicinamibacterales bacterium. Lineage (GTDB taxonomy): Bacteria > Acidobacteriota > Vicinamibacteria > Vicinamibacterales > CAVVIG01 > CAVQFC01. The sequence goes on along the minus strand of DASXIR010000043.1, from coordinate 34,836 downwards.
TAGCACCACAACACCGTGAACATGCCCAGCTCGTGCGCCTGCTGAAACATGTGCGTCACTTCCTGCAGCTGACGTTTCGATTCTTCCGAACCGAAATAGATCGTCGCGCCGACGCCCATGGCGCCCATGTCGAACGCCTGACGGATGCTGGCAAACCGAATCTGATCGAAGCTGTTCGGATAGGACAGAAATTCGTTGTGGTTGAACTTGAGCAGGAAGGGAATCTTGTGCGCGTATTTCCGCGCCACCGCGCCAAGCACGCCGAGCGTCGATGCGACGCCGTTGCAGCCGCCTTCGACCGCCAGCTTGACGATGTTCTCGGGGTCGAAGTACGCCGGATTCTTGGCGAACGATGCACCGGCGGAGTGTTCGATGCCCTGGTCCACCGGCAGGATCGACACGTAACCGGTTCCCCCGAGGCGGCCATTGCCCATCAACGACTGGAGGCTGCCGAGCACGCGGGTCGGTCGGTCCGACATGCCATACGACCGCTCGACCGAATCGGGCCCGGGCAGGTGGAGCTGCTCCTTAGGGACGGTCTTGCATACGTGCTGCAGGAGGTCGCCGGCGGCGGCACCCAGAATCTCTTCGACTTTTGACATGTCAGGACCGTTCAGTATTGTCGTGAGCGACCCGATATTCTAACACCGCCGTCGGAAAGCGGAAGTCTTCGGTCACGGTCGCCGCGACTGCGGCGCTGACCATCTCTTCAATCGGCAACGCCTGCTCGGCCCGCTCGACCATCGGCAGGCGCGCGCGTGTGGCGGGGTTCCGCGGCGTGAACAACGTGCAGCAGTCTTGATCCGGGATGATCGAAATCGGGTAGGTCCCGATGCGCAACGCCTGAGCCACGATTTCGTCCTTGTCCGAACCCACCAGCGGACGCAGGATCTCGAGGCTGCTCGCGTCGGCAATCGCCGTCAGATTTTCGAGTGTCTGCGATGCCACTTGCCCGATCACCTCGCCGGTGACGAGCGCACGGGCGCGCCAGTGCCCCGCGAGCCTGTCGGCGATACGCAGCATCAGTCGCCGGTAGATGACCACCCGCAGTTCGGGCGGCACCGCCAGCACCACCTGCTGCTGCAATTCTCCGAACGGCACCAGCAACAATCGCGAGCGCAACTGATGGCGCGTCAGCAGCGCTGCGATCTCGCGCACTTTCTCCTGCGAAGCGTGCGACAGAATCGGGTAGCTGTGGAAATGAATGAAAAGCACCGAGCAGCCGCGCCGCATCATGCGGTACGCGGCCACCGGCGAATCGATCCCGCCTGACAGCAGACACGCAACGCGGCCGCCGGTGCCGGATGGCATGCCACCCGCGCCTGGCTTCTTGTCAAAAAAATAGAACGCCTCGTGCGAAAGCATCTCGATGCGAACCTCGAGCGCCGGCTCGTCGAGGTCCACCTTCCAACCGGTCGCGGCTTGAATCAATCCACCGATGTGACGCTCGATCTGTGGCGAGGTCAACGGGAAGCGCTTGTCTGAACGGGTGGCAGAGACGCGGAACGATTCGACCTGCCGCTCGCCGATCTCGGCGAGGATTGCTGCGGCCAACTGGTCGATGTCCTGGGGACCGCGACTGGCGATCGAAAAATTCGCGATGCCGAACACGCCCGCCAGCCGATCGCATAGTTCCTGCTGCGGCGTGTCGTCGCCAAGCTCGAGCTCGATCCGCCCCATCACCGACCGCACCGATCGCACGTGCAGCCCCGCCAGGGTGGTCTTGAGATTGCGCACCAGGAACTGAATGAACCAGGGCCGGTTCTTCCCCTTGAGCGCCAGCTCTTTGTAGTGAATAACGACGGAGTTCATCTTCAGCTAATGCGTGACGTGGCAAATGGGGCAAGCCGACATGGGTGGCATCACATTACCCGATACAACGTTCAGCCGCGCGGTGTCCGCTTCTGACGGCGCTCTCGATCGTGGCCGGCAGACCGGTTTCGATCCAGTCGCCGGCGAGAACGAAACCGCGGACGGCGGTCTCCGCCGATGGTCGCGCCGGCTGGCCCGGTGCCAGCGAGAACGTCGCACGCGGCTCGCGGACGACGGTGGCGCCGACCAGACGCGCGGCGCGAGCCTCCGGCAGCGCCTCGAAAATCTCGGCGCGCGCCTGGGCGATCAGCTCCAGGTTGGTCCGGGCCACGATTGCGGCGGCGCCGCTCGACACCAGCGACAGATGCGATGCGTCCCCGCCATACAGGAGGCGCTTGTCGAACACCCACTGCATTGCGCGACCGGGCAAGCCGATGAACGGCTCGTCGAGAACCGGCCGATCGAACCACAGATTTACCGTGACGATCGGAGAGGATTCCATGGTGCCCGCGCGAGCGATGACGCCAGCGAGCGCCGCAGGCGGCTGGTCGAACAGCGTCGCGAGCGCAAACCACGGCACCGACGAGATGACCCGGTCGCTCCGCCACTCCTGATCTTCGCTGCGAACACCGCCGACAGCTTCGCCGTCGACGATCACTTTCGCCGGTATTCCGGTGTGCACGGCGCCGCCGTGGCGCTCGATGTACTCACGTGCCGGCTCGGCGTACATCAGGTGCAACGGCTTCGTCGGCAGCGCGATCGCAGCCGCGCGTGGATCCGGTCCGAACATCTCCGCGAGGACGCGCGCGAAAGGCGGCGCCGCCGCTTGATCAGTCGGCTGGTTGAGCGCGGCCACCGCAAGCGGATCCCACAACAATTCGCGCAGCCGCGGAGTTTGTCCATTGCGAATCAGCCAGTTCTCCACCGTTTCTCCGGGCGACGCGGCCTTCACGCTCGAGCCAAGCAATTCGCGGCGAGCGTTCTTCAGCGGCGTCGCCATGCCGAGCACCGACAGCCGATCGCGCCATGACAGCGCCTCCCAGTCGAGAATCCCCGCCAGCAAATGAAACGGCGGCGGCAACGCCGGACATGAGAGTCGCGAGCGCCGGCCGGCGCGATCGATCACGGTCACCGCCAACTGCGACTGCAGCCGGACGTTGGCGGCCGCGCCGATGTCCTCCAGAAACCCGAACGTATCGCGATAACAGCCGAGCAGGATGTGCTGGCCGTTGTCGACCAGTTCGCCGGTCTCCCGATCCGGGAACGCCGTGGCCCGTCCGCCCAGACGCGACCGGGCTTCGAGCACGAGGACGCGCGCGCCGGCACGCGTCAGGCGCACGGCAGCGCTCAATCCGGCGAAACCCGCACCGATGACGATTGCGTCGTACGACGTTACGGCCACAGCCATTGCCTCAATGCGATAAGCGCCTGGCGCGGTCGCGGGACCCGCGCCCGGGCGGTGAACACGTCGTGACCGCTGCGCTCGATCCGCAGCAGCGTCTCGAAATAAACGGCGCGCATGATCTCGGCCGCGACCAGGCGTTTGCGATCCTCCGGCGGCATCGCGTCGCGGGCGCGCTGGTAGAAATCGCGCGCCCGCCGGCATTCGAACGCAATCAGCGCGCGGACGGGTTCGGTGACCACGCCGGAGGCCAGGTCCTGGACCGTACAGCCGCACGCGGCCAGATCGTCGAGCGGCAGGTACACCCGGCCACGCGCCATATCGGCGGTGACATCCCTCAGGATGTTGGTGAGCTGGAGCGCCACGCCGAGATTGAGCGCATACACGGTCGCCGCCTGCGAACGGCATCCGAAGATCCGGATGCAGATCATGCCGACTGCCGACGCGACTCGGCGGCAATACTCGAACAGATCGTCGAAGGTCGCGTAACGAGTGGTGTCGAGATCCATCGCCACACCGTCGATCACGTCCTCGAACGCCTGCCGCGGCAGTCCGAACTGCGCGATGAACGGCACCAGCGCGCGACCCTGCGACGTGCGCGTCGCGCCGCCCTCGAATGCGGCCGCCAGCTCGGCGCGCCAGAACGCCACCGCCTCGCGGCCAGTCGGCAGTCCTGACTCCGTCGTTGTCGCCTCCTCGTCCACGCCATCGTCCACCGCACGACAGAAGTCCCAGACCGCGATGATGGCGTGGCGCTGTTCGGGCGGGAGCACCAGGAACGAGTAGTAGAAGCTGGTCTTTCTGGCCATTACGCGAGCGACGGCCAGCGCGCGGCGCGCCAGACCAGCGAGGGCAGATCGGCGCGGCCCAGCGTCGGCCGCCTGGTCATGAGCAGCGAGCGGTCCGCGTTCACGCGATCGAGAATGCGCGACCCGCCCAGCCACGTGAAGCGAAGTTCGTAGCGAAGTCGGCCGGCGACGCCGTCGCACACGGAGCGGCCGGCGGCAAACTGCTCGCGCGTTATCGTCACACACTGCGCGAGCGCGGCGGTCCACGCCGGTGCGAGCGCATCGGTGGATCCGTCCGCCAGCTGATGTTCCGAAGCGCCGCACGCAACCTGCACGTCACGCGGCACGTAGATGCGACCCGCGCGCCAGTCGCGGCCCAGGTCCTGCCAGAAATTCGTCAGCTGAAGCGCGGTGCACATCGCATCGGATGATCGATCGAGCGCGGCGTCGCGGACGCCGGCGATCCGCAGTACCAGCCGGCCGATCGGGTTCGCCGAGCGGCGACAGTAGTCGAACACGTCAGCCCACGAGGCGTAGCGGGTCGTCATGGTATCCTGACCGAACGCGCTCAGCAGATCGTCGAACAGCGCAATCGGCAGATCGAGCGATCGAATCGAATGAGCGAGCGCGACGACAATCAGATCCTCGTCGGCGTGCGGCGGGTCGCCAGATCGCTCGACGGTCGTCGCCTGGTGCAGCCGCCGTTTCCAGGCCTCGAGCCGCACCAGACGATCAGCGGCCGGCGCGGAACCCTCGTCCGCGATGTCGTCGGCCACGCGTGCGTAGGCATACACCGCGGCCACATGCGGACGCATTTCAGCCGGCAGCAGCCACGACGCCACGGGAAAGTTCTCGTAGTGCGACCGCGCCAGCGCCTCGCACGCAGCATAGGCGCGTGCAAGCGGCTCGGGCCAGAGGGACACTGCCGCATTTTAGTCCGATATGCGTGACGTCTTCGCCGCTCTCGTCGCGTTCTTTCTGCTCTTCGTCGCGGCGAGCCTCGGCACCACGCTGCAGGCATTCCGGCGGCGGCGGGTACGCGCGCGCGATGCCGAACGGGCACGGGGGCGGACCGTCATCGCCGAAATCCCCGACGCGGACGACCTGGTCCTGTTCAGCGAAGACCCGGAGCGTTTCTACTACGGCGAGCAGTCCGTCGATAAGCAGCTGATCGTGGCGGTCCGTGTCCTGATTAACGGCGCGCCAATCGCCTCGTCTCTTTCGAGGCGGCATGCCGGCGGAACTGAGCGTCAGGCGACGAGCTTCGACGATCGGCCGGAAGGCATCGCGCGCGATCGATGGGACGTCGCCATCGAAACCAGGGAGGGTGTGCTGTTGGTACCGTGCGGCGCGATTCGCGAGCGCGTGTCCCAGGAGCTGGCCAGGGGCGTTTTCGAGACAGTGAAGCGCGAGGTGGAACGACGAGACGCCGAGTGACGGAGACATCGACCCGTTCACCGCAAAGGGCAGAGTCAACCACAGGGGTACCGAGTCACCGAGGTTCTTTCTCTGGCGTCACGCTGGCTCTACTCACCACAAACGTCAGGCTTAACAACAGAGATATCCTCGTCGTCTCAGAGTCTCCGGGGTGGGTATTCTCGGTGCCTCCCGCTACCACTCGGTCTCAGGCGTCCCGTCCCGGTGGTTGACCGACCGTGCCATGACGAACAGCAGGTCCGACAGCCGGTTGATGTAGCGCAACAGGACAGGATCGACCGGCGGTTCGATCGCCACCATCCGGCGTTCGGCCCGCCGGCAGACCGTGCGGGCGATGTGGAGAGAAGCGCCGGCAGTCGTCCCCCCGGCAAGAATGAAGCGGCGCAACGGCGGCAGTTCCTGCTCGAGCCGATCGATCAGCTGCTCGAGGCGCAGGATGTCCGGATCGCCGATGATCGCCTTGGTCACCCGGGGCGCGAGCTTGTCCGACGGATCGGCAAGCTGGGCGGCGAGGGCGAAGAGATCGCGCTGGATCTGCACCAGCTCGGCATCGAGGGACGGACCGGTCGGCGACGCGATCACGAATCCGAGCCATGCGTTCAGCTCGTCCACTGCGCCGTAAGCCTCGACGCGCGGATCGTCTTTGCGAGCCCGATCGCCGCTGAAGAGCGACGTCTCGCCGGTGTCGCCGGTCCGGGTGTAGATTTTCACGAGCGAATTATACGAAATGCGTCGACATGACCGTTAAGAGGAAGACCACGAAGAAGACTCGCCCGCTGCCAGTTCCGGCGTCCGCCGATCGACGCCGGTTCCGGCAACGACTGCTCACGTGGTACCGCCGGCACGGCCGCAATCTACCGTGGCGAAAAACCGACGACCCGTATCACATCCTCGTGTCCGAGATCATGCTGCAGCAGACCCAAGTCGACCGGGTGCTGCCGAAATATGCGGAGTGGCTGGACAAGTATCCGTCGATGGAAGTGCTGGCCGGAGCGCCCGAGCAGGATGTCGCGGACACCTGGTATCCGCTCGGTTACAACATCCGGCCGAAACGACTTCAATCGATCGCGCGTGAGTCGGTCTCGAAGTACGGCGGCCGCCTGCCCGCAGACGAGGCCACGCTGCTGTCGTTCAAGGGCATCGGCGCCTACACGGCGGGCGCGATCCGCAGCTTAGCGTTCCGCGAGCCGGCGGCGATTCTCGACACCAACGTCGCGCGTGTGCTGTTCCGTGTCTTCGTGGCGAAGGGCGATCCGAAGAGCCACGCGATGAAGCGCCATCTCTGGGCGGTGTCGGAGGCGTTGGTCCCGGTGCGGCATGGCTTCGACTTCAATCAGGCGCAAATGGACTTCGGCGCCATGGTCTGCACCGCGAGAAACCCGAAGTGCCTGGTGTGCCCGCTGGCCAGGCACTGCCGGACCTATCCCTTCACGCCCGCTCAATGACCACGATCGTCGTCACCGCCGCCGTGATCGAGCGCGACGGGCACTTTCTCGTGACGCGCCGTCCACAGGGCGTCCATCTCCAAGGCCTCTGGGAATTCCCTGGCGGCAAATGCGAAGCTGGTGAGTCGCTCGTTGCGTGTCTCGAGCGCGAACTGCGTGAGGAGCTCGCGGTGGCGGCGAAGGTCGGCGATGAGATCCTGACCACCGCGCACGAGTATCCCGATCGCCGGGTCGAACTGCATTTTCTCGCGTGCGAACTGCTGGGCGTGCCCAGTCCGCAGATCTATCAGGAGATGCGCTGGGCCTCCCGCGCAGAGCTCACGACACTGCAGTTCCCCCCGGCCGACGCCGAGTTGATTCGGCTGCTCTCTGGGTCATGATGCGGAGACCGGCCGCGTCTATGTTGTTCGGCCCGCAGGCGAGGATTCGACGAACGGCAGCCCGGTCACCACTGCGCCGGCGCCGGCGATCGTCACGGCCGTTCCTGGCTCGAGGAAATCGCGGTGCACGTAGCCAAGTGCGATTGGTGCGTTCAACGCCGGCGACATCGCGCTGCTCGTCACCTTGCCGACCTCGCGATCGCCGCTCGCGATCGCAGCGCCGGGCTGCGGCACTTTGTCGCCGCTGACGGTGAGGCCCACGAGCTTGCGGGCAACCCGCCCGTGACCGCGGTGCAGTACCCGAATCACGACTTCCTGTCCGACGTAGCAGCCCTTGGTAAAGCTGATGGCGCGTGATTCGATCGCCGCCTCCAGCGGCAGCGTGTCCTCGTCCATGTCGCGGTGGAACAAGGGAACGCCGGCCTCGATGCGCAGCACGTCGGCGGTCAGCTCGTCGAGCGCGAACGTGCCCGCGGACGTCAATTCGCTGTTCAATGCGTCCGCTTGCGCACGTTCGACAAAGAGGTCGTAGCCGGGCTCGCCTGTGTCGGTCACGCGCGTGACGATCGTCGGCGCCCCGCGCCATGACGAGCGCAGGTTTCCGTGATCCGGCAACGACTCGAGCGATTCGAGCGCGATGCCGGCGACTGACGCCACCACCCGCGCCGAGTCCGGGCCGACCACCGCAATCTGCGCGAAGCTGTCGGTCACGTCGCCGAGCTGAACATCCTCCGAGAAAATGAACTGGTCGAGCCTCGCGAGCACCGTGTCCTTGACGTCGGCCGCCATTCTCAACAACAACACGTCGCCCAGCTCGTAGACGTGGAGGTCGGCAATCATTCGGCCTTGCGCGGTCAGATAGGCGGCGTAGCAGCCGTGCCCCGTCGTCAGCGCCACGATGTCATTGGTCAGCAGACCCTGGAGATACGACGCGCGGTCGGCGCCCGACACCACGATGCGCCCCATGTTCGAACGGTCGATGGTCGCGGCACGATGCCGGGCGGCGTCGTATCCAGCCGCCGAAACCGCCGTAATCAAGGTGTTATGCTGGGTCATGCGCTTTCTTTATTCTATCCGTGCGGCGTGTGCCGCGGCGGCCCTGGCCGTGCCGATTGCGGCGTCGGCTCAGCAGCTGCCGCCACCACCAACGCTCACGGAGGCCGGCGCCACCAACTTCTCGATCTTCGTGCGCGGCGTGCCGATTGGCAACGAGCAGATCGCGGTGGTTCGCAACGCCGGCGGATGGATGATCGTCAGCAGCGGCCGCCTCGGTGCGCCGCTCGACACCATCGCGCGGCGAATGGAGGTCCGCTACACCGCCGACTGGAAGGCGTTCGAATTCACGCTGGACGGCGCCGTGCGCGGACAGACGCAACAGGTCCACACCAGAGTCGACGGCACCGTCGCGAAGAGTGAAGTCGTCCTCAACGGCCAGACGACGGAGAAAACGGACACCATCCCCGCCGACGCACTTCTGGTCCTGCCGGGGAGCTTCTTCGGACCGTACGAGGCGCTTGCGAATCGCCTGAAGACCGCACCGGCGGGCACGGACGTTCCGATCTACCTGGTGCCCCAGGCGGCCGTGACCCTGCACGTTGGTGACTCGAACAAGGAACAAATTCAAACGACCGGCCGCATCGTCAATGCGGTGCGGACGCAGTTTGCGCTGAAGCTGCCGGGCGCCCAGATCGACGGTGACATCTGGGTCGACGAGGCGAACCGGATGATTCGCTTCAGCATCCCGGCGCAAGGCCTCGACGTCGTGCGCGAGGATATCGGCGCCGTGTCGTCGCGCAGCGTCACGATCTCGCGCTCGAACGACGAAACCACAAAAATTCCAAGCAACGGCTTCACGCTGATCGGTACGATCTCGCGGCCGGCGACGTCCACTGAGGCGCGGCTGCCGGCTGTGGTGCTCGTCGGCGCGAGCGGATCCGCGGATCGTGACGGTCTCGCGTCGGGCATTCCGATCCTCGGACAAATCGCCGGCGCTCTCGCCGATGCCGGCTACATCGTGCTGCGCTATGACAAGCGCGGCACGGGCCAGAGTGGCGGTCGCGCCGAGTCGGCGGCGCTCGCCGACTACGCCGACGATGTTCGCGCTGCCGTGAAGATGATGGCGGAGCGGAAGGATGTGGATCCGAAGCGGATCGCCGTGGTCGGTTACGGCGAAGGTGGATTAGCCGCACTGATCGCGGCGGACAAGGACAAGCGGATCGTCAGCGTGAGCCTGCTGGCCACACCCGGCATGCCCGGCGCCGACGTCGTGCTCGCCCAGCAACAGCACGTGCTCAACGGGATGACGCTGACTGCCGAAGAGCGTCAGGCCAAGGTTGACGACCAGAAGCGGATCCACGAGGCGGTGATGACCGGCAAGGGCCTCGACAAGCTGCCGCCGGAGATCCGCCGTTCGGTAGACACGATCGAGTTTCAGAGTTTGCTGGCGACCGACCCCGTCAAGCTCGTGTCCAACACTCGTCAGCCGCTGCTGATCGTTCAGGGCGAACTCGATACTCAGATCGACCCGCAGAATGCCGACCGTCTGGATGCCGCGGCGCGCAAGCGTAAGAACGGCACCCAGGAAATGGTGAAGGTTCCAGGCGTCAACCACCTGCTGGTGCCCGGAACCTCGGGGGAAGTCGTCGAGTACCCATTGCTGAAGGACAAGCACGTCAGCGCCGCGGTCACGCAGGCGGTCGTCACGTGGCTGAACAAGACGCTCTCGCCCGCGCGGTAGAAATCGCGCGCGCCTACGCGGCCTCGCGTGCCACTCGTCCGGTCCGGCCGGCGGCGACGCTTCAGGAGTTGCGTGCGTCCATCGGTGTCCCGCTGCCCGATGATCCGGTCGATGCCGCGCAGGTGATCGACGCGCTCGCCCGAGCCGCGGAGCCGGGGCTGGTCACGACGAGCGGGCCGAGATACTTCGGGTTCGTCACCGGCGGCGCGCTGCCGGCAACAGTGGCCGCCGAATGGTTGACAACAGCATGGGATCAACCGGCGGCGCTGTTCGTGATGTCGCCGGCGGCCGCCGTGGTCGAAGAAGTCGCGGCCGGATGGCTGCTCGATCTCCTCGGTCTTCCCGCCAACGCCAGCGTCGGGTTCGTCACCGGCTGCCACATGGCCAATTTCACCGCCCTGGCAGCGGCCCGTCACGAGCTACTGCGCCGTGCGGGATGGGACGTCGAGGCCGACGGCCTGCAGGACGCTCCGCGAGTGCGCGTCATCGTCGGTGACGAGGTGCACGTGTCGGTCCTCGGCGCGCTGCGGCTGCTCGGGTTCGGATCGAATCAGGTCATCCGCGTGCCGGCCGACGATCAGGGCCGGATGCGTCCCGACGCGCTCGACGCGGCGCTCCAGCGGAAACCTGGCGCGGCGGCCAGTGCCGCCACCATCGTCTGCGCGCAGGCCGGCAACGTGAACACCGGTGCATTCGATCCGCTGGATCAGATTGCCGACAGTGTCGGCCGTCACGGCGGATGGATGCACGTGGACGGCGCGTTCGGACTCTGGGCCGGAGCGAGTCCGGCACGGCGCAGTCTCGTGAAGGGAATCGAGCGCGCGGACTCGTGCGCTACGGACGCCCACAAGTGGTTGAACGTACCGTATGACTCGGGCCTCGTGTTCGTCGCGCACCCCGCCGCCCATCGCGCGGCGATGAGCATGGGTGCGGCATATCTCGTACGGTCGGCGGAGGAGCCGCGTGAACCCATGGACTGGACGCCCGAGTCGTCTCGGCGGGCGCGCGGGTTTGCGGTGTATGCCGCGCTTCAGTCGCTCGGTCGACATGGCGTCGCCGATCTCGTCGAGCGGTGCTGCCGGCTTGCCCGCCGGTTTGCCGAGAGACTGCAAACCGAGTCGTCCATTCGTGTCCTCAACGACGTCATGCTGAATCAGGTACTGGTCCGGGTCGGGCCCGCCACACTCGACGCTGCGGCCGATGCCGCGACCAGAGGTGCCCTGAAGATCGTGCAGGACGAGGGTGTCTGCTGGCTTGGCGGAACCAGCTGGCACGGTATGGACGCGATGCGGATTTCGGTTTCCAACTGGTCAACCGCCGACGAGGACGTCGATCGATCGGCCGACGCAATCATTCGCGCCGCCAGACAGATCGGGTGAGCCTCACCCTCGGGTTCGTACGATTTCGCGGAACGAACCGCATCGACCAGCGCGCCCCGGGTTAGAATGACCGGGCATGTGGATTCTCGAGAGCGACGAGACGACATTCCGGCTGCGGAGCGGCGCCATCAAGACGGTGGGACGAGCGACGGGCGCCGATTTCATTCTGGATGCGGCGCTGGTGTCGCGACTCCATTGTCAGTTGACGGCTGACGCCGACGCTCTCGAGGTGCTCGACCTCTCGAGCACCAACGGAACGTTCGTCAACGACAAGCGCATCGAAAAGGCGCGGCTGGCCGCCGGCGACCGTCTTCGAATCGGCCGCGTCGAGCTGACGGTGAATCGGCAGGCGGCCGATCTCGGGACAGTCTGAAACCCTCCCGTCCACGTTCAACGGCCGATAAGTCCGGCTCTCGTCTATTGCAGGAACGGATTTGTTCGACGTTCTTCGCCAATCGTCGTGTCCGGACCATGTCCGGGGTGCACGATCGCCGCATCGCCGAACGGCATCAGGACCGTTCGGATCGAATCAATCAACGTGTCGTAGTCGCCTCCACCCAAATCGGTACGGCCGATGGCGCCCGCGAACAGCGTGTCGCCGACGAAGAGGTGCTGCCCGGGTTCGCCCTTCTTGCCGATGCGCAGGCACACGCCGCCGGGACAATGTCCCGGCGTATGGTATGGCCGTACCTCATATGTCCCGAACGCGATCACATCGGCGGTCGCGTAGAACCGGTCGATCGGGGGCTGCGGCTCGACTGCGAGACCGAAGCGTGCACCCATCTCGACTGCCTGATCGTAGAGAAACAGGTCGTCGCGATGCAGATAAATCGGCACGCCGAGCGCGCGCTTGGCCGCTGCCACGCCGGTGACGTGATCGACATGTGCGTGGGTCAACAGAATGTGACGAATGACGAGGTTACGGCGCTTGGCGAAGGCGAGCAGCGTCGCGACTTCGTCGCCGGGATCGATCAGCACCGCCTCGTTGCTGACCTCGCAACCGACGACAAAACCGTTCTTGTGGAAGGGGCCGACAGCCTGACTCTCAATTATCATGGTCTGTCATGATCTTAGCCGTACTCGACGACCTGATGTTCAGCTCCAAAATCAAGACCGCCGCGAATCAGCTGGGGGTGGACCTGCGTTTCTCGCGCTCTGTTGACGGCGCGCTGGAGACGATGCGCAAGACGCCGACGGCGATGGTGATCTTCGATCTCAACAGCGAACGTATCGGGCCGCTCGCGATCGTCGCGGCGATGAAGCAGGATCCGGCGCTGGCCGACATTCCCACCGTCGGCTTCGCGTCGCATGTCCACACCGACGTCATCAACGCCGCCCGCGCGGCCGGCGTCGGCGAAGTGCTGGCGCGATCGGCGTTCGCTCAACAAATCGGCGAGATTCTCACCAGAAAAAGCTGAGCCAGCGGTATTTCGAGATGCAACTCGTCGATGTTCTGCGCGCTCGATGCCGGATCGCTCCGTACGTCCGCCTCACGCCGTTGGCTTCGTCAACGTGGCTGTCCGACATTTCGGGCGGAGATGTGGCGCTGAAGCTGGAATCGCTCCAGCATTCACATTCCTTCAAGTTTCGGGGTGCCTTCAATGCGGTGCTCGCCCGGCTCGAACAGCCAGGCTCGGCGTCCTTACGGCTGGTCACCGCGTCCGCCGGCAATCACGGACGAGCGCTCGCGGAGGCGGCTGAAAAATTCGGCCTGCCGCTGGTCGTCTTTACACCGGCCGACGCGCCGGCGACGAAGCTGACGGCGATTCGCCGTCACGGCGCCGACCTGCGAGCCGTCGGCTCGGATTACGACGCCGCGGAGCGGATGGCGAAAGCCCACGCCACAGAATCGGGCGCGGTATACATCTCGCCGTACAGCGATACTGACGTCATCGCCGGTGCGGCGACAGTCGCGCTCGAGATTTTCGAAGACGCCGCGGATACCGCGGTCCTCGTCGTTCCGGTCGGCGGAGGCGGCCTGATTAGCGGCGTCGCGCTGGCGGCGAAGGCGATCAATTCCGGCTGCGAGGTCGTCGGCGTCGAGGTCGAAGCGTCGTGTCCGTTTCAAACCAGCGTCCGCGCCGGACGGCTGGTCGAAATCGTTCCGGGCGCGACGCTGGCCGACGGTCTCGGCGGTAACCCGGATCCCGACACCATCACCTTCGACTTGATCCAGCGCTTCGTCGATCGGATTGTGACGGTGAGCGAAGAGGACCTCTCGGCGGCGGTGGTCGGCCTCGTGGAAAGCGATCATCTGGTGGCCGAAGGCGCCGGCGCGGCCGCGACAGCGGCGGTAGCGGCCAGGCGCGTGGACGTCTCCGGCCGCAAGGCAGTAGTGATCGTGTCAGGGGCGAATATCGATCGGCGAAAACTCGGCGCTTTGCTCCAGCGCTGACCCCAGGCGGCTGCCCGGTTCACCACAGCGCGGCGAGGCGACCCCTCATCAACCAGCCAGCGGCGCCGATCGCGGCGAGGACGAGCAGCACCACCCAGACCTTTGACGAGCGGGGCGGACCGTCAACGACGGCAGCGGCGGCAGCCTCGCTGACATCGCTGCGGACATCGAGAATTGCCCCGACGGAACGGAGCTCGGCAGCCAGCGTCGCAGCCGCCTCGTAGCGGAGAGTGGGACTCTTCGACAGCGCCTTGGCGAGGATGGCATCCAGTTCCGCGGGCAGTTCAGGGTTCAACGACGAGGGCACAACCGGTACCGCCTGGGCGATGCGCAGCGCGACGGCGTCCGGCGTGGTACCGGCAAACGGCAGCGAGCCCGTCGCCATTTCGAACAGGACGATCGCGAGCGAGAAGACGTCAGTCCGCTGGTCGAGCGCCTCGCCTAGCACCTGTTCGGGCGACAAATACGGGGCAATCGCCATCGTCGTCCCGCTGCCGCCGGCCACCAGCGTCGCTGCCTGTTCGCGCTCGGCGCCTCCTTTCGTCCACGACGCCAGACCGAAATCGAGCAGCTTGGCGTTGCCTTTGGGAGTGACGAGAATGCTGCCGGGCCTGATGTCTCGGTGGACCACGCCGACGGCGTGTGCCTCGGCCAGCGCGTCGGCGATCTGGACGGCGAGATCGATCGCTCGCCGCGGATTCATCGGCCGGCCGGCGATCGTGGACTTGAGAGTCTCGCCCGGCACGAACTCGAACACCAGAAACAGAGCCCCCTGATCCTCCCCGATTTCGTACAGCGCCGCGATATTCGGGTGCGACAACGCTTCAGCCGCGCGCGCGTCTTCAAGAAAGCGAGCGCGTTTCGCCGGGTCGTCGGCAATGGAAGGGGCGACAACCCTGATCGCGACGGTCCGGCCAAGCCGCGTGTCGCGCGCGCGCAACAATTCACCGATGCCACCGGAGCCGATCGGTTCGAGAATCTTGTAGAGTCCGAGTGTCTCGAACATGGGCGATGGAATCAGGACTGCGGCTGAATGCCGGCGCGCTGCGCCTTGAGCGTGTCCATCGTGCTCTGCACCAGTTGTTTGGCGTCGTTCAACTGCTCGATCACCAGCGCGATGTCCATTTTGGGCTGGCCCGGGAACCGATCGCTGCGGCAGTAGACGCCGTGCTGTCCGACCAGCGCAAGTGAATCGGTCAGCAGATCGAGGGCGACCGCGAGACGGCCGCGCGCCGGACCCATCATCGTTTCGTGATGCTCGAGGGTATCGTGGTGTTTGTCGAATACGGTCATGCTACTTCTGCGGCTTCGAGGGACGGAGTTCGACGCGGCTCGGCAGGCTGCGCGGATTGTGCCGCAGCAGGTTGACCACCACCTCGGCGACCTCGTCCGATGAAATCTTCCAGTCCGCGCCCTTGGTCTCGTCGCCGCTCGAAAATCCTGTCGCCACCGATCCGGGCATCACGTAGCTGACCCGGATGTTGTCGTAGCGCACTTCCTGCATCAGCGCCTCGCTGAACGCGTTCAACCCGGCTTTCGACGCACAGTAGGCCGCACCCTTCACGAACGGGTTCTTCCCGGCCAGGCTGCTGATGTTGATGATGAAGCCGCCGCCGCGACGGCGCAGATGCGGCAGCGCGGCCTGACAGGCGTTGAAGACTCCGGTCAGGTTGGTGTCGATGACTTCTGACCATTGCGCCGGAGTCATCGCGGCGACATCAGCGAAGATCCCGATGCCGGCGTTGTTGATCAGGATGTCGAGGCCGCCGAATCGCGCCACCGTTCCTTCCAGCGCGCGCGTCACATCGTCATAGCGACGAACGTCGGCCTGCAGTGTCTCGACGCCACCGGGCCCGGCGGCCTCGATCAACGGCCGGGCGGCAGACAAGTGCGCCTCGCTCCGGCCCGTGACGACGACCTGGACGCCGTCCGCGACCAGCGCGCGTGCGATGGCGAGACCAATGCCGCGCGATCCGCCGGTCACGAGCGCGACTTTTCCTCTGAGCGATTGCATAGCCACTACAATATCGCAGGGCGATGCATGACGTGGTCATTATTGGAGCCGGCGAGCTGGGTGGTGCGGTGGCGCACGTCCTGGCGCGGCGGGACTGCGTCCGATCGATCCGGCTCATCGACGAGACCGGACGCGCGGCGGCGGGCAAGGCGCTCGACATCGCGCAGGCTGGACCGGTCGAAGGCTTCGCCACACAACTGACCGGGTCGCCCGACCTCTCTCGCGCGGCCGGCGCCTCGGTGGTTGTGCTTGCGGATCGGATGGGCGGCGGCGAATGGCAGGGTGACGAAGGATGGTTGCTCTTGAAGCGCCTGTCGGCGTCCGCGGGCGCGCTCATCGTCTGCGCCGGCGCGTCCCAACGCGAGCTGATCGATCGGGGCGTCCGCGAGCTGAGCTTCCGGCGCGATCGACTGTTCGGTTCAGCGCCTGAAGCGCTTGCCGGCGGAGCGCGCGCCCTGGTGGCCCTTGCCGCTGCCGGATCGCCGCGCGACGTCGCGCTCTCGGTGCTTGGCGTCCCGCCCCATCACACGGTGATTCCCTGGGAAGACGCAACGATGGCCGGGTTTGCGTTGACGCGGATCCTGGATGAGCCCACGAGGCGACGCCTGAGCGCGCGCGTGACGGCGTTATGGCCGCCGGGTCCATATGCACTGGCCACTGCAGCAACGATGGTCATCGAAGCGATGGCGGGCCGGTCGCGCCGGATTGCGAGCTGCTTTGTCGCGCCGGAGCCGGCGGCCGCGGCACGCCATCGCACCGGAGCGCTCCCGGTTCGGTTGGGACCGGCCGGAATCGTCGATGTGCTGGCGCCAGCGCTAAGCGTGGTCGAGCAGATTGCGCTCGACAATGCGGTGATGTTGTAGCTGCGGAAATTGCTGGCTGGAGGGCCCAGAAACTTACTGGGCAATCATTGAATCGATTGCCCAGTCACCAATCCCGAGAGGTTACCCAATCGCGCCGTAAGCCGGCTGGTGCAGCGACAGACCGCCGGCGAAATCGGCGAGCTGCTTGCGGAGAATCAGGCGGCCTCGATGCAGGCGCGACTTCAACGTCTGATCTTTGACGTGCAGCATCGCGCTGGCTTCTTCGGTTGACATGCCCTGGATGTCGCGCAGCATCACCGGCGCGCGATAGATTGCGGGCAGCGCGAGAATCGCGCGGAACACGCGCTGTCTCAGCTGCGAGCGCAGCACCTGTTCGTCGGCAAGGTCGCTCCAGTCTGCGACGTCCGGCGTCAGCGCGACGCTCGAGCCGTCAGCATCCATCGACACGGCTTGACGATCTTCCTCTTGCGAGCGCTGATAACGCGCCGTGCGCAATCGCGACATGGCGGCGTTGAACGTGATGCGGTAAATCCACGACGACAACGCAGCGTCACCGCGGAATGCGCCCACCTTCCGGTAGACCTTGAAGAGCACGTCCTGCGTGATCTCTTCAGCGTCTTCCTTGTTTCGCAGATAGCGGAAGGCGAGTTGATAAATCTTGGAACTGTAGGCGTCGGCCAGGTCCGCCAACGCCCCCTCGTCGCCTGCCTGCAGGCGTTCGAGAAGAAGTGTGTCCTTGGGGTCCCTCATATATCCTCGTGTGGGATGTAAAACCCCAATCCCCGCGGAAATATTCCAGACGTGAACTACTTTCGATAAGTCCTTTTATCTCAATAACAAGCCGAGAATGATCGCCGGGCAAACAATCCCCAGGGCGAGGATGATTCCGAGCAGGGCGGCAGCCACGGGACGGCCGAAATTGAGGGTCCACCGTGCGCCCTGGCGGGTAGGCACGAAGAGGGCGGGATCCTCGCGATTATTGTAGAGCTGACCGTACCGCCAATGGGACGCTATGAACGGTCGAGCTTCGGGTCGGCCCAGCCGCACGTGGGCGCGGACGGACACCGCGATCGTCAGGGCGATGCCGAGCAGCTCGAGATACGTATACCCGGACCCGAGCGTGGCGCGGCCGCGCTGCCACACCAGCGCCAGCGCCACGCCGGCATAGCCCTGGAAAACCACCCAAATCGCCGTCAGCAGCGCCACCGCCTCGGCGGCGGTCGCTGCGGCACGAACGTCCGGCGCGTCCTGATCGTGGGCGCCGTGCGGCCGCGACAGCAGCAGCGCGCCGATCGCACCCAGCGTCAGTGCCAGTGCCAGTTGAATGAATACAGACAGCAGCACACGCCAGTAGGTCTTGAATTGCCACCCGTCCACCCCCCTCGGTCCGAAGTGGACCGGAAGGAGATCCGGCAGCTGCGGATAGCGGAACAACAGAAAGGCGAGGCTCCACGCAATCGACGCGACGCTGACGACCATCGCGATTTTGGTGAGGACAGTCGGGCGTACCAGCCGCGCCTGCGACGTCATTCGAGAATCGCCCCGAACACCGCCGCAAAATGCGTGGCGACTCGGTCCTCGACCTCGCGTCGATCGACCGGACGTCCGAGCAGCCGCGCCAGTGAGGTCACGCCGCGATCGGCGATTCCGCACGGCACAATCAGATCGAAGTATTCAAGATCGGTGGTGACGTTCAAGGCGAACCCATGACTGGTGATCCAGCGCGCGATGCGGACGCCGATCGCGGCGATTTTCTCACGCCCGACCCAGACGCCGGTCAGGCCCTCGACGCGCGCCGCCTCGATGCCGTAGTCGCCGATCGTCCGCATCAACACGTCCTCGAGATCGCGCACGTAGCGATGGACGTCGCGCCGATCCGGATTCAGGTCGATGATCGGATAGCCGACGATCTGGCCCGGCCCATGATACGTGATGTCGCCGCCGCGGCCGGTTTCGAGAACCTCGACGCCTCGGGCGTCGAGCGCGTCCGGGCTCGCCAGGATGTGCGAGCGTCCGCCATCGCCGCGGACGCCAAGGGTGAGGACATGTGGATGTTCGACCAGCAGCAGCAGATCGCCAACCCGCCCGGCCCGCCGATCCTCGGCAAGCGCGCGCTGCATCGCGAGCGCTTCTGCGTAGGGAATCGGCCCGAGCCGGCGGACTTCTAGACGACGTTCGGATCCCACTGCTCGAGCGATCGCTTCACCATCGACATGAACTCGTCGGCGACCGCACCGTCGATGACGCGATGATCGTAGCCGAGGGTGAGGTACGCCATGTGCCGGATCGCAATCGCATCGTCGATGACGACGGCTCGCTTTTCGACGTTGCCGACGCCAAGAATCGCGACCTGCGGCTGATTGATGATCGGCATGCCGAACAGCGCGCCGAACACGCCGGGGTTGGTGATCGTGAAGGTGCCGCCGGACACTTCCTCCGGCTTCAACTGTTTGGCGCGGGCGCGTCCGGCCAGGTCGACGACGGCTCGGCTCAGCCCAACCAGGTTCTTCTCGTCGGCCTTCTTGATCACCGGCACGATCAGACCCCAGTCGAGCGCGACCGCGACGCCGACGTGGATGTCGCCGTGGTAGATCACCGAGTCGCCGTCCACCGAGGCGTTGACAATCGGCACGTGGCGTAGCGCGTCCACCACCGCCTTGATGATGAACGACATGTAGGTGAGCTTGGCGCCGGCCTGCTCGAACTCCGCTTTGCGCGCCTTGCGAATGCTGTCGATGCGGGAAAAATTGACCTCGAACACCGAGTGCACATGCGCGGACGTTTTGCGGCTGAGCACCATGTGCTCGGCGATCCGCTTGCGCATCACCGACATCTTCTCGACCCGATCGCCGGCGCCGGGCCTGATCGGCGGCGATGGATGCGCACCCGCGCCGGCCTGACCGGCCTGGCTCTGCGGGGCCCGCGCCACTTGCCCGGCCTGGCCATTTGCGCCTTTGTCGATGAAGCCGAGGATGTCTTCCTTGGTGACACGCCCGGCGATGCCGGTGCCGTGGATCTGCGAGATGTCGACCTGATTCTCTTTCGCGATCTTCCGCACCAGCGGCGACGAACGTTCACGAATCGCTTCTTCAGCTGAGGCCGCGTGCGGCCTCTCGACCGGCGGCGCCGCCGGAACTGGCGCAGGCGCGGGTCGAGCTGGGACGGATGCCGCCGCCGATGCCGGTGCCGGCACCACAGCCGGCTCGTCTCGATCGTGATAGTGCGGGAGAGGCGCCGACGGGGCCGGCGCAGACGGCCTGGCGGCGGCGTCAGCGGCGGATCCAATCACGGCGACGATGCTGTTGATCGGGACCGTCTCGCCTTCCTTGACCCGAATCTCGGAGATGACGCCCGCGGCCGGCGAGGGGATTTCCGCGTCCACCTTGTCCGTGGAAATCTCGAACAACGGCTCGTCGCGGTCGATCTTGTCGCCGACTTTCTTGATCCAGCGGACGATCGTGCCCTCGGCGATCGACTCGCCCATCTGCGGCATCACGACATCAGTAGCCATGCAATCCTCGACGCTCGCCCGAAGGGTCGCGCTCCGTCATGGTCGAGGCGCGCCCGAAAGGCGCGCCCGGTCATGACTGTATCGCGGCGCCATGCGCCGCGTGTGCCGCCTCGCCGATCGCCTCCGCCATTGTCGGATGCGCGTGAATCGTCCGAATCAGATCCTCGACCGTCGACTCGAGCTGCAGCGCGACCGTCGCCTCGGCCACGAGCTCGGTGGACCGCAGGCCGATCATGTGGACGCCGAGCAGCTCGTCGTATTTCCTGTCCGCCACGATTTTCACGAAACCGTCGGTCTCGCCTGCCATTTTGGCGCGGCCCAGCACGCCGAACGGAAACATGCCGACGCGAACGTCATAGCCACGCGCCTTCGCCTTCGCCTCGGTCAGGCCGACGCTGCCGATTTCCGGGTCGCAATAGGTGCACCCGGGCACATGATCGTAGTTGATCGGACGCGTTTCCTGGCCGGCGATCCGTTCGGCGCAGACGATGCCCTCCGCCGACGAGACGTGCGCCAGCTGCGGGTGTCCGGGTCCGCCGAACGTAATGACGTCACCGACTGCTGAAATGCCGGGAACATCGGTGCGAAACAGATTGTCGACCTTGATGTAGCCCTTCTCGAGCTGCAGGCCGGCGCCTTCGGCGTTGAGTCCGGTGGTGACCGGTCCGCGACCGGTCGCAACCAGGAGATAGTCGGCTCGCAGGCTCTTGCTGGTGCCATCGGCCAGCGCGACGCTCACGTCAACGCCGTCGCCGCTGACCGTCGCGGCTGAGACCCTCGCGCCGGTGTGGCTGGTGATGCCCTGCTTGCGGAACGATTTCTCGAGTTCTGCGGAGATCGCCTCGTCCTCGATCGGGACCAGCCGGGGCAGCAGCTCGATGATCGTGACGTCGCTTCCGAAACGGCGGAAGATCGATGCGAACTCCACGCCGACCGCGCCGCTTCCCATGATGACGATCGATTTGGGAACCTCGCGCAACCCGATCGCCTCGTCGCTGGTGATGATGCGCCGATGATCGATGGTGATGCCCGGCACGCTGCGCGGCGACGAGCCGGTAGCGACAATGATTTCCTTATTCGCCCGGAGCGTCTGTTGCTCGCCTTCGAACACGTCGACGCCGCCATTGCCGGTGAGACGGGCCGTGCCCTTGATCCAGTCGATCTTGTTCTTCTTGAACAAGAACTCGACACCCTTGGTCAGACCGGACACGATGCGATCCTTCCGGGTCTGAACCTGGACCATGTCGATGCCGATACTCAGTGCGGATGGAGAGGCGGCCTGGCCCGAGCCGACCGAGGGGCCAATGGTGAGTCCCCACTCCTTGGCGTGCTGCATGACTTTCAGCGCGTGAGCGTGTTCGAGCAGCGCCTTGGTCGGGATGCAGCCCCACAGCAGGCAGGTGCCGCCGAGCGCCTTCTGTTTTTCTACGACCGCGGTCTTCAGGCCGAGCTGGGCGGCGCGGATTGCCGCGACGTAGCCGCCCGTACCGGCCCCGATTACTATGACGTCATATTCGTTCGGCACGTGTGGGGTCTCGCTTTATCGCTTCAACGAGGAGAGCGGCACGAAGGTCGTTTTCGCGCCCTGGGGCGGGGCTTCTGCGTCCCGCGGCGCCTGCTCGGGGTCGAGCCGGTGCACACGGGCGCGCAGCTGCCCGTGTTCGTAGCGCAGCTCCCAGTAGGATTCGGTCAGCCGGTCGAGCCGTTTAGCCAGGCGTCGCGCCTTGACGAACGCGGCGCCCGCCAGGAGGACAGCTGCGCCGGTCAGCAGCCAGTGAAAGGTCAACGAACTTTGTACCTTATCGAACGGCTTGCAACAGTGTCAACCGCCTGACACAATACCGCCGTTCCCGCGCTCCACGACTATGAGCACCAAGCCAAAGACCGTTCTCATCGTCGACGATGATGAGGGGATGCGGGACACGCTGACCGCGATCCTCAAGCGGGACTACCGGGTCCTGCGGGTGTCGAGCGGCGAGGCGGCCCTGCCCATCCTCAATCGTGAGGACATCGACCTCATGCTCCTGGATGTCAGGCTGCCGGGCATCAGCGGCTTCGAGGTCCTGCGCATCGTCAAGGAGAACTACAGCCTGATCGAAGCGGTCATGATTTCGGCCATCACGGAAATCGAGACCGCGGTCCAGGCGATGAAACACGGCGCGTACCACTACATCACCAAGGACTTCGACTACGACCAGCTGCGGTCGCTGGTACGCAATGCGAGCGAGCGCCAGGATCTGAATCGCCAGGTTTTGACCCTGTCGGCCCAGGTCGCGGACCAGAACGACCGCGAGTTCGTGGTCGGTGGCAGCAAGATCACGCGCGACATCATCGACCTCGTCCAGAAGATCGCCAAGCTCCCGGCTACCGTGCTGATCCTCGGCGAGAGCGGCACTGGCAAGGAATTGCTGGCACGGCTGATTCATCGCGAGGCCGGCGATCCGGAAGCGCCGTTTATCGCGGTCAACCTCGCGGCGATTCCGGCGGATCTCGCTGAGAGCGTGCTGTTCGGCCACGAGCGCGGTGCGTTCACCGGCGCGGTCCGACAGCAACTCGGCAAGTTCGAGCTGGCGTCCGGCGGCACGCTGTTCCTCGACGAAATCGGCGATCTGCGACTCGATCTGCAGGCCAAGCTGCTGCGCGCGATTCAGGAGGGCGAGATCGAGCGGCTCGGCGGCAGCAAGCCGATCAAGACCGACTTCCGATTGATTGCCGCGACCAACGTCGATCTGGAGAAAGCGGTGAAAGAGGGACGCTTTCGCGAGGACCTCTTCTTCCGCATCAACGTCATTCCGATTACCCTGCCGCCTTTGCGCGAGCGTGCCGACGACATCCCGCAGCTCGCCGATTTCTTCCTGCGCCGCTACAACGGTCGCTTTCGAAAACGCATCCAGGGCGTGACCGAGCCCACGCTGACGATGCTGAAGAAGCACTGGTG
The DNA here is from genome assembly GCA_036497895.1 of Vicinamibacterales bacterium. Taxonomy (GTDB): domain Bacteria; phylum Acidobacteriota; class Vicinamibacteria; order Vicinamibacterales; family CAVVIG01; genus CAVQFC01. Next base: position 11,774 of record DASXIR010000043.1, on the reverse strand, counting down.
GCCCGGCAATATCCGCGAGCTCGAGCACCTCATCGAGCGGCTGGTAGCGGTCAGCGGTGACAAGGAGTACATCTCCGAAGAAGATCTCCCGCTCGAGTTCCACTTCGCTCAGCTCGATCCCAGGGAAACGCCGACGGGCAGCCTGTTCGACGACGCGACCAACACGTTCGAGCGGAATTTCATTCTGCGAGCGCTGGAAAAGTGCGGTGGGAACGTGACGCGCACCGCAGAGTACCTTGGAGTTCCTCTCAGCACGCTGAAGTTTAAGATTCAGAAGCTCAAGGTGCGACACATTGCGAATCAACTTCGCGGCGCCTGAATAGAGCCAATAACTTGTCCTCAGGGGCCAAGTCATTACCTCTCTTGCTAATCCGCTGACACCTCGCCATTAAAGGGCGATTTCCGCTCGCGTGTACGCACGAGCGGCCAAACCATTACCCTCGAGGGTCAGCCAGATGAGGTTGGCCCGTCCGTATCGCAATTGCTGAATCTCGAATGAATTTCAGTTAGTGCAGTTTTGCCTCTTCATGGAATACCAGTTGCACTCTGTGTATGCGCCGCATTCGGCGGACGCGCAAACAAGAACCGGTCCCAGCGGATTTCCCCCAAATGCAACCGTCCATGTTCAACCTTCGCGTCCCGCTACCGGCGCGCGATGAAGTGTTCCTGATGAACACGCTCACCGATGCCCAGCTCGTGGTGTCACCGGACGTCGCGGAACTGCTCGATCGCGCGGCCGCCGGCGAGCTGCCGAGTGTGCTCGGTCCGACCGAAAATGAACAGTACGCGCTGAATCTGCTGTCGGAGAACGGTTTCCTCGTCGAGAACCGCACCGCGGACCGGCGTCGCTTCAACGACTACATCACCGGCGTCAAGAGCAGCACCGACGAGCTCAACGTCACGATCCTGACGACGCTCCAATGCAATTTCGCGTGCGACTACTGCTTCCAGGGCGATCACGGCGACTACAACCTGCACGCGGACAAGATGTCGATGGCGACGGCCGTGCGGGTCGGCGACTGGATCGAACGCGAGCTCGATCGCGTGCGGCCCGAGCGCCTGGTGCTCACCTTTTTTGGCGGCGAGCCGTTGCTCAACCTGCCGGTGATGTATCAATTGAGCGAACGCCTGTGGAACGCAACGCAGGAACGCGGCGTGACGATGTTCAACAGCATCATCACCAACGGCCTGCTGCTTACGCCGGAAGTCGTCGATCGCATGCAGCCATTCGGGTTGAACGGGATCAAGATCACGCTCGACGGCGATCGCGACACCCACAATCGAATGCGCCCGCTGCGCGGAGGCCAGGGCACCTTCGATCGCATCATCGAGAACATTCGCCGGGTGGCCGGCCGCTGCCGCATCGCGATCGGCGGAAATTTCGACGAAAGCTCGGTTGAAAGCTTTCCGGCGCTGCTCGAGTTCCTGCGGGCCCAGGAGTTCGGTGACGACCTGATCAAGGTCAACTTCAAGCCGGTCATCCGCGACATGGCACCGCCGGCGCCGAAGGGGATGATTCCGCTGATCCCCGTCAGCGCCTCGAACAAGCCGCTCAACGGGACCTGCATGACATCGGCCGGCGCGGGCCATGGATCGACCTGCGACAGCTGCGATTTTCTCGACGACAAGATGTCGTTCCTGCGCGAAGAGACCAAGCGTCACGGTTTTCCGACGCCTGACGGCGTCCACAACGGGCCGTGCCACGTGCACATGCAGCACGCGCACACCATCGGTCCAGACGGCTCGCTGTATGCGTGCCCCGGCTTCACCGGCCAACTGGCGACGTCCACCGGCCATATCGACGACCGCCACGACAACGACCGGGCGGCCGCTCGGGAGCGCTTCGACCGGCTCGATCCGTGGAAGGACTGCGGAGATTGCGCATTCATGCCCGTGTGCGCGGGTGGATGCGTCGCGAATTCGTTCACACAGCTTGGCGACATGAACCTGCCGACATGTCACAAGCGCAGCTTCGAATCGGCACTCGTGTCGCTGGCGCATTCCGCGGCCAGCGCAGCTTAGGAGACTACAATGAAGATCACCATCGTGAAAAAGGCCACCAGCGTCAAGCCCCAGGGATTCTGCATGATGATGGTTGACGACGTTCCTTTGAACAAGCGGTAGATGACCACGGCGAGTACGGAACAGACGAGCCGCCACCGCTCGATCGCAGCGGTTGGCGCGCTCGCTACTGTGTTGCTGTGCTCGTCGGCGGCGTGTAGAAGCCCGGTCGGATCTGCGCAGCGGGTCACAACATCGACGCTCAGGATTGGCGTGAGCGTCGGGCAGATGGCTTCGGCAGATCCGCAGAACGGCGTGCGGCAGGTCGCCGGGAACCAGTCGGTCGAAGGTCTGGTGAAGATGGGCGAGGACGGGCGGCCCACGCCCTGGCTCGCAGAACGTTGGGAGTATTCCCCCGACGGTCGAACCTTGAAGGTGTTCTTGCGGCCCGCGCTGAAGTTTCACGACGGTTCCGTCGTGACGGCGGAAACAGTCGTCAAAGTTCTCGCGGGTGCCCTGCCCCGGTTCATGGGCACGGCCTTCACCGACGTCGAGCAGATTCGAGCCGTCAACGATTTAGAAATCGACATCGCGCTGCGACAGCATTCACCATTCGTCCTCGAGGCGCTCGAACTGCAGTTCCGCAGCCCGGCACCAGCCAGCGCCGGTACCGGACCGTTCAAACCGGTCGGTCCGTCATCCCCCACGGAACTGCAAGCCAACGATCAGTACTATCTCGGTCGGCCAGCGATCGATCGACTGGCGGTGAACACCTACCCGACAGCGCGCGCGGCGTGGGCCGAGATGCTGCGCGATCACCTCGACATGCTGTACGAAGTGAGCCCCGACGCGCTGGAGACGTTCCAGCGATCAAATCAGATCCAGGTCTTCACGGCGATCAGCCATTACCAATACGCGCTCATCTTCAATACCAAAAACCCGGTTCTGCGATCTGCTTCTGTTCGTCGTGCCCTTTCCCAATCCATCGATCGAGACGCCTTCGTTCGACAAGGCTTGAATGGCCACGGTGTCGCCTCGGCAGGACCTATCTGGCCCCAACACTGGGCCCTGGGGCCAGGTACCGAGACAGTTGCGTTCGACCCCGCTGCCGGATCACGAGTCCTGGCGGAACACCGGCTTCACTTCACCTGCCTCGTTCCGCCGGACTACGAGCGCATGGCGCTGGTCGTGAAGCGGCAACTCGATCAGATCAACGTGTCGATGGACATTCAGGAGGCGCCGCCAGACCAGATTCTCGGCGCCGTGGCCAAGCGGGACTTCGACGCGGTCTTGACGGACCTGATCAGCGGTCCCAGCTTGTTTCGTCCGTTTTTATGGTGGCATTCAGGAAGCGCCAACCCTTCCGGGTTTTCAGGTCCAGCCGTGGACGCAGCGCTCGACAGCATCCGTCATGCCGCCTCGGATGACGACTACCGCAAGGGCGTTGCCTCGTTTCAGCACGCGGTCATCGAGGATCCGCCGGCGATCTTCCTGGCCTGGTCGCAGCATGCTCGTGCGGTTAGCAAGCGGTTCGTCGTGTTGGACGCCGACCCGGGACGCGATATCTTGAGCACGCTGCGCCTGTGGCGGCCTGCCGCCGCCATCGGCCGTCCAACTAACTGACATGAAGGTTCGCCACATCGCCACCCGCTTCGCGCTGCTGCTCGGCATCGCAGCCATCGTGCCGCTGCTGGCGTACGGATTCATCTCGCTGGTTTCACTGCAGCGCGGCACCCGCGAGTCGGTGACCAACGGCAACCAGAACGTCGCCATCCGCGCCGCCGAGGAAATCCGCCGCTACGTCGCCACCAACGCCGAACTGCTGAAGGCGCTCTCGGCAGACTTACAGGACACCGGACTCACCCAGACGCAACAGGATCAGATTCTCAAGAACTACGTCCTGCAGTTCCGCGAATTTCGTGAGCTGACACTATTCGACGAGCAGGGCGCGATGATTGCGTCAAGCCGGATCGGCAAGCCGCGCATCGCGATTCCAAAAGGCGCCCAGCCGGTGATCGACGGCGTGTCAATGTCCCCGATTCGCGTCGACGAAGATTTGTTGCCCACGTCCGTTTTCACGATCCGCCTCACACACCTCGGTGTGCCGTCCGGCTGGCTCGCCGGCGAGTTCAGCCTCGAGGAGATGTGGCGCATGGTCGATCGCATCCGCGTCGGTGACCATGGCTACGCGATGGTGATCGCGCCGGACGGTGCGCTGATCGCGCACGGCGACCCCGACAAAAAGGCGCTGGTGGCGCAGGCGCGCAACATGAACGGCCATCCGCTCGTCACCGCGGTCCGCGGGTCCGCCGACGACATGGCGGTGTCTCGCGAGTACGTGGACGAAGACGGCCGCAGCGACCTTGGCGTCGGCGCGCACATCCCGCAGCTCGGCTGGAGCGTGATCGTCGAACAGCCGACGCGCGAAGCCTACGCCAACGGTGTGGTCCTTCAGAGGCTGCTCTTCGTCGCGATTTCACTGGCGCTGCTCGCCATGATCACGGTCGGCTATCTCTTCGGACGGAGTTTCATCAACCCGATCCTCGCGCTGCAGCGCGGCACTCATGACATCGCCGCCGGCCAGCTCGACACCCGAGTCACCATCACGCGCGACGACGAGCTCGGCGACCTCGGCAAGGCGTTCAACGCCATGGCGGACCGCCTGGTCACGCTGCAGGAAGAAGTGAAGCGCCAGGAGCGCCAGGCGGCGTTCGGACGCATGGCGGCCGGCCTGGTCCACGATCTGTCGCATCCCATCCAGAACCTCGGCAACAGCACCAAGCTGCTGCTGCGCGACGACGTGGATCCCGAGTCGAAGGACATGTTCCGCCGCACCATCGAGCGCGAGCTGGCGGCGCTCAAACGCTTCATGGACGACCTCCGCCACATCGTCAAGCCGAAGCCGGTCGAGCGCTTCGCGATGGAAATCAATGGATCGGTGGCCGAGATCGTCGAGGCGATGCGCGTCGAAGGCGAGCGCAACGGCGTCAACCTGCAGACGCAATACGGGCAGAGCCCGTTGGTCATCGAAGGCGATCGCTTCGCGCTCAGCCGTGTCTATCGCAACCTGATCATGAACGCGATCCAGGCCACTGAACCGGGCGGCGTGGTCACGGTCGCGACGGCGCGTCAGGGCAATCGCATCGAGATCAGCGTCAGTGATACCGGCTCCGGCATTCCTGCCGAGCGCCTTGCCGCGATCTTCGACGACTTCATGACCACCAAGCGGCATGGGCTGGGGCTCGGCCTCGCGATCTCCAAGCGTATCGTCGAGCAACTCGACGGAACCATTGGCGTCGAGAGCGAGGTCGGTCGCGGTACCGCGTTCACCCTGCGTTTTCCGGCGCGCGATGATCGATCGTCACAGGCGGCTGCAAGCTGATGCACGACTGCACGTGGAGGAGTTGAGGCATGTTTCGAACACTGGTCAAAACCGACACCCTGACCGTGAAGGATCTGACGGTCGCAGTGCGCTACTTCGAGCTGCGTACCCTGCGAGGCGCGCGGCGCTACAGCGCCGAGATCCTGCTCGGGCCCGGCGATCGGATCATTCTGGATGATGATTCGGTGACGAATCTCGAGGCGAGAACGATGTGCCTGGTGCCGGCGACGCTGTACAGTCGCACCCTGGCGCGGGTACCCGCGGCGTAACCACGCCGCGGGAGCAAGCGCGAGCACGGAAGTCGATTACTTCTTCGGCAGTACGGCGTCCTTCAACTGCTTGGCGATCCGCGCCTTGACGACGGTCTTGGCGGGAATCTTGATCGCCTCGCCGGTCGCCGGATTCCTGCCCATCCGCGCCTTCCGCTTCTGCACGACCAGCTTCACCATGCCGGGCAGCACGAACTCCCCGGACCGTTTCAGCTCTTTCTCGGCCAGAATCGTCAGCTCGTCGAAATATTCACGGGCTTGCGTCCGCTTCACTTCGAACCGCTCGGCGAAGTGCGAGAAGAGCTCGGACTTGCCCATCCTGCGGGCGTCGTTCATCGGTGTTCCCCCTACTTAACGCGCTGTGATGTTCACCGACGATCGCCGCGCGCGCAGCATCAATCGTGGCTTTACTCGCGAAAACCGCCGTGATCCTAGCGCGCCCTTCTCGCCAGTGTCAATCACGGCGAGGGCAGAAATCGCGATTTTGGGCCGAAAACAGGGCCTGTCGGGCTTGCGGCGCGACGCGGATGCTAGAATTTTCGACGATGGCCAGTTCGACGCTCGAGACGTTTCCCAATCCTCGGCCGGAGCGCGACTACGAGATCGCGATTCAGTGCCCCGAATTCACCTCAGTATGTCCGAAGACGGGCTTGCCGGATTTCGGCGAAATCCGGATCACGTATGTGCCCGATGCCACCTGCATCGAACTGAAAGCACTCAAGTACTACCTGGTCGAGTTCAGGAATCGGGGCATCTTCTACGAGGCGGTGACCAACCAGATCCTGGACGATCTGGTCACCGCGATTCATCCGCGCCGGATGACGGTGGTCGGCGATTTCTCGGTACGCGGTGGAATCAAGACCGTCGTCAAGGCCGAGTACGCGAAGGGCTGACCGCACAACGGCCGCGAGGCACTGATGGCCGTCCGCATTCCCATCGAACGCGAGATCGACCTGCACGCCTTCGCTCCGCGCGACGTGGCGTCGGTCGTGGACTCCTACATCGATGCGGCGCTGGGCGCGGGGCTGCGCGAAGTGCGGTTGATCCACGGCCGCGGCGCGGGAGTCCAGCGCGGGATCGTGCAGGCGGTGCTGGAGCGGCATCCAGCGGTGGCGGAGTTCTGGGATGATCCTGCCGCCCACCTCGGCGCCACGATGGCGCGCCTAATCGAACGATCCGAGTAACCGATCGGCTCCAGGAGTCAGGCGGCGCTGACCGATCGTGCCGACCAGGTCGCCGACGGCGACTCCGCGGCATCGGTCGGCGACGGCACCAGCAGCAGACGATCGCCGACCTTCAGATCGCGGGCGCTCAGGCAGCCGCCGGCGAACTCCACGACGGCGTGCGCACGCGGCGCGATCGCGAGGCGCCACGGCGCCAGGTCGCGCACGATGCGGGTCACGTGTCCATCGCGGTCCACGAACGCCACGTCGATCGGGAACCGCATGAACGCGGTGTGAATCGAGCAGCAGGGAGAGAGCACCAGCGCGGCAGCCAGGTCGAGCGAGTCGCGGCCGAGCAGACCGCGCCGTCGCTCGGCTCGGGTCGTTGCCACTTCCACGATGCTCGCCACGACACAGTCCGTTCGGGCGTTCCTGATCTCCATGTGCGTTGCTCCGTCCGCTGACCAGTCCGGAATCGGACCGTTGAAACCTAAAACAGCCCCGGCACGAGGTGCCAGGCCACTCGCTGGCAGTACGACTGATACGAGCCGTCGGCCCCGAGGACTCGTTCCTCGTAGAGCGCGCGCACGATCAACGCGGTGTCGGCGACCAGAAGGATGCTGACATTCCACAGGGTCGGGTGTGCACAGGCAAACGCGATGTGGGTCAGCAGGTAGCCGGCGTAGATCGGGTGCCGCACGAACTTGTAGAGGCCGCCGATGACCACGCCACGATTGGCCGGCACCAGACCGAAACTGCGCCCGAGCGTGATTTTGCCCGCGATCACGATCATCAGGCCGATCGCGGACAGCAGCGCCGTCGCTGCATCCGGCACCAGGCCACCGACCGACGCGGTCCGCACCAGTGACGGACCGACCAGCGACACGGTGGTGACGAATGCGGCCGCCGCGGAGCGGTCCACGACCCCGGTTCGCCGCCGCAGAATCGTCAGGATGACGACCAGCGACTCGCTGACGAGCAGCAGCAATCCGGTCACGCGGTGGGTGTGGACGAAATCGGTCAGCAGGTTGATCGACAAGACCGCGAACAGCGCGGCCACGCAGAACCGCGACAGCAGATCGGTGCGAACGTGGCGAAGCGTCAGCGACTCCATCAATGAACGTCCAGCCGCCGCCGGGCCGGCTTCTTCGCCTGGCCGACGACGGCCTGGGCTTCGTTGACGAAGTACGAGTCGCATGCGGCGTCGAGCAGGCCTCGCGTAATCCCTGGCTCGCGTCCTTGATAACGGCACAACGCGGTGACCTGATCGAGCAAATCGCGCGGGTGGCAGGACCGCATCGGACGATTGAGCGGACCGTAGTGCCGGCGCCGGAGATACGCGACCATCACCTGGTGGAAGCGCAGATTGCGCTTGCGGCAATTGAGCTCGAAGATCTGCGTGAATTGCTCGAGCGAGGGATCCTCGATTGGAATCTTGTAAGGGATGCGGCGCAGGAACGCTTCGTCCGCGAGCGATGCCGGATCGAGGTTGGTGGCGAACACGATCAGCACGTCGAACGGCATCTGAAATTTCTTGCCGGTGTGGAGCGTGAGGTAGTCGAAGCGGCTCTCGAGCGGCACGATCCAGCGGTTGAGCAATTCTTCCGGACGCACGCGCTGACGGCCGAAATCGTCGACCAGGAGAACGCCGCCGTTGGCTTTCAACTGGATCGGCGCCTCGTGATACTTCGAAATCGGGTTGAACGTGATGTCGAGCATGTCCAGGGTCAGCTCGCCGCCGACCATGACCACCGGCCGCCGGATCCGCACCCAGCGGCGATCGTGCGGCACGGCAGCAATCACGCTTCCGTCGCCGATCTCTTCTTCGAGCGACTCGTGGTTGATCGGATCGAAGACGGTGACGATCTGACCGTCGACATCGAGCGCATACGGCACGTACATGTCGCCGCCGAGTGTCCGTCCCATGCCTTCGGCAATCACGGTCTTGCCGTTGCCTGGAGGTCCGTAGAGAAACACTGCCTTGCCGGCGTTCACCGCCGGGCCCAGCTTTTCCAGCACTTCGTCAGCGACGATGAGATGGCTGAAGCCCTTTTTCAACCGATCGCGGTCGATGTAGCCACGGGCCGCGGCCACGCGTCGCATCATCGCGACGTATTTCTCGAGCGGCACCGGCGCCGCGCCGATGTAGTGACTGACGTCGAGGTACTGGCGCGCCCGATCCCGTCCCAGGTCGGTCAACGCATAACGGTAGCCGGCGGTGCCCGATCCGGTCGATCCGCGCACTTCGATCAGCCGCTCGGCGCGCGCGTGCTCGATGATGTGTTCGAGCAGTGCATACGGCAGCCGCATCCGGTCCGCGAGTACGTGGCCACTGGCTTCGCCGGAGTACAGGTGTTTTACGCACAGCTGCGCGATCTGATCCGCGGTCAGCCCGGTGTCTTCGACGCTGGCTGGAGCCGGCGGCGCCGGCGAGCGATCGATGATCTGCGAGACGGGGGCGCTGGTGACGGCCATGACCTACTGTTTCCCCATCGGCACCAGCACCTCGATGAACTTGATCGCGGCCGGCCCGATCGTGACGACCCAGATTGACGGGAAGATGCAGAACACCAGCGGGAAGACCATCTTGACGCCGGTCTTCGCCGCCGCTTCTTCGGCGCGCTGACGCCGTTTGGTCCGGACGGTGTCGGAATGCACGCGCAGAGACTGCGCCACGCTGGTGCCGAACTTGTCGGTCTGGACCAGCATCGCCACGAGCGACGAGATGTCGTCGACCCCGGTCCGGTCGGCGAGGTTGTGCAGCGCTTCGCTACGGGCCTTACCCGCACGCAGCTCGAAATTGATCTGGCGCAGCTCGTCGCACAAGTCAGGATGGGCGAATGCGAGCTCGGCGCTGACGCGCTGAATCGCCTGATCGAGGCCGAGGCCGGCTTCGACGCTCACCACCAACAGGTCGAGCGCGTCGGGCAGTCCCAGCCGAATCCGGTGCTGACGCCGCTTCGCCAGCCGGCCGAGCGCCATGCTCGGCAGAAGATAGCCGAGACCGCATGCCGTCAGGGCGAACATCAGGTTCGGCCGCCGCATGATCACCGGGGTCGCGAACAGGCTGAACATCAGCACCGCGAACCCGAGCCGGATGCCGAAGAACACGACGATGGCTTCGCGATTGCGGTAGCCGGCGTAGGTCAGCTTCTGCTGCAGCTTGCCCATTTCCTTGGGCGAGCGCGGCGCCATGTTGCCAATTCGCTTGAGCCAGTCGACCGCGACGCGCTCGTAGCCGGCATCCTCAAATGCGCGCTTGACGGGCGCGCCGGTGACCTCGCCCAATCGCCGTTCGATTGCGCCCGCCGCGTCCGGGGCCAGGGCCATCGCGCCGGCGACAATCAGCAGCGAGACGAAGACAAACGTGAGCAGCGGCAGCAGGACAACCACACTAGACCTCGATCTTGATGACCTTGCGGATCCAGAAGAATCCGACGGTCTGCATCACAATCGCGCCGAGCAGCATCATCTGACCCATGTGTTCGTGGAACAGCACGCGCATGTGTTCCGGGTTGATGAACGAGAGCGCGATCGCCAGCGCCGCCGGCAGCGCCAGCAGGACGTAACCGGTGAAGCGGCCGTGCGCGGTGTGCACGCGCACCTGACGCCGAATCTTGAACCGCTCGCGCACCACGTGCGCGAGGTTGTCGAGAATCTCCGACAGGTTGCCGCCGGTGTCGCGCTGAATCAGGACCGCGGTCACGAAGAAGCGCACGTCGAGAATCGGGACCCGTTCCGCCATCTGGTTGAGCACGTCGCGGAGCGGCAACCCGAAGTTCTGTTCGTCGAAGGTTTTCTTGAATTCCGGACCCACCGGCTCGGTGAGGTCGTCGCCGACCATGCCGAGCGCGGTCTGGAAGGCGTGGCCGGCGCGAATGGCGCGCGACAGCAGGTCGAGCGCCTCCGGGAACTGTTCCTCGAACTTGTTCATGCGCTTGGTGCGGCGATGCCGCAGCCAGCCCAACGGCAGCACCGCTCCAACCAGTCCGCCGATCAGCGCGCTGAACGGCACGTTGACAAGGGAGGCGAGCAGCGCCAGCAGCGACGCTGCAAACACGGACACGACCAGCATCGCGCTCGGCGTCGTTTTCACGCCCGACTGCTCGATGAGCTTCGCCAGCCACGAGCCCGCGCGCGTCTTGGCGGCGAGACGCTCGAGCGCCGGCAGCGGGCCGCGCTTCATGCTCTTCAGAATGCTCGAGTCGTCGCTGGACGTCGGGTCGGGTCCGGCGAGCATCGACACGTCGATTAGCCGGCGATCCAGCTGACGACGGCTGATCATGCCAGGGACGTAGGCGTAGGCGGCGTAGCCGCCGAGGACCACCCCCGCGCCGATCACGAACATCAGGAGGGCAGCGAGCATCAGCGGACCTCCGTGACCCCTTCGAACATGTCGGCGGGCAGATGGATGCCCGAGGCACGCAGACGCTCGCAGCACTTCGGCCTGACGCCGGTCGCCCGAAACCGGCCGATCACCTTGCCGTCCTGCGTGACTCCCATTTTCTCGAACAGGAAAATCTCCTGCATGGTGATGATGTCGCCTTCCATGCCGGTGATTTCCGCGATGCTCGTCACCTTGCGCGAGCCGTCGGCGAGCCTGGTCTGCTGCACGACGAGCTGAATCGCCGAGGCGATCTGCTGCCGCATCGCTTTTTCCGGCAGGTGCGTCGCACCCATTGCGATCATCGTCTCGATACGGGACAGGGCATCACGCGGCGTGTTGGCGTGGACGGTGGTCAACGACCCATCGTGACCGGTGTTCATCGCCTGGAGCATGTCGAGCGACTCTTCGCCTCGGACCTCGCCGACCACGATGCGATCGGGACGCATACGGAGGGCGTTGATCACCAGCTGACGCTGGCGGACGGCGCCCTTGCCTTCGACGTTTGGTGGACGCGTTTCGAGCCGCACCACGTGTTCCTGGTGCAGCTGCAATTCGGCGGCGTCCTCGATCGT